>JBARRP010000303.1:0-8886 GCA_049644285.1 Candidatus Acidiferrales bacterium | reverse complement strand
ATGCTCAAATACCGCCAGCCCTATGACGGCGCCAAACTCTATCACCTAGCTCCAGCGTCTGGCCATTGCGCAGCAGAGGCTGCATGAGCTCAACAAGAAAAGGTTCTGCCACTCCAAAAGAAAAATTCCTTGACACCTAAGAGAGAATCTACGGGTGGACCTTTGGGTCAGACCGAGGTTGCGTGAACGGTGCGGTCCACGTTGCACCCGGGTCGCTATTCGCAGTAAATCCGCACCTTTTTTCCGTTGCCGCGATCGATATCGATATTTGCATTCTCAATCGCTTGTGCCAACTCGTCATCCTTCATGGCAGCGAATGCGGAGAGGTCGATCCCATACTCGGCCAGCCTCTCGCCGACCTTCAAGGGGAGAACCGCGAGCAATCTACCGGTGCGCGTGAACGAAAGTGGCACACGGACATTGACACGATCTTGTCCGGGCCTCTCGACGACGATGCGCAAGAAGCGCTGCTTCTTTGGTGCGGCAGCGGATCCCTCTTCGGTTTTTTCCTTCGAACCAGTCTGATCCGAGGCCGAACCTTCCAACTTGTCGAGTAACCTTTCAGCGTCCTCCGCGGTGATCTTTCCCGCAGCCAGCATTTCAAGAACTCTCTTTCTTTCGGCGGACATGGTTGTCTCTCTCCTTTTCTGCTTTCAACTCAATCTTTCGAGAGCTTCGTCCACGGTGAGCTCGCCGCGAGATAATTGTTCCAGCACGTACAGGTTTGGCGAGGGCGCCTCGAAATTCTTATCCAGCGCCGCCGCGATGGCGTTTAGGCGATTCTTCACCGTGGGATAGCTGATCCCAAACAGGCTCTCCATTTTCTTGAGCGAGCCGTCATGCCGGACGAACGCAATCACGAAAGCCTGATCCTCAACGCTGAGTTTGCCCAAGGGAGAAACGTCGAAGTCGCCTTCGAGCACCATCTTGCAGGACGGACAGACCATTCGGCCTACCTTTAAAGCCTGGCCGCAGTCGGGACAAACTGCCTTCGCTATATCCATAACCATTCTTTATAAACACAAACATTCCACTACAATAAATTAAGAAAGTCAATCTAGAGATTTAGATAATTGATTCATGAGCCCGGCCATCGCTGTATTCTGAAGCGGGAGGAGGCCGGAGTTTGTGAAGTAAATCATTCGGACTATACTCTTGGTGGTGGCCGACTCGAACCAGTCAAACAAGGCTGTTGTGCTGCTGAGCGGGGGGATGGATTCGTGCGTTACTGCGGCAATCGCACACGAAACGCATCGGCCGGCAATGCTACATGCGAGCTACGGCCAACTGACTGAGCGGCGTGAGCGGCGCGCCTTCGATGAGATTGCGGATTTCTATGACGTGCGCGAGCGGCTGGTAGTGCGTCTGGATTCGCTGCGTCAGATCGGCGGCTCGGCACTCACCGATTCGCGGATCGCAGTGCCCGAACAGGGACTCAATGCGGCCGCGGGGATTCCCATCACGTACGTGCCTTTCCGCAACGCTCATTTTCTAGCGGTGGCAGTGAGCTGGGCCGAAGTGATCGGCGCCACAGCGATTTTCGTCGGCGCTGTTACGGAGGACAGTTCCGGTTATCCGGATTGCCGTCCGGAGTATTATCGTGCGTTTTCGGAGCTGGTGCGCGCGGGGACTCGGCCGGAGACGCGCATTGAAATTGTGACGCCTGTCATCGACATGCGCAAAAGCGAGATCGTGCGACGCGGAATCGAGCTGGGAGCACCGCTCGACCGCACGTGGTCGTGTTATAAATTCGAGGAAGAAGCCTGTGCGGTATGCGATAGCTGCCGGCTAAGGCTCCGGGCGTTCGAAGAGGCTGGCGTAAGGGACCCTATCGCATACCGGGCTCGAGTTGCGCCATAATAGGCGGCTGCATCCAAGTGAATAGGAGGGAGACGCGATCATGAGACGATTTGTAACCACCTGGGGAGCAGTGGCCTTGGCACTTTTCTTTGCTGTCCTCGCCGCGGGGCAGGGAACCGGCCGGCTAGACGGCGAGGTGCTCGATCTCCAGGCAAAACCCTTTCCCGAAGTCAACGTCGAGATCAAGAACCCGCAAACGGGGCAGATGTACACGACGAAGACGGACAAGGCGGGCAAATTCGTGCAGCTCGGTCTGCGCTCTGGGCTGTATGAAATCACGCTCAAGAAAGAGATTCCGCCGATCAACTATGTCGTGCAGGTTCAGGTGCAGGAAGGCCAAGAGAATGCTATCAAGATCAACTTCCAGGAGATCGCGGCCAAGTCCGGCCCCAGCGCGGAGGAACTGAAAAAGCGCGAGGAAGAGGAAAAGAAATTTCAGGGCATGAAAGAGCACTTCGACGCGGGGATGGCAGCCTTGAACGATTCCAAAACGGTCAGGGGGCAATTGAGCTCGGCTCCCGCCGATCAGAAGTCTGCCCTGCAGGACAAATTAAGTAGCGATTGTCAGACCGCAGCGAATGAGCTTCAGCAAGCTGAACAAGTCGCCGGGCAGAAAGATGTAAATAACCATGCGACGGTTTTGGCGAACCTGGGTTTGGCCCTTGATTGCCTGAACAAGTTTGACGATGCCGCGGGCGCCTTCCAGAAATCGCTGGATCTGAAGCCGCAAGGCTCGGTGTATTCCGCGCTGGCGACCGATCTCGCAAAGGCTGGGAAGTATGCCGAAGCGAACGGCGCGTGCGAAAGAGGCATCACGGTGGATGCGACCGTGGGCGGAGTCTGCTGGAAGAATCTGGGGATTGTGCTCTCGAACGGCGGCAAGATGAAGGAAGCCGTTGTGCCTCTGAAGAAGGCCACCGAGGCGCAGCCCAGTGACCCGCAGGCGTGGTATCTGCTGGGCAACGCGATGGCAGGCACGATTGATACCAAGCAGGAGGGCGACAAGTTGATGTACATTATTCCGCCTGGAACGATGGAGGCTTATCAGAAATGCATCGACGTGGCGCCGAACGGTCCGTACGCCGCACAGGCGAAGCAGGCGCTTGATGGCCTCGCGGCGCTGAGTGGTGGAGACGTAACCACTATTTCCAAGCGGAAAAAGAAGAGCTAAGCCTGTTTCTTCAGGGGGCCGCACCGGCATTGGCTTTCTCACGCGATGCGGTGTGACGTCAACCTTTTTCCACAGGTTTTTTCTGCGCAGCTCTGAGGGGCTCGACCCGCAGCCGTGAGGGTGCTATCCTCGGGCGCATCCGAAGGAGAACTCTCGTGGCCAATGCAGCTTCATTTCATAGCACCGAACCTCATTCCAGCCAGCAGAGGCGCCGCAGCACTCGCATTGCGCAAACGCTGCCGTTGATTGTGCGCGGGATGGACTTGCTTGGGCAGCCGTTCGAAGAACGCACCACGACGATGGTTTTCAACGTTCACGGTTGCAAATACCCCTCGAAGCACCACCTCCCGAAGAATACCTGGGTCACGCTGGAAGCGCCCCAGCGCGAATCCTCGACGGGACCCGAGTGCGTGCGCGCCCGTGTCGTGTGGATCCAACGGCCTCACACCGTTCGTGAGCTCTTCCAGATTGCGGTCGAGCTGGAAACCCCAACGAACATCTGGGGACTGGCCTCGCCCCCTGGAGACTGGAACCAGAACTCGACTGCGGCGCCACAGACGAATCCGGAAGAGGAGGAGCAGGGCTCCGCGATTCTGACGACGACACAATTGCAAGAAGGAAGTCCGGCAACGGAGACCGCCGAAAATCCTCCCGCGCTGACCAACTTCATGGAAACACTTCTCAGCGCCACAAAGAAACGGGTAGAAGAGTCGGGAGAGCAGCCTGCTTCTTCGAAAGATTCCGCGATAGCTGGAGAGTTGGAAGCCCCGCTCCTCCGCGAGTTGCGCGCTCAAGTGGAGCGCCACGCCGTTCGAGCCGTGGAACACGCTGCCGCCAAGGCCAAAGAAGAAATCGAGCAGAGGGCGGAGAAGATTCAGCAGGAACGCACGGCGAGCTCCGAAACGTTTTATCAGCGCTGGAAGGAAGAGTTCGAACGCGCGAGCGCGGCGGCACGCACTCAGCTTTCCGCAGAGCTCGAGGAGCGGATCGCCTCTACCCAGGAGGAAGTCCGATCCGGTTTGAAAACAGAATTGGAAACGAATTTGACCAAGGCGCGCGATTTCGTTTCCGAGCTCGACCGGCGATTGGAGGCGTTGCGCTCCGAGCTCGATACCGTGGAGTCCTCCACCCGGCACCTGGCGCAGATGCGCCTGCAGGTCGACGCCATGAGCGCAGCGCTTGAAGACCGCGCCAGGCAGGCAGAGCACTCCGTGGAAGAGACGCAAGCGGGGAATGTCCTGGTCGAGTGGCGCCAGCGCCTTACCACGGAGATGGAGCTGGCGAGAGGGCAGTGGAACGAACTCCTGCAGTCTTCTCTGGATTCCGGGATGCAGCGTCTCTTGGGCCGGGTTGCCGAGGGATCGCAAGGCGCTCTCGAATCCGCGGAACAGCAAATGGAAGTGCGTCTCGTCGAACTGAGCCGCCCAGCATTGCAAGCGTTGGCCGAGGCCCGGGAATCGCTCGTGCAACTGAAGGGCGCTCTCGAACAGGAGTTGGCAGGAGCGCGCGCTTCGCTCGAGGGGGTGGAAGAGACGGCCAGCCGGCTGAGGGAAAACGCCGCTCAGTTTGAAGCGGCCAGCCAGGATACGCTAAACCAGCTGCACCGGCGCCTCGAAAAAATTCTAAGCACGCAGACCGCGGAGCTGAATCGCCGCGCCGACGCACTCGCGATGGGTCTGGCGCAACGCGTAGCGCCCGTGCTCGAGTCCGCCGGGCAGCAGTTCATCGCTCGAACGATGTCCGAGGTGCAGTCCAAAATCGGCTCCCACCTCGAACGCGTTCCCGAGCTCTTGCGCGAACTCTCGGCGCGCGAGGTGCAGGCCGAGGAGAGTCTCAGGCTCCACCGGGAACGCCTCCGCCAGTCTGCCGACAACATCCGGCGGGAATCAGATTCTCAGCAGGAACTGACGTTGGCCCAGCTGCGGAACGATCTTGAAGCAGTGAAAAAGGAAGCGCTCTCGAAATGGGTCGAAGAGCTCGACACGAGCGGAGTGCGCGCGACCCACGCGGCCGCCGAGTCCATCGCGAAGGCTTCCGAGTGGAACCTCCAACAGGCCCAGGGCCGCATCCAGGCGCTCGTCGAAGACAGTCTTGTTGCCCTCGGAGAGACCCTCGAGAAAAAGGCCCATGAGGTTTCCCAAGAAGTTGCCGCAGAGCTGGAGCAGCAACGGTCCGCGCATGCTGAGCAGTTGCAGGTCCAGCTCGAAGGGGCGGCCGGAGAAGTGATCGACCGGTCGAGTAGCCAGATCGGACAGGCGGCTCAAGCCGCAGCCGTTTCCTTCGGCGAGGTGCTCGGCGAGATATCCGAGCAAGCGGTCGAACGATTCCGGGAGTCAAGCCGCGCAGCCTCGGAGGAAAGCGCTGCCCAGCTCGAGCGCTCTGCGGAACAATTGCATCGAAACCTCGAGGTGGCCGCGAGCGTTTCCCTCGAAAACTTCCGCGCCCAGTTGTCGGCGCAGATGCAGCAGAACCTAGACGACATCAAGGAAATGCTTCGCGCTGAATGTGGCGCGGCGCTTGATTCTTTCCGCTCGCAGCGCGAAGCGGTCCAGCAGGAGTGGCGCGCGGGACTTGACGCGCTGAGCGGTGAATCGATCGAGAGATATCAGGAACGGCTGCAGATGGCTTCCGATTCCTGGATGATGGGTTCGGTGCGAAAGCTGAACGAGCACGGGCAGAACGTCATCGAATCTCTCACACGCAGCAGCGAACAGGCGTTGCGCAGTTCGTTCGCGAGGGTTTTCGACGGGCTGGGCCAGACAATGCGCGACAGCCTGCTCAGTTCCTCGAGCGCCGCCTCTTCGTCGGCGGCCGCGGGAATTCCAACGGCAGACCTTGCCTCGGGCGAAACCGAAAAACACACCCAGAACTGACGCGGTGTAGATGTGAGCAGACGAGTGCTTACAGGTCGGGCGCGGGCCGCTCGCGAACAGCCGCTACAGACCCAGTTGCAGTCGTGACGGTCTAATAGACCGCGGGCCATCGTTTCCTTGCATTAACGTCGTCGCGCTCTGTGCACGGAAGGAGAAGCAAGAGCATGGCGTCTTCCAGCAAATTGACGGACCGTCGCAAGTTCCTGAGCTTCCTGGCTGCTAGCCCAGTGCTGGCCTACGCGGGTGCCGCATCGGCGCTGGTGCAGGAGCTTCTGGCACAGCCTCTCGTGGCGCAGGAGATGTCCTTGGCCCCGAAGGACGCGGTCATCATCAAGTCAGTGAAAGAGGCGCTCACCGTCATGGACTTCGACGCCGCCGCGCGCGAGAAGCTTCCCCTGGCGCACTATACTTTCGTGACCGACGGTTCCTTCTACAACGAAACTGCCAAGGCAAATCGCGCCGGCTTCACCAAGTACGAGATTCGCCTGCGACGGCTGCCCGGCATCGACAAAGTCGACCAGTCCGTTCGGATCTTCGGTGTTAGCTGGGAATCGCCGATCTTCACTTGTCCGGTCGGCAGGATGAATGCGTTTTATCCCCAGGGGGCCGTGGTCGTGGCGCGCGCCGACAAGGCGACGCGCACCCTGCAAATCCTGGCAGCTTCACAGGCGATCCTGACGGATCCCAGGGGGATCGAGGAGGTGGTCGCGGCTCGTGGTGAGCCGGTCTGGGTTGCTGTAACAGGACCGGTGCTGGATCGGGTGGTCATCAAGCGTCTCGAGGCGACGGGTTGCCCAACCCTCGTCTGGACGATCGACGACAACGGGGCCAACACGATCGGCGCAAAGTCGGTGCAACGTGCCGGCGTCCCTGGCCTCAAGCGCGAGGCCGACTCGCGCTGCAGCGGTTGCCACAGCAGTCTGCCCCCGGTCACCAGGATCGCAGCAAGCCTGCCGATGGACGTGATCGGGGCAGTCGGCTCTCTCAGGGGTGAGAACAACCTGAAGCTGAGCTGGGACGATGTCAAGCGCCTCAGGGACATGACTCGCATGAAGCTGGTCCTCAAGGGCATCGTGGCCCGCGAGGACGCGGCGCTCGCAGTCGAGCACGGGGTCGATGGGATCATTGTGTCGAACCACGGCGGCCATGAGGATGCCAGCGGCCGGGGAACCATCGAGTGTTTGCCGGAGGTTCTGGCTGGCGTGGGCGGCAGGATCCCGGTGCTTATCGACAGCGGCTTCCGCTCCGGCGCAGATGCTTTTAAAGCTCTGGCCCTGGGCGCGACTGCAGTGGGAATCGGGCGCCCTCACATTTGGGGACTCTCCTCGTTCGGGCAGGAAGGCGTGGAAACCGTGATCCAGATACTCCGGCGCGAGCTGCAAGTGATCATGGCGCAGACCGGTGCTTCGTCGATCGACAAGATCAGCCGCGACTCGCTCGTCTCGCGGAGCTAATGACTCTGGTGAAGCAGGGCGCGAAGAGGCGGCGCACCCTGGCCCGTCGACATTTCCTTCCTTTGACTCGCTCGGCTCACCACACGCCGCGGCGATGCAGCGATACATACCGAGGTCATTAAATTGTCTTGTGTTTGTGCGCAGTAGCCCGAGGGGGAAGCGCGTTAATTCTTCTTCCCCACGATTTCCGCCAGACAATCCGCGACGTAATGAACCTGTTCCTGCGCCAATTCCGGAAAAAGCGGCAGGCTTAAAACACGATCGCAAGCCTGCTCTGCGCAAGGAAATGTTCCTGGAGGGTATCCCAGTCCGGCGTAGGCGCATTGAAGATGGAGTGGCTTGGGATAGTAGACGCCCGCCTCGATGCCGCGGGATTCGAGTTGGCGGAGAACGGCGTCACGATGGTGAACATAGACGACGAACTGGTGATAGGTTATCTCGTCACGAGGATCGTCCTGCGGGATTTCTAATCGCGCTCCTTCAAGCCGCTGACGATATTCGCGCGCGATTTCCTGCCGCCGTGCCGACCGCTCCGCCAAATGTCTTAGCTTAATGCGCAAAATAGCACCTTGAAAGCCATCCATCCTGTAGTTATACCCGACGAAGGCATGCTCGTACCGGCGACTCTGACCGTGGCTCCGGGCCGTGCGCGCAAATTGAGCGATTCGATCATCATTGGTTGTGAGGGCTCCGCCTTCGCCGTAGGCGCCGAGATTCTTGGTGGGATAAAAACTAAATGCTGCGGCGTCTCCCAGGCCGCCAACCCGTCGGCCCCGGTAGCGGGCGCCATGCGCCTGGCAGGCGTCTTCGAGCAGCGCGAGTTGATGGCGGCGCGCAATTTCTGCCAGAGCAGCCATCTCGGAAGGTCGTCCGTAGAGATGAACCGGAAGGATCGCCTTGGTGCGCGACGTAATCGCTCGCTCAACCACACTCGCATCGAGATTGGCGGCGGCGGGATCGATGTCCACGAACACAGGCCGCGCCCCGCAATACGTGATAGCTTCGGCGGTGGCGATAAACGTGTTCGGGGTCGTGATTACTTCATCGCCCGGCTGAACGCCCAGCGCCAGCAGGCCGAGATGGAGCGCGCTCGTGCCGGAATTGAGGGCGATGCAATGTTTCACTTCGCAGAATGTCGCAAATTCCCGCTCAAATGCTTCTACCTCTTCTCCAAGGATGAAAGAGGCGTCGCGGCAGACTCGGTCGAGTGCCTCGCGAATCTCCGCTCCGAGTGCCGCATACTCTGATTTCAGATCGAAGAGTGGGATCTTCATCACGAGGGATGACCCTCATTCGAGAAAGCGCCACTCTAACCCACCATCTCGAAAGCTCACAAGCTCTCCTCCGTACAAATGGGCTTGCACCTCCATCACCCAGCAGCACTAAACGGCTTCGGCGAATGGGCACGGTCCGCCGCGGCGGATGCCCCTTGTATCTTCGTTTTGTGTGAGAGTGAGTGCGCGGTGGGTGTTGTTCCGGCGAGGAGGCCGAATGCCCCTGAGGCCGGAAGCTCGAGCCTTCTGAGCCT
>JBARRP010000302.1:0-30416 GCA_049644285.1 Candidatus Acidiferrales bacterium | reverse complement strand
ATGCTCAAATACCGCCAGCCCTATGACGGCGCCAAACTCTATCACCTAGCTCCAGCGTCTGGCCATTGCGCAGCAGAGGCTGCATGAGCTCAACAAGAAAAGGTTCTGCCACTCCAAAAGAAAAATTTCTTGACACCTAAGAGAGAATCTACGGAAAAAAGGCCGGGGGCTAGCGGCGGTCGAGGGCGGGGTGGCGGACGTCGCGGCCGGCGATCATGTAGATGACGTCTTCGGCGATGTTGGTGGCGTGGTCGCCGATGCGTTCGAGGTTTTTGGCGACGAGGATCAGCTCGAAGGCGGGAAAGACCACGGCGGAATTTTCCATCATGTAAGTGAGCAGCTCGCGGAACATTTGATCGCGGATGCGGTCCACTTCGTCATCACGGGCGAGGACGCTCTTGGCCAGCTCCTGATCGTTGTGGACCAGCGCGTTCAAGCTGTCGCGGACCATGCCTTCGGCGAGCTCGCTCATGCGCGGCAAGTCCACGTAAGGCTTCACTTGGGGGTGACGCAGGATGCGCAGGGCGGATTGGGCGATGTTGACGCCCTGATCGCCGATGCGCTCGAGGTCATTGTTGATGCGCGAAACGGCCAGGATGAAGCGCAGATCGATGGCCATGGGCTGCTGAAGCGCCAGCAGGCGCTGCACGCGCTCGTCGATCTCGATCTGCATTTCATTGATGGTGTTTTCTTCTTCCAGGACTTGCTCGGCGAAAGACTCGTCCGCGTCCAATACGGATTGGACAGCCTTGTGAACCGCGTTTTCCGCCAGGCTGCCCATCCACAGCAATCGCTGCTTCAATTCCTCGAGGTCGTGTTCGAAATGGCGTTCCATGGTTCTCCGCTTTCTATCAGCCGTCGGGCCCATTCAGCCGCGGGAACTTTGCGTAGTTCCAAACCCCGCCTGGTTCGGCTGCGCTCACCACAAGCCTGAAGAGGGCGGGCTACAAACCGACAACCCAACAACCCTGCAGATTCCTCGTCCCGCTCGGAATGACACCCGAGAGGATAGCCCAGTTCCGTGCTACGGACGACGCATGGATTCGGCTACGCTCACCACAAGCGCGTCGCCCTACGCCCACCCTACAAACCCCGGTCTAGCCGAAGCGGCCGGTGATGTACGCCTCGGTGCGGGGATCCGAAGGCGTGGTAAAGAGCTGAGGCGTCACCGCGTGCTCGATCAGTTTTCCGTCGAGCAGGAAAGCGGTGAAGTCGCTGGCGCGCGCAGCCTGTTGCATATTGTGAGTGACGATCACCATCGTGCAGCTATCCTTCAGTTGAAACATCAGCTCCTCGATCTTCGCGGTGGTCACCGGGTCGAGCGCCGAGCAGGGCTCGTCGAGGAGCAAGACTTCCGGGTCGACCGCCAGGGCGCGGGCGATGCAAAGGCGCTGCTGCTGGCCGCCGGAAAGGGCGTAGGCAGAGTGGTGCAGCTTGTCCTTGACCTCGTCCCAAAGGGCGGCGCGGCGGAGGCTGTGCTCGACCAGCTCGTTCAGATTTCCTTTGTAGCCGTTGATGCGCAGACCGTATGCCACGTTGTCGAAAATCGACTTGGGGAAGGGATTCGGCCGCTGGAAAACCATGCCGACACGGCGGCGGAGCTTGACGACGTCGAGCTCGAGAATATTCTGGCGGTCGAGCAGGATTTCGCCTTCGAGGCGGCTGTGCGGAATCGTTTCCTGAAGCCGGTTCAGGGTGCGCAGGAAAGTGGACTTGCCGCAGCCGGAAGGGCCAATGAGAGCGGTCACGCGGTTGGTAGGAACCTCCAGGGCGATATCGAAGAGAGCTTGCTTGGGACCGTAGTAGAAGTTGACGCCCCGGATTTCGAAGCGGAGCGGCAGATTGGCCACGGGAGAATTGGTTTTTTTCTCCGGGGAGTCCGAAAGCCGCGCTTTGATCGAGACTGCGGGATTAGGTAGTCCGGTCACGGTCATCCCCTAAGACCTCAGGAACGAGGCCCGGCGCGAAAGAATCAGCCGGGCTCCGATATTTGCCAGCAGAACCAATCCCAACAAAACCAGTCCGGCGGCCCAAGCTTGACGATGCCAGTCGTCATACGGCGCGATCGCATAAGTATAAATCATCACCGGCAAAGACGCTGTCGGTTGATTCCATCCCGGGCTCCAGAAGCGGTTGCTGAACGCGGTGAAAAGGAGCGGCGCGGTTTCGCCCGCCACGCGAGCCAAGTCGAGCATGAGTCCCGTCAGAATTCCCTGAAAAGCGGCAGGGATCACAACGGACGCGACTGTCCGCCATTTGCTTGCCCCTAAAGCCATCGCCGCCTCGCGCAATCCACGCGGCACGCCGCGCAGGAATTCCTCGGTGCTGCGCACCGCGATCGGAATCATCATTACGCCGAGAGCGAATCCGCCGGCGAGCGTTGAGAAGTGATGCATCGGCAGGACGACCACGGCATACGCGAAGATTCCGATCACGATGGAGGGCACGCCATTCAGTAAATCGGTGGCGTAGCGGATGATGAAAGGGAAGGTCTTGCCGCCAAATTCCGCCAGATAGACGCCGCCGAGAAATCCGATGGGCACGCCGATGAGCGAAGCAACGAGAAGCAGCTTGGCGCTGCCAACGATTGCATTGGCCAAGCCGCCGCCTGCCTCGCCGACGGGAGTGGGCAGCTTGGTGAAGAAATTCCAGCTTAGCGAGCTGCCTCCGTTCCACACCAGGTAGCCGAGGATGAAGATCAGCACGGAGACGGTGACGAGAGCGCAGGCTCCGGTAAGGCTGAGCATCACGACGTTCAGCGATTTTCTCCAAATGGTGCGAACGCTCATTCGTGCGCTCCTCCGCGCTGCGCGGTGGCCAGAATCAGCAGGCGCGCGAGGCCGTTGAGAATGAAGGTGAGAAGAAAGAGCACCAATCCGAGCAAGACGAGGGAATGAATGTAGAGATCCCCGGTCGCTTCACTGAACTCGTTGGCGATGACGGCGGCAATCGAGTAGCCGGGAGCGAAAAGCGAGGCGCTGATTTTCGGATCGTTGCCGATGACCATGGTCACGGCCATGGTTTCGCCGAGGGCGCGAGCCAGGGCCAGGAAAATCGAGCCGAGAATGCCGGTCTTGGCGAACGGGACGACGACTCTCCAGGTTGATTCCCAGCGCGTCGCACCGAGCGCCAGCGCGGCTTCTCGCTGATCACCCGGAACGATCATCAGAACTTCCCGCGAAACGGAAATGATGAATGGCACAACCATGATGGCCAGGACGATTCCGGCGGTGAGGAAACCGACCCCATAGTTGGGGCCCTGGAAGAAGGGAAGATAGCCGAAGGTCGCTCTCAAAGCGGGCCCGATCTTCTCGCGCATCAGGGGGACCACAATAAAGATTCCAAGAAGTCCGTAGATGACGCTGGGAACCGCCGCAAGCAAGTCGATCAGGAAAGCGAGCCCATCCGAAATTCGGCGCGGGGCCAGCTCCGCCAAGAAGATCGCGGCGCCCAAACCCAGCGGTACCGCAATCAAGAGCGCCAGACCGGATGTCACCAACGTGCCGTAGATAAAGGGAAGTGCGCCGAACTGTCCAAAGACCGGATCCCAGACGCTGGTGAAAAAGAAATGCCAGCTGAATTTGTCCCGGGCGATTTCCGACTTTATCCAGAGCTGGTAAACGAGGAGGCAGGTGATCAGAAGAATGCTGGCGGCGAAGAGGAGCGTGATCAGGTGGGCGATTTCATCCCCGCTCGTCAGGCGGCGAAGCAAGGTGCGGTGTCCCGAACCGGGGGGGACACCGCGCTCGACGGTACTGGCTGCACTCGCCATGCTATTGGATGAGAGCGATGGCCTTCGCTTCCTTGGCTCGGACGGGCTTGGGCAGCCGGGCATAGGAAAGCGCTTCAACTGAGTTCTGGCCATCGTTCAGCATCCACGTGAGAAAACCCTTGATGGCGTCGCGCTTCGCTGCGTCCTGGATTTGTGCGGGAATCAGAAGCCAAGTGAAGCTCGAAACTGGATACGCCGCCGCTCCTGGCGCGTTCGTAATTGAGATGCGGAAGTCATCCGGCATGTTCTCGGCGGCGCCCGCCGCGGCCGCAGAGACGCTCGCCAGGTCCGCCTTGACGAACTTGCCATCGGCATTCTGGACTTTGCCGTAGCTCATCTTGTTCTGGACGGCGTAAATCAGCTCCACGTAGCCGATCGAGTTTGGCGTCTGCTTAACCAAACCGGAGACGCCCTCATTGCCCTTGCCGCCGAGCCCGACCGGCCAGTTCACCGAAGTTTTCTTGCCGACCTTGGCGGCCCAGTCCGGGCTGGCCTTGGACAGGAAGTCAGTCCAAATGTAGGTGGTTCCGCTGCCATCGGAGCGGTGGACAACAACGATATCATTGCCGGGCAGATTTACGCCCGGATTTGCCTTGCTAATTTCCGGGTCATTCCACTTGGTGATAGTGCCAAGGTAAATTCCGGCGATGGCCTTTTGCGTGAAGTTTAATTCCGCGTCTACACCGGGAAGGTTGTAGGTGACGACGGCGGCGCCAAGCACGGTCGGGAAATGGAGGACTTTCACCTTTGCTTGCGCCAATTGTTCATCCGACATCGGCCCGTCCGAAGCGCCGAAATCCACGGTGCCAGCTTGGAGCTGGCCGATGCCCGCGCCCGAACCGACCGACGCGTAGTTGATCTGAATATCCGGATGGAGCTTGTGGTACTCGTCGAACCACTTCGAATAAATCGGGTAAGGAAACGTAGCGCCAGCAGCGTTGAGCAGAACCGGATCCTTCGCTTGGGCAAGCGCCAGAACGCTGAGCGCAAAGAGGGGTGCGAGCAGAGCGATTCTCTTGGTCATGTTCGATGGTTCTCCTCACGGCATTTTTGTTGAGAAATGTTACAGCTATGTTACAAACCGAAGAATGCCCTATAAATGCCAGTACGTGCCTGGAATCACGAGAGATAGCTCGACTTCCTACTGCGATTCCACCGGGCGCTTCGATTCCTGGGACAAATCCCGGCCCCGACCGTGACGAACGTCCAGTCCGCGCACCCAGAAGAGAATATCTTCCGCGATGTTCGTGGCGTGATCGGCGATCCGCTCCAGGTGGCGGGTGACCAGAACGAATTGCAGGTTCGGAGCGACGAGGGAGGGATCGTCCTTCATCCCCGACAGTAACTCTTCGAAGATGCGGTCGCGATATTGGTCGATCAAGTCGTCACTTTCGAGAACTTCGGCGGCCAGGTCCACATTCTGAAAAATCAGGCCGCCGAGGCACTTGCTCACCATCGCCCGGACAGCGGCTGCCATCGGCTCGAGTTCCGGAGGATTCTCATACGCGGGCATCGAGGCGAGTGAAACCACGCGCTGGCTGATACTCACGGCCAGGTCGCCCATGCGTTCGAGATCGTTATTGATCTTGAGGGTCGCGACGATCTGGCGCACATCGGAATCCGGCAGGTTTCCGCGGTGGAGCAATCGAATAGCATGCTCGTCGATGATGATTTCCATCTCGTTGATGCGCGGTTCGGTAAGAAAAACTTCGCCGGCCAACTGGTCATTGCGCTTGAGGAGGGCTTCGAGCGAACGGTTCACCGAGCCCTCGACCGTGCGGGCCATCGAGATCAAATAGTTCACCAGCGCCGTCTGATAAGTACTTTCCGGACTACTCGCCGTCACTGCCATTTTCCCGGCCTCCCAGGCATGAAACCATGTGAAGCAGAAGCAGGTGGCGCGGGCATGGCTCCTGCCTCAGGCCCTCCGCCATCAGCAAGAGGATGCAAAGAGAAGCCACCCATGGAATTGCGCCAGCCCAGTCCACACCGAAAGTGTGACTCCGGCGCATTGCAATCCGTTAACGGCGAGGTCAATGTTCTGAGACAGGCGGGCGGCGCCTAGGCAGCGAGCGGGACCGAAAAGTGGAACTGGGAACCGCGACCGATGTCGCTTTCCACCCAGATGCGGCCGCCGTGAGCCTCGACAATGTGCTTGGAAATGGAAAGGCCGAGGCCGGTGCCGCCGACTTCACGTGAGCGCGCCGCGTCGACGCGGTAAAAGCGTTCGAAGATTCGCTCCTGTTCGGCGAGGGGAATCCCGACGCCGGTGTCGGCAACAGTGAGAACAGCTTCGTGTTGACGTACCGCCGCGCTCACCTCGATGTGGCCACCCGGCGGGGTGTACTGCACGGCGTTATCGAGGAGGTTCTGCAAAACCTCGCCCAGCAGACTCGCGTCTCCGAGGACAGGGGGCAAACCCGGCGGACAGTTGATTTCGAGCGAGAGCTGCTTCTGACTCGCTTTCAGGAAGCTGGTGGCGGTGCAGGATTCGAGCAGTTCCGCCAGCGGCACCGGCCGGAAGTCGAGTTCGAGTTTTCCGGCCTCGATGCGGGCAAGGCGCAGGAGATCGTCGGTGAGCCGGGCGAGCCGCAGGGCATGGTCGCGGATGATTTCGAGGAAACGCCGATTGTTTTGCTCATCGTCAAGGGCGCCGCCCAAGAGCGTTTCCGCAAAGCCCTGGATGGCGGTCAACGGGGTTTTGAATTCGTGGGAAACGTTGGCAACGAAATCCTGCCGGACGCGCTCGAGACGCCGGAGTTCGGTGATGTCGTGCAACACGACCACCGCGCCCTTTCTCTTTTCGGCGCGCCCGCCGGGCGGTGCGGATTCGAGTGTATCCACCGGCGCCGCTGTCAGGGCGAAACTGCGGGGCTGTACCGTCCCCACGGCCACTTCTCCCTGGACAATCTCGCCGGATTGGAGAGCCTTTCGGATGGCACTGACCAGGTCCGTCTGGCGGACGATTTCAATCAAGGGGCGGCCCTCACAGATTGCCGGATCTTGATTCAGGATTTCCGCAAATGCCTGGTTACAGAAAACGATCCGCTCTTTCGGATCCATTACCGCCACGCCTTCCACCATGCTGCGCAAAATCGCGCTCGAGCGGTTCCGCTCGTCGGTAAGCGTCCGAATCGACCCTTCCAGGCGCATGGCGTTTTCGTTCAAGGCTTGAGCCAGCTCAGCGAGTTCATCGTTCTGCGGCTCGGATGGCAGAGGGCTGAAGTCGCCGTCAGCGACGCGGCGGGAGAAGTCCTTCAGCCGCTCGACCCGCAAGGAGAATGCGCGGGAAAAGAAGAGCGAGGCGGCGGTGGCGACGATCAGAATCACGAAGGAGATGACGAACAGGCGGCTGCGGAGCGCCGGGCTCGCGTACCAAGCGACGGCGACGACCAGGCTCAGCAGGAGGACCAGATACGTCAGCCCCAGTTTCCAGAACAGCCTAGCTCGCACGGGTTTCGAAGAGGTAGCCGGCGCCGCGGATCGTCTTCACGTACGCGGGGTGTTGCGGGTCTAGTTCGATCTTCTCGCGCAAACGCCGCACATAAACGTCCACGCTGCGCGGCGTGACGAATCGCTCCGTGCCCCAGACGGCGTCGAGCAATTGATCCCGCGAAAAAACTTTGTTCGGCCGCGCGGCGAGATAATAGAGCAGCCGGAACTCGAGGGTGCTGAGCGGAACTGATTTTCCGCCCCGAGTGACTCGATACGCGGCGGGATCAATGCGCAATTGGCCCACATCGATGGGCTTCTCGCCGCCGGCCGGGGCTTCCACGCGGCGCAACAGCGCCTTGATGCGCGCCACCAGCTCGCGCGGGCTGAAAGGTTTCGTAACATAGTCGTCAGCGCCGAGCTCGAGGCCGACGATACGGTCTGCTTCTTCACCGCGAGCCGTCAGCATGAGAATCGGCAAGCGGCTGAGCGTCCCGTCGCGACGCACCTCCTTGCAGACTTCGAGGCCCGAAAGTTTCGGGAGCATCAGGTCGAGGATCAACAGGTCGGGCAACGATTTCCGGAGCTGCGCGAGGCCGGTGGTGCCGTCGCCGGTGGCCAGCACCTGGAAGCCGTCTTTCTCGAGGTTATAGCGGACGAGCTCGACGATGTCCTTGTCGTCTTCAATGATGAGGATTCGTTTCATCGGCACTGGCACAAATCGCAATCACCATAGCCGAAGTCTTGTTTTCAAGCAAGTTAACGCCTGTTAACATTGAGTGCGCCGTTGTTCCCGAAGCGGGGCACCCCGATTTCCTTGTTCTCAGACTTCACCTAAGACGTCGTACACAGCCAAGAAATAAAGGCGTTACCGCCGTGCCCGGCAATTGCCCAACGACGGGCGAGCTATCAACAACGCACAGGGGCCGGAATCGCCGTTGACTTCGAGGCGAGGAGCTTTTGTAATGAATTGCTTCCAAGCTATGCGGAACGCACCTCGATCTTGCTCGTGACGACCACCGAAAAGGCTGCGGCACAGCGCGTTTCTTCGAGGCGCTCGGCTTTTCTTGTTGCGGCGGGAATATTTCTTAGCCGAATTGCGGGGCTGATCCGCGACCGAGTCTTCGCGCACTATTTCGGCAATTCCGATGCGGCGGACGCTTTCAAGGCCGCCTTCCGCATTCCCAACTTTCTGCAGAACCTGTTCGGAGAAGGAGTCCTTTCCGCTTCGTTCATTCCGGTCTATGCCGGCCTGCTTGCCCGCGAAGACGAAGAAGAAGCGCGGCGGACCGCCGGGGCCGTGGCGGCGCTGCTCGCGCTGAGCACTTCGATCCTCGTTTTGATCGGAGTCTTGGCGACGCCGTACCTAATTGACGCGATCGCCCCTGGATTTTCCGGAGAGAAGCGAGAGTTGACGATCCGGTTGGTTCGCATCCTTTTTCCGGGAGCAGGCCTGCTCGTTTTTTCCGCGTGGTGCTTGGGCATCTTGAACAGTCATCGCCGCTTCTTTCTCTCTTACACGGCGCCGGTGATCTGGAACGCGGCGATGATTGCGACGATGCTGGGCTTTGGCAGCCGTCACGATCAGTTTTCGCTTGCGGCGATCCTGGCCTGGGGATCGGTGGTTGGAAGCGGATTGCAGGTCGCGGTGCAGTTGCCGGTCGTGTTGAAGTTGCTGCACGGATTGCGTCTGACGCTGGGCTACCACCTCGAGAACGTTCAGATTGTGGTGCGCAATTTCGTGCCGGTGTTCATCAGCCGGGGCGTGGTGCAGATCAGCGCGTACATCGATGCGCTGCTGGCGAGCTTGCTGCCCACAGGGGCAGTGGCGGCTCTGGCATACGCGCAAACGCTTTACACCTTGCCGGTCAGCTTGTTCGGGATGTCGGTTTCCGCAGCGGAGCTGCCGGTTATGTCGGGGGCGCTCGGTGGGGAGAGGGAAGTGGCGGAGGCGCTGCGCACGCGGCTCAACTCCGGCTTGCGTCAAATCGCGTATTTTGTGCTTCCTTCGGTCGTGGCGTTTCTGGCGCTGGGAGATGTAATTGTCGCCGCGATTTACCAATCCGGACGCTTCCTGCCTGCGGATGTTCTGTATGTTTGGGGCATTCTCGCCGGTTCGACCGTGGGACTGCTCGCTTCGACGCTTGGCCGGTTGTATTCCTCGACGTACTACGCGATGCGCGATACGCGCACGCCGCTGCGCTATGCCATCATCCGGGTAGGTCTCACGACGATTCTTGGCTACCTGTGCGCGATTCCGCTCCCACCCGCGCTCGGAATCGCGCCGCGCTGGGGAGTCGCCGGGCTGACAATATCGGCGGGAGTGTCGGCTTGGGTGGAGTTCACGCTTCTGCGCCGGATGATGAACCGGCGGATCGGCCGCACCGGGCTCGCGCCTGCATTCCTGGCGAAGCTATGGGCCGCGGCCATCGCCGGTGCGGCGGTCGCCTGGGCGGTTCGACTCGTCGTTGGCCATCGCGGACCAATCCTTCTGGCGGTGCTCGTTTTGGTCCCCTACGGCGTCGTCTATTTCGGAGCGACGCTGCTGCTGGATCTGCCGGAAGCGCGCGGCGTGTTCGGCATGTTTTCCCGCATCGGAGCGAGGTCCCGCTGAGCGCGATCTCGCGGATCTCCTCAGCTATCAGGTGATCGACTTCCTGATCTGCGGCGCGATGCCCGCTTGGCGCTGCGAACGGAAAACCGGCAGTCCCGTAACATCCTGGAAAAAACGTCCGAGTGCTAGTATCTTGCGTCGATCAGTGTCAATCATCGACACGAAAGACTGCCACGGAGGACGACACAACGATGCTTGAGCGCCGCCGTTTTCTAGCTGTGTGCGGGTCGCTTGGTTTTTCCACGACGCTTTTTCCCGGCGTTCTGTGGGTGCTGGCCGAAGACAAGGCCAAAATCACGAAAGAGCTCATCGAAGAGGCGGCGGCCATCGCCGGCGTGAAAATTCCGGGCGACTCCAGACAAATGATGCTGGACGGCCTGAACGATCAGGTGAAAGGCTACGAGGCGATCTATCAGCTCCACATCTCCAATAGCGTACCGCCTGCTCTGATCTTCGATCCTGTGCTGCCGGGAGTGAAATACGAGACCCAGCGCCGCCAGATGAAAATATCGGAAGCCCCGGGAATCGCGGCGGGCGGTGTGCCGCGGAATTTGGAAGATGTGTCGTTCTGGAGCGCGCGAGATCTTGCCGAACTGGTGCGAACGAAAAAGGTTTCCTCGACGGCGCTGACAGAGATGTATCTCGAGCGGTTGAAGCGCTACGACCCGGCGCTGAAGTTCACGATCACTCTCACGGAAGAGCGCGCTCGCACACAGGCGCGAGAAGCCGATAAGGAAATCGCCGCCGGGAAATATCGCGGACCTCTTCACGGGCTGCCCTGGGGCGCGAAAGACCTGTTGGCCGTGAAGGGTTATCCCACGACGTGGGGCGCAGGCGGCTTCGAAAAACAGGTGATCGATGAGGACGCCATCGTCGTGCAGAGGCTTGATGCTGCCGGAGCCGTGTTGGTGGCCAAGCTGACGCTCGGCGCATTGGCGGAGGGTGACAAATGGTTTGGCGGGAGGACGCGGAATCCGTGGAACCCGAAGCAAGGATCGAGCGGCTCTTCAGCGGGGCCCGGTTCGGCGACGGCGGCGGGATGTGTTGCGTTCAGCATCGGCTCGGAGACGCTTGGGTCGATTTCCTCGCCCTCGACGCGCTGCGGTTGCACGGGGCTTCGTCCCACATTCGGATTCGTGCCGCGAACCGGAGCGATGGCGCTTTCCTGGAGCATGGACAAGCTGGGCCCGATCTGCCGCAGCGTCGAAGACTGCGCGATCGTGCTCGACGCGATCTACGGCCCGGACGGGCAGGATCGCAGCGTTCGTGATGCCGCGTTTAACTGGGACGCCAATCTGGATTGGAGGTCGCTGCGCGTCGGATACCTGAAGTCGGAGTTCGAGCACCCTCAAGAGCTTGAGCCAGAGCCGTCGAAGGAGGAGCAGCAGGCGGCTACCCCGGAAGAGAAGAAAAGGCGGGAGGAGCAACGGCGCCGCCGGGAGGAGAGGAAAATCCGCGCCGCCTACGACCGCCGTTACAACGAGGCCGCGATCGAAAAATTGCGGTCGATGGGAGTTAAGCTCGCTCCGGTTGAGCTGCCGAAATTTCCATACGATGCGATGATCGCGATACTCACTGCGGAAGCTGCCGCGGCATTCGACGACCTCACCCGCTCCGGGCGCGACAAATTGCTCACGGAACAAGGGCCGGACGACTGGCCGAATATCTTTCGCGTGGCGCGCTTCATTCCCGCGGTTGAATATGTGCAGGCAAACCGGGCTCGGATGCTCGTGATGGAAAGCATCTCGAAAGCGTTCGAGAATTTCGACGTCATCGTCGCGCCTACTGCGAGCGTGCAGCTCGTGATCACGAATCTGACCGGGCATCCCGCAGTGATCCTGCCGAATGGCTTTCGCGGCGACGATGCGCCGGAGCCGCCAAAAGAAGATACGGGAGAAGAAGACAATATCGGCGGGCCGGGAACCCCTGTAAGCTTGACATTTCTGGGGAATCTTTACGGAGATGCGAAATTGCTGGCATTTGCGCGAGCCTACCAGGAAGCTACGGGATTTCACCTGAAGCATCCGAAATTGTGATTTCGGTGGCGCAGGCACTCTTGCCTGGGCGTCGTTGGATGCCCGCGTCTCGGACACACAGGCAGGAGTGCCTGTGCCACGTGGGACCTAAGGGAATCATGCCCGACGGTGCGTGGTTGGGGCTAGAGCATCTGACGGAGGACGTATTGCAGGATTCCGCCGTGGTGGTAGTAGGAAACTTCGACTGGTGTGTCGATGCGCGCTATTGCGTGAAAGGTTTTCTCCTTGCCGCCGGCACCGCGCGCGAGGACTTGTAAGTGCTTTCGCGGCGAGAAATCTTTGGCCAGGCCTTCGATTTTGAAGACCTCCTGTCCGGTGAGGCCGAGCGACTTTGCCGATTCGCCGGGCCGAAATTCGAGCGGCACGACGCCCATGCCGACGAGATTGCTGCGGTGAATGCGCTCGAAACTTTCGGCGATCACGGCGCGGACACCCAGAAGCAGCGTTCCCTTCGCGGCCCAATCGCGCGAAGAGCCCGCGCCGTATTCTTTTCCCGCGAGAACGACGAGCGGCACGTTTTCTTGTTTGTAGCGCATGGCGGCGTCGTAGATGGCCATCTTTTCGCCATCGGGCATGTGAGGCGTCCAACCGCCCTCGGTGCCCGGCGCAAGCAAGTTGCGCAGGCGAATGTTCGCGAACGTGCCGCGCATCATCACTTCGTGATTGCCGCGGCGCGCGCCGTAGGAATTGAAATCCTTCGGTTGAACGCCGCGTGAAATCAGATATTTTCCCGCAGGGCTGTCTGGAGGAATCGACCCGGCCGGTGAAATGTGGTCGGTCGTAACGCTATCGCCAAGAATCGCCAGCACCCGCATGTCATGAAGATCGCGCAAGGGAGAAGGCTTGAGCGGCATGCCTTCGAAATATGGGGGATGCTGGATGTAGGTCGATTTGGCGTCCCAAGCGTAGAGATCGCCTTCCGGAATCGGCAGCTTGCGCCAGTGGTCATCGCCGGTGAAGACGTCGCCGTATTCCTTGCGAAACATTTCGCTGGTCACGGACTGGCGCATCACCGATTCCACTTCCTGCGAGGTGGGCCAGATGTCGCGCAGATAGACCGGCTTTCCGGCTTTGTCGCTTCCGAGCGGCTCGTTCACGATGTCGAAGTCCATTCGCCCGACCAGCGCATAAGCGACGACGAGGGGCGGGGAGGCCAGATAGTTCGCGCGGCAGAGCGAGTTGATGCGGCCTTCGAAATTGCGGTTGCCGCTCAGCACTGAGACCGCGACGAGATTATTGTCCTTGATCGCTTTCCCGATCGACTCGGGCAAAGGCCCGCTATTCCCGATACACGTCGTGCAGCCGTAGCCGACCAGATGAAATCGCAGCGATTCGAGGTAGGGCATCAAGCCGGAAGTTGCCAGATAATCGCTCACGACCTTCGAGCCGGGCGCGAAGCTCGTCTTCACCCACGGCTTCGATTGCAGGCCTCGCTCGACGGCCTTCTTCGCGAGCAATCCGGCGCCAAGCATGAGCGAGGGATTCGAGGTGTTGGTGCAGCTCGTGATTGCGGCAATAACGACCGAGCCGTCAGTGAGCTCGAAGCGGTCGCCGTTGTTTTGCACCTTGACGTGTTTCGGCGGTGCGCTCAGCGATTTTTCAAATGAGGTCTTCGCTTGCGTCAGGGGCACGCTATCCTGCGGGCGCTTGGGCCCGGCCATGGTCGGCACGATGTTCTTAAGATCGAGCTCGAGGCGGTCGGTGAAGACCGGATCGGGAGTCTGGTCGGTGCGGAAGAGTCCCTGCTCCTTCGCATAGGCCTCGACGAGGCGAACCTGGTCTTCGCTGCGCCCGGTGAAACGCAGATAGGCGAGGGTTTCCGCGTCGATGGGGAAGAAACCCATTGTGGCGCCGTATTCGGGGGCCATGTTGGCGAGCGTGGCGCGGTCGGGGAGCGTGAGGCTCGAGAGGCCTGCGCCATAGAACTCGACAAATTTCGCGACGACACCTTTCTTGCGCAGAATTTCTGTGACCGTGAGGACTAAATCGGTAGCGGTGGCGCCTTCGGGCAAACGGCCGTGCAGCTTGAAGCCGATGACGGCAGGGATGAGCATCGAGAGCGGCTGGCCCAGCATCGCCGCCTCGGCTTCGATTCCTCCGACGCCCCAGCCGAATACGCCGAGCCCATTCACCATCGTCGTGTGAGAATCCGTGCCGACCAGCGAGTCGGGGAAGGCGAACCATGCGCCATCCTGCTGCGCGCGAAAAACGACGCGCGCGAGGTACTCGAGGTTAACCTGGTGGCAGATTCCGGTGTCCGGCGGCACAACCTTGAAATTCTCGAAACTCTTCTGGCCCCAGCGGAGGAATGCATAACGCTCGACGTTGCGCTGGAATTCCAGGTCGGCATTGAAGGCGAAGGCTTGCGACGAGCCGAACTTGTCCACTTGCACCGAATGGTCGATCACCAATTCGGCGGGGAGAAGCGGATTGATCTTCTTCGGGCTGCCGCCGAGTTGGCGGATCGCCTCGCGCATCGCGGCGAGATCGACGACCGCGGGAACTCCGGTGAAATCCTGCAAGAGCACGCGCGCCGGCATGAACGAGATCTCTTTGTCTGTGGCCGCTGCCAGATTCCACTGCGCGAGGGTGCGGATGTCATCGGCGCTTACAAACCGACCGTCTTCATTCCGCAGGAGGTTTTCGAGCAGCACCTTCAGCGAGAAAGGGAACCGCGAGACGTTGGCGATGCTTGCGCGCTCGAGCGCGTCGAGGCGATAAATCTCGAATTTGTCGTTTGCGACCTTTAGCGTGCTGCGCGTTGAGAATGAATTTTTTGCTGCGGGGCTCATTGGGAGGCTCGGCTCCTCTCCGGAACACTTCATGATAGCGCAATCTCACGGTGTTTTCTCCATCGGCGAAAACCCTCACCTCTGAAGAGGTGAGCTACACACACGGACGCACGTGCGTTTCGCGCAGCTCGCGTCTTTAGGCGCAAGGGTTTGTGCATGCAATAATGGAAACCTGCGCTCAGCATTTGGGTTTGCTATGCGACTGAACATTGTGCTGATTTCGACTTATGAGCTGGGGCGGCAGCCGTTCGGGCTGGCGTCGCCGGCGGCGTGGCTGCGGGCGCGCGGGGCGCAGGTGACTTGTCTCGATTTGTCGCGCGAGGATTTCCACGAGGAGGTTGTGCGCGCGGCCGACCTGATCGCGTTTTATGTGCCCATGCACACGGCCACGCGACTAGCGGTCGAACTTCTGGAGACACTCCGAAGAATCAATCCGCACGCGCACCTCTGTTTCTACGGACTCTACGCTCCGGTGAACGAAGCCTATCTTCGACGCCTGGGCGTGCACACAATTCTCGGTGGGGAATTCGAGCAGGGACTGTCGGATCTCGCGCGACGCCTCGAAAACGGAATGATCGATGGGGTTCAAAAAGAACCCATTATTTCGCTCGCACGGCAGAAATTCACCGTTCCCGATCGCACCGGTCTGCCTCGGCTCGACAAATATGCGCGCCTGCTGCTGCCGAACGGGGAACAGCGCGTTGTCGGCTATACGGAGGCGAGCCGCGGCTGCAAGCATCTTTGCCGGCATTGTCCGGTGGTTCCCGTTTACAACGGAACGTTTCGCATCGTCGAGCGCGACGTGGTTCTGGAGGATATCCGCCGCCAGGTTGCAATGGGGGCACAACACATCACCTTTGGCGATCCGGATTTCTTCAACGGCGTGGGGCATGCGATTCCGCTGGTCGAGGCCCTCCATCGCGAATTTCCGCAACTGACGTATGACGTCACGGTCAAAATCGAGCACCTGGTGAAGCATTCGGACCATTTGGCTACATCACGGGACACGGGATGTCTTTTCGTGACCAGCGCCGTCGAGTCGGTCGACGACGCGATTCTCGAGAGGCTCGATAAACACCATACGCGGGCGGACTTTCTGAGGATCGTGCAGATTTTTCGGGAGTCGGGCCTTTTCCTCCAGCCGACATTTGTCCCGTTTACGCCGTGGACTACGCTCGAAAGCTATTGCGAGCTTCTCGAATTGCTGCGCGAGAATGACCTTGTCGAGAGTGTCGCGCCGATTCAGCTTGCCATCCGCCTGTTGATCCCGGCCGGCTCTCGGCTGCTGGAATTGCCGGACGTGAAGGAATTGGTCGGGGCGTTTGAGGAAGCGGCGCTGGTCTATCCTTGGCGACATCCCGACCCGCGAGTCGATCGGTTGGGCGAAGAGCTTCAAGCAATCGTTCACCGCGGCGAGAAGATCAATCAATCGCGCAGGCGAATCTTCGGACGCATTGAGGAAGCGGCTTTCAATGCCGCGGGGCGCGCAGCGAGTGTCGCGCGTGCGCAGCCGGTTCTTGTCTCCCGCGCTGCAATCCCGTATTTGAATGAGCCCTGGTACTGTTGAGCGGAGCCGACCGGGGACCAGTTGGCCCCCATCGCGCAAGCCCGGAAATCTTTGCGCCAAGCTGATACCTTCGTGTGAACAGGAATGAATCGTCTCCGATGCCGGGCGGCTCGATGAAGCCGCACAAGAAGCTGCTGATCCTGGCGAGCAAGCTGGGATATCAGACGCGTGGGTTTGCCGAAGCAGCGGAGAAACTGGGAGTCGAGGTTTCGTTTGGGACTGACCGCTGCCATAAACTCGATGATCCCTGGGCCGATGGCGCGCTGCCGCTTCATTTTGAGAATCCCCAGGCCGCAGCCGAAGAGATCGTCCATCAATCGAAGCAGAATCCGCCGGACGCCATTCTTGCGCTGGGTGATCGACCGACGACAGCGGCAGCGTATGCGGCCCAAACGCTCGGACTTCCAGGAAATCCGCCGGAAGCAGCAGAGACATGCCGCAACAAGCTTCGTCAGCGAGAGGTCTTGAGAGCTGCGGGAATACCTGTCCCAGAATTCTTCTCTTTCGATGTGGAAGAAGATCTCTCACGAATCCTGCCGGATGTGAAGTTTCCGTGCGTGTTGAAGCCACTCGCTCTTGCCGCGAGCCAAGGAGTAATTCGCGCCGACAATGACGAACAATTCGAGCGCGCCGTTCAGCGCATTCGGGGGCTTCTGGAAAGCCCGGAAATACAGGCCACTCGCGAGCCGTTGCTCCAGCAATTGCTCGTCGAGAGTTATATCCGGGGCAGGGAAGTTGCGATCGAAGGTTTGCTGGAGGCAGGAATCCTGCGCATTCTGGCGATCTTCGATAAGCCCGATCCCCTCGAAGGGCCTTACTTCGAAGAGACAATTTACGTTACGCCGTCGCGGTTGCCGCCGAGCCAACAAACCTCGCTGCGCGCTTGCGCGGAAAGAACCGTGCGCGCTTTGGGCCTCATCACCGGGCCGATTCACGCCGAATTTCGGATCAATGAGGAAGGTCCCTGGGTTCTGGAAGTCGCGCCGCGGCCCATTGGAGGACTGTGTTCGCGAGCGCTCCTCTTTGGCCCGGAGAGGATCTCCCTGGAGGAGTTGCTCGTTCGCGACGCTCTCGAGCTGGGTGGGAGTCATCTCGATCGAGAGGAATCTGCGTCGGGAGTGATGATGATTCCCGTGCCGCGAAGCGGGATCTTCGAGCGGGTCGAAGGGATCGAAGAAGCGGAGAAGGTTCCGGGCGTCGACGAGATCCGGATCACGGCGCGCCTGCGGGACTATCTTGTCGCGTGGCCCGACGGCTCAAGCTATCTCGGATTCATCTTTGCGAGAGGCGATTCTCCCGAGCGAGTTGAAGCAGCGCTGCGCGAGGCACACGCTAAATTGCACTTCGTATTCTCGCCGCGGCTTCCTGTAGAACACCCGGTTACCCGAAAAATGCCGGCGGCTGGAAGAAAATGACTTTCGCTCAAGACTTGGACTTCGGGGGCACATACCCTTCGGGAAGGCGAGCGCCATCGCCGAAGAAGAATTGCTCCATTTGCTCTTCCATAATCTTTTGCGAACCCGGATCGAGCGGATTCAGGCGGTACTCGTTCATGATCATCTTGGAGTGCTCGAGCCACATCTTCCAGGCCTCTTTGGAGACGTTCTCAAAGACGCGCTTGCCGAGTTCTCCCTTCCAGGGAATGCGATCGAGGCCGGGCATTTCCTTGCCGAACTTGACGCACTTTACCATGCGCGCGCCGGGCGCCGGAGCGGCCGCCGGTTGCGCGGGAGCGCCGTTACACTTTTCTTCGGCCATGCTTCCTCCTAGGAGAAACTGCGGGCGATTCCAAGATACTGCATCGGTGGAGGAAATTCCAGCCAGGCGACCTGCTGCCGATAGAAAGATCTGTGGGGGAGGTTGGTCCGCTCGAGCTCGAACGGCGGCGGTTTAGTTTTCTCGCCACAAAACGAGCGTCCGCACCGGGAAGAGACACACGTGCTTCCGGGGCGTTGCGTCGCACGTTGGACGCCCACCCCCTTGCGGGATGCGCTTATTTTTGAGACAAAAAGGAGCGCGTTTCGCGCAGGTTTGTTCAGACCTGATTTGGGAGAAGAATCATGGAATCCCGCCTCACCGATGTAGCTGAAATTCCACAGACCGACACCTATTTTTGTGAAGTTCCTTCGGACCCATGTGTCATCGTAATGTTCGGCGCTTCCGGGGACCTTGCGCGCCGCAAGCTGCTCCCGGCGCTCTATGACCTGGCAGCGCATTCTTGCCTTGCGCCGCGCTTCCGTTTGCTGGGCTTTGCGCGCACGGAAATGAATGACGACGCATTCCGAAAGGCGTGCGCCGACTTGCTGCCGAAGGAATCCGCCGGGACGGATGTGGCCGGCGAGTTCATGCAGCATCTTCACTATTTCGTCGGGAACTACGACGATCCGGCAACATACAAACGGCTGTCTCAGCGACTCGAAGAACTCGATCAAGAAGCCCAGCTCGGGGGCAATCGCCTCTACTATCTCGCCACGCCTCCGGAAGTTTATCCGCACGTGGTCGAACAGCTCGGCGCGGCGGGGCTGGCGTCGCCGAGGAACGGAAAGTCGTGGGTGCGCATCATCATCGAGAAACCTTTCGGCCGCAACGCGGAAACCGCCCGCGAGTTGAACCAGAAGGTTTTGCGCGTCTTTGATGAATCGCAGGTTTATCGCATCGATCATTATCTCGGCAAGGAGACAGTGCAGAACCTCCTGGTATTCCGCTTCAGCAACGGCATCTTCGAGCCGCTGTGGAACCGCAATTATGTGGACCACGTGCAGATTACCGCCGCGGAAACGCTCGGTGTGGAACGCCGCGCCGCTTTCTACGAAACCACCGGCGCGCTCCGCGACATGATTCAAAGCCACGTCCTGCAATTGACTTCGCTTGTCGCCGTCGAGCCTCCGGCGACGTTTGAAGCGACGGCTGTCCGCAACGAAAAAATCAAGGTCCTGCAATCCATCCGGCCATTCACGCGTGAAAGCGTCTGGCAATCGGTGGTTCGCGGGCAGTATGGACCCGGCTCGGTGGAAGGCAAGCCGGTCCCCGGATATCGATCCGAGCCCAGCGTGCACCCCAATTCATCCGCGGAAACGTACGTGGCCATTAGATTCTTTGTGGACAACTGGCGCTGGAGCGGGGTTCCGTTTTACCTCCGCACCGGCAAACGCCTCGCCCGGTCGCTTACCGAGATTGCCATTCAATTCCGCGAAGCCCCTCACCTTGTTTTCCGCGGGGAGACTCTCCAGCCCAACTGGCTGGTGCTGAATATTCAGCCCGGTGAGGGAATCTCGCTTTCCTTCGGGGCCAAAGCGCCCGGCCCGCACCTGAGCATTCGACCGGTCAAGATGGATTTTCAGTACCGCACAACCTTCGGCGAGGGCTCGCGGAGCGCCTATGCCACCCTGATCAATGATTGCATTCGCGGGGACGCAACGCTCTTCGACAGAGCCGACAGCGTTGAGGCTGCCTGGTCACTGCTCGATCCGGTCCTCGAGGCGTGGGCAGAAGCTTCGCCGCCGCCGTTTCCGAACTACGCAGCCGGCAGTGCGGGGCCGAAGGCAGCAGATGATTTACTCGGGGCCGATGGGCGGCGTTGGCGCAGTTTGTAGCGTCGGGGTCACCTGCGCCGCTAAAGCAGTTCGGGCCAGCGGGTCCGGGTTGCGGGTTGGCCGTGCCGTAGTTGTTCGTCCCACTTTCTCGCAGGAGCCATCATGCTCATCGCAGGTGATCTCGGCGGCACCAAATCGAACCTGGGAGCATTCGAACTCCAGCAGGGGAAGCTGGTGCCGCGCGCGCGCAAACGCGTCGCGAGCCACGAATATCGCAAAGCGGAGGATCTTGTGGCCGATTTCACTCGCGGCGTGAACGGAAGAGTTACCGCTGCGTGTTTCGCGATCGCCGGGCCGGTGGTGAACAACACAGTGCGCGCCACAAATCTGCCGTGGGTTGTCGAAGGCGCGGGCTTGGCGCGTGTGCTAGGCGTCCCGCGCGTGAGGCTTTTGAATGACCTTGAGGCTACCGGGTACGGAATTGGGGTGCTTGAGCCCTCGGAAATCGAAACCTTGCATGCGGGCGTGCCCAACCCTCAGGCGACGAAGGCGGTGATCGCCGCCGGCACCGGTCTCGGCGAAGCAATCCTTTTCTGGGACGGAGCGCGACATCTGCCGATGGCCACCGAGGCCGGCCACTCGGATTTTGCTCCGCGCAATGAAAAAGAAATCGAACTTTGGCGCTTTCTCAAAGCGCGTAACGACTTCGTGAGTATCGAGCTCATTCTTTCGGGCAGAGGATTCCTTTCCATCCACGAGCTCCTCGGGCCGGGTGTAACGCACCGCGGCTTTGAGGACACGGAAATGGATCCCGCGCCGATCATTACCCAGCAGGCTCTGGCAAAGAGCTGCCCGGTATGCGTCGCCACACTGGATATGTGGGTGGCGATGTATGGCGCGGAGGCGGGCAACTTGGCCTTGAGGAGCGTCGCGCAAGGCGGCATCTACGTGGCCGGTGGAATTGCGATCAAGGTTCTGCCGAAGCTGCTGGACGGACGTTTTGCCGCAGCCTTCGTCGCCAAGGAGAAATTGGGCAGTTTCCTCGAGCGAATCCCGATTTACGTGGTGTTAAACGAGGACGCGCCTTTGTTGGGCGCTGCACACGTCGCGTCGCTCGCCCAGTGATGCCGTAGCAGCGGTGTTATGCGGTGAATCCGGAGTGTTTCCGGGCCAAATCGCCCACCGCATCGCCTGAAAATCCCGATTAAGTACCCGCAGCGCGGGGCCGCTCGAACCTACGGCGTCAAAGTGTGGTTTTGCGGGCGCGAGCGCAGCTCTGCCAAGGTAAGCTGACCCTCTTTCACCGGCTGATTCACGAAGATGAATTTCCCGCCGCTCTCGGCGAGCAAGTAAGTGGAATCGGGCGGAAGACGTGGCAGGGCCACATCGCGGTACTCGTCCGAGACAAACAAGAAGACTCGAAACGGACTGCGCCAGAAATCGGGGAAGTGCTTGTCATTCAAAAACGTCGGCGGCAGGTCCGGATAATTGGAACCGATCTCGAGATTGGTGCCGAAGCGTCCGTTATAGATCCAGGCATGTTGGTGCGTGTAATAGGGAATGCTCGACCCGGAATTAAAATCTCCATACTCGGCGATCTGGTCCTGGGGGCGCAGATAGGGAAGGATCGCGTCTGCCAGTTCGCGCGAAGACAGGCGCGGTGAGAAAATCTGAAATGCCCAGTTTGCGCAGAACAGAAACGCACCCATCGCGAGCGCCAACTCGAGGGTCGACGCATGATCGCGCCCGCGCCGCCGCAGCATCCACGCCGCGCCAAAGCCGACAACGAAAATCACGAGCGCAAGAGCGGCCGGGCCGCGCAAAGCCGCAAATGTGTGCGGCGTGAGATCGAAGATGTGAGCCATCGAAAGGCGGTAGGAGTTGAAGGGATGATATTGCACCAGGCCTGAGATATCGTCCGTTTCCCGAACCTGCCAGGAAGACCAAAGCAGAAAGCCGAGCGCCGCAGCTAAAAGGAGACCAGTGACGGCCAAAGCTCCCTGAAGGCGCGGCAGCCAGCGGGCGCGGGTCTCTTCTGCATTCGCGAGTCCCAATCCCAGAAGGATTGCCATTGCGGGCCACGCACCGAAGCTGTAGTACTCCATCCGCGAGCCGCTCGTGAGTGAGAAGAACACCAGAATTACGCCAGCCCAGATGAAAAGCAGCAAACGGGCTTGTTGCGACGGCTCCATCTTCTTGCCCCAGGTGCTGGGAGGGGGAAACTCCCGTAGGGCATAAGGCAAGAACAAGCTCCATGGAAAAAACCAAACGAGGTGGAGCGCCCACCAGAGAAGCAGCGGCACAGCATCATAGTCGGGCGGATAACGAGTGCCCAGGGCGCGCCGGAAATGCTCGTTGACGAAATACGACCAGAAAAAACCCGGCGAGCGATGCTCGGCAAGCAGGTGCCAGGGCGCGGCAATCACGAAGAAAATGAGCGCGCTTGAAAACAGACGCATCTCGCGCCAGCGCTTCCAACTGCGCGTCAGCACCACAAACCAGAAGATAACGCCAAGAGGAAAAACCAGCCCAATCAATCCCAGCGTCAGCACTGCCAGCGCCATCATTGCGGCGGCGCCCCAATAACCAATTCGCGGGTCCAGCGCGCCATTCCACGCGCGGAGGAAGAGGTAGAAAAATGCCGTTAACTCGAGAGCAAAGATCGCCTCCGGGATCATCACCCGTGTGAAAAGGAATGTGCCCAGACTTGTGCAGATCACCAGGCCGGAGTAGAGACCTGCGCGCTCACCGAAGAAGTAACGCGCGAAGGCATACACCATCAAGACCAGTCCCACGACCGAAAGCGCCAGGGGGAGTCGCGTGGGAAAGGCGCCCTGGCCCATAAGCTTATACGTCGCCGCCACCATCCAGTAGTGCAGCGGCGCTTTCTCGAGGTAGCGGACGCCGTCCATATACATCACAGCCCAATCGCCGCGCTGGAGCATCTCGCGCGCAACCAGCGCATGCGAAGCGTCGGCATCATCGAGCAGGGGCGGCTTTGCCGAATTTCCAACGTAAATGCCGATGGATAACGCCAGAAGAATGAGAACGGAGAAACTACGATTCATCTGTGATTCTGAAGTCCCTGTACTGACTTCCCCCGGATCCGATGTCATCGTCGACGCGGAAAATGAGAAGTATTTTAACGCGCCATCATAACATGCGCACGGAGACTCGCCGTGGCGGGGAACGCCCGATACTCTTTGCGACCATCAAAATACTGAGAGCAACCGTCTTGTTCCTTCCGCAAATTCCTGTTCTGGCGTTATCAGGCTCACGATCAGATATCCGTCGCTCGGGAAATCATAGAAGTGGCCGGGATGCGCGTAGACCTCCTTTGTCGCCAGTAGCTCGATGGCGAGATCTTCATCGGAGCGCGTTGCAGGCACCCGCACGACAGCATTCCAGCCGCCTTCCACCTGTAAACGGCTGCAGCATTTTTGTGCGGCTAATTGGCGGTCCAGCTCGGCCATGTTCTTGCGGGCGCGTGCCATCAGCTGCTTCTGAAACCCCTGCCGCAATTCTAAGAACACAGGAATTGCCAACTGCACCGGAGCATTCATGGAAAGATAGGTATCGGCGATCACCTCCAGCCGCGCCATCGCTTGTTTCCTCAAGTCCTGCGGGCCGGTCGTAATCAACCAGGCAGCCTTCATCTGGGGCAGGCCGGAGATTTTGGAGAGGCCGCTCATCGTAAAGGTGAGCGCGCCGGTATTCGCAGCGAAGCTGACCGGCTGCTCTCCGGTAAATACAAAATCCGAAAACACTTCGTCAGCAATCAAGGCCATCCGGCGCGCTGAACAAAGGTCATTCAGTCTTGCTAAGTCCTGAGGCTTGCAGAAATGCCCCGTGGGATTATTGGGATGAACAACGATTACTCCGCGGGCGCGTGAGGTGATCGCCTGCTCGAGCGCATGAAAGTCGATCTGCCAGCCGTGGTCGTAGATCAACGGATAGTGCACCAGCTTCACGTCCTGAATATCCGCGAGAAAATCGAACAGGGGATAGCTGGGAGTGGGGATCAATAGCTCGTCACCGGGATTGCACAGCGTCCGAAAAACGAATGAGTACGCTTCGCTGGTGCTGGTGGCGAGAAGGATGTCCTCGATTGGAACCTCGCTGCGGCGGGCGGCGTAATATGCGGCGACCGCTCGGCGAGCTATCTCGAGGCCCTTTGGATCAGGCTTATAGTCGAGGGCGGCTGTATTGGAGAGGGCTCGCAGGATGGCCGGCGTGTCATAGTCAAATCCGCACTCGGTAGGGTTCGAGGCGCTAAGGTTAAGGAACGGTCTTCCGGTGGTACGATGCCGAGCAAGAGCTTCGCTCAGGCGGTTGGCGTTCAGGTTCCAGTTCGTGCGATCAGCAAACATTGCCAATCGAGTGAGTGCGTCCGATGTGGGACCACCCTGTGCCGTTGTACGCGTGGCTGCTACGTCTTCTTGTTCTTGAGGTCGAGGCCGTTCGGAACCAGTGGCAGAGCGCGCAGGCGAATGCCTGTGGCGTCGAATATCGCGCCCCCAATCGCAGGCGCAAGGCCAAACATCGGCGTCTCGCCGGCGCCGGCAGGCTCGATGTCTTTGCGATTGATGAGCACCGATTCGATCCGGGGCATGTCGGAGAAGCGCGGCAAGCGATACTGCTTGAAATGCCCGTTACGAATCCGGCCGCTATCGAACTCGATCTGCTCGAAGAGCGCGCCACCCAAGCCAAACATGACTGCACCCTCGACCTGTTGCTTCAAGCCCTCGGGATTGACGATAGCGCCGCACTCATAGGCCGTCAGCACGCGCACCACCCGCACCGCGCCGCTCGAGAGGTCCACGCGGATTTCGACGCAGGTTGCCACGTAGCCGCCCTTTTCCGTCCCGCCGGCGATGCCGAAGCCCTGCCCGTCAGCGGACTTGGCCGCGCCCCATCCGAACGCCTTTGCCGCAGTTTCAAACACGGCGCGAAGACGGTCATCGTCGATGTTTTTTCTGCGGAATTCGAGCGGATCGAGCTTGAGCAGGTGTGCAAGCTCGTCCATGTGAGTTTCGCGCGCGAAATGATTGGCCGTGGCGGCGAGGCCCCGGTAGGAGCCCTGCCGCAGCGGCGAATCTGCCAGGTGAAATTCGTGGTGCTTATTCGCGACGCGATACGGCGAGCCAAGGGCGGCATTGCCGGAGTTGTAGTTGTGCATCTCCCAGGCAGTCAGTGTGCCGTCGTTGCGCATGCCGCTCTTTACGTCGATGACTCCGGCTGGCCGGAAATACGCCCACTGGAATTCCTCTTCGCGACTCCAGAAGAGCTTGACGGGTTTCTTTGCGGCACGGGCAATACGAGCCGCTTCCACGCCGTGCTCAGCGGTATGCTTGCCGCCATACGCCGGGCTGGAGATCGGCACGTTGACGCGCACTTTATCGGCCGACATGTGGAATGCCTTCGCGATGTCGTCGCGCACGGAAAACGGCCGCTGCGTTGACATCCAAACCGTCACCTGATCGCCGTCCCACTGAGCGGTCGCGGAACGGGGTTCGAGCGGACAATGGGCGATATAGCGCACCGTGTAGGTTTCTTCGAGCTTCTGGTCGGCAGCGGCCAGGCCCTCCTCGACCGAGCCGGCGCTCCAGAGATTGGAGGTGGGTGAGCCGCGGTCGCCCTCCTTGATTCCGCTGGGTTTCGCGTGGGCCCTCAGATAGTCGAAGATTTCGGCGTTCGACGGCTGTGGAGTTTCTTTCCACGTCGCCTTGATGGCGGCCGCCGCAAGCTCGGCCTCAAAGCGGCTGGGAGCCGCGACGCCGATGAAATCCCCGTCGCGAACAACCGCAACGCCGGGCATGGCTTCGGCGGCGCTGATGTCGACGGTGTCGAGCGTCGCGTCAATCGCAACCGGACGCACGACCTGTCCGTAGAGCATCCCGGGCACCTTCATGTCGGAAGTGTAGTGATGTTTTCCGGTAACGAAGTCGCGGCCGTCGATCTTTGGGATGGATGTGCCGGCGATGGTCCATTGCGAGGGCGGTTCCGGCGGGTCATCGGCCGGGATCACCCGGGTCAGTTCCTGCGCTTTGACCAGTTCTGAGTAGGTAGCCGCACGGCCAGTCTTAGGATCGGTCACGCGACCTTGGGCAGCAATCAAGCCTTTCGAATCCACCTTCCATTGGTTGGCTGCCTGCTCCACGATCAGCTCACGCGCTGCGCAAGAGGCGCGACGTAGCTGCCTGCCCATAATTGGCGTGGTTTCGCTGCCGATTGTTCCCCGGTCCCATGGAGTGCGGGACGTGTCGGCCATTACCATCACGATCTTCTCCAGCGGCACGCGCAGCTCCTCGGCGACTTGCTGGGCCAGCGATGTGCGAACGTTTTGCCCCAGCTCCACTTTTCCGGTGAACACGGTTACGACGTCGTTTTCACCCACGTGCAGCCAGGCGTTGATCTCCTGCGGGATGCGCGGTGGGCCGCCCTGGCGTCCGCCTCCCGTTTCCTGGGCAAACACGCCGCTCTTCACCGTCACCAGGATCGCAACGCCACCCCCAACGACGCGGAAGAAATCTCGCCGCTGAAGCTCAAAATGGTGCATGGGAGGTTCGGTGAGCTCGTAGCGCTCGGGCTCGAGAGGGACGTTGGCCATTCGCTCGATTTCGCTCAAGCCTTCGCTTTTCGCACTCTTCACGGGGCGTCCCCTTTCCTCATTTCGGTTGCGCCATAGGGCAACAACGCTACGCCAATATTACACCACAGGTCTTATCGAGGGGCACCCCGCTCGCGCGCGCACAGGGTTGCCACCCGCCCTGCGTCATCTTCTCCTGCGGGGGAGAAGAGCTTATAATGTTCGCCGGAGACAGGAAATTGCCGACAGCGAAATCATTTTTGCAGTGGAAGAATCGCCCGAGGGTGGCTACCAAGCCCGCGCTTTAGGTCATTCCATCTTCACCCAGGGAGATTCGCTCGACGAGCTAAAGACAATGATTCGCGACGCCGTGTCTTGTCACTTCACGGACGACGCCAAGCCCCGTGTCATTCGCCTCCACCTAGTCAAGGACGAGGTTATCCTGGCTTGAGACTTCCGCGTGACGTCAGCGGGAGCGCTCTGGCGCAGCTCCTCCGCCGTCACGGCTATGAAATCACACGCCAAACCGGAAGTCATCTTCGCCTCACCTCCAGAATCAAGGGTCCCGAACATCACATCTCTATACCGGCGCACAAGCAACTCAAGATCGGCACGCTAGCTGCCGTTCTCGGGCACCCTGCGGTGGAAGTGAGCTCCCAGAATGAATGTCAGAGCGGGATCATCCGGTCGGGTTGCGCTGTCAAACACAACGGAAACGATCAAGACGAGCCCTGGGCCACCGAGCCTGTGCCGGGTGGGATTCTCCGCAACTTACAAGGCCCCACGTAGCCAGCCGCAGCGGAGGATGTTAAATTGCCCTAGAAAGACCCGCTATTGGGAGGGGCTCTTTGCCTGATTGGCTGTCACTAGCCCTGACTGCATGGGATCTCATCAGGAAGATCCTCGGCGCGTTTCCCGCAGCGTGGGATAAGTTTCTTTTTCGTCGCTTTTGGGGTCCAGGCATTGTTAGCGACGATGTGTTCTTCGTGATTGACGCATACCGTGATCCCCGGCCAAGAGCTGGCAATAGATACATCAAGGACTTTCCGCGGCGGCGACCAGCTCAGGAGCTTGTAGGGGGTGGCATAATCTACGGAACTTTCTCTCCAAATGCCGCGGCGTTGTGTGCTGGATACCTTCTAAAATATTCGGAAAAGCTACCCCGCATTAGCGTTGACATTGAGGTTGATTCCAGGATGGATGCCACTTTGATTTGTTACGGTGGCTCAGATTCAAATCTCAAGACGCTAGACATTGAGGTGGCGAGCCAGGGCAAGTTTTTGCGCTTGTATTCGACACACATGGTCAGCGTGCATTTCAAATGGGAGGCAGTCTATCGGGCAACGGCCTGGCATCAGCGCGAGCGCATGCCACCACTACAATACTTCACTCGGGAGTACTGCGTGGGCGCCCCTCCCGCGTGCAAAGGGTGTGTCGCCCGCCGATATGCCATGCCCGCGTTTCTTGTTGAGCCATCATCTCGTGCTCCCCACGTAGCTCACGCGCCAAATGGAGTTGGAACCGTCGTCGGTGACCAGCAACGAGCCGTCGCGGGCCACGGTGACGCCCACCGGCCGTCCCCAGACGTGTCCATTGTCCACCACAAAACCGGTGAGAAAATCCTCATATTCGCCGGTGGCGTGGCCCGTCTGGTGCAGCGGCACGCGAATGACTTCGTATCCCACGCGAATCGACCTGTTCCAGGAGCCGTGTTCGGAGGCGAAGATGTCGCCTCGATATTCGTCCGGGAATTGCTTGGCGTCGTAAAAGGTCAACTGCATCGACGCGTTGTGCGGCGGCAGAATCACGTCCGGGGTGATGACCTTGTCCTTCAATTCCGGATGCTTGCCTTTGTGTCGCGGGTCCTGATGGCCGCCCATGTACCACCACGGCCAGCCGTAGAATCCGCCGTCCTGCACATGGGTGATATAGTCCGGCACAAGGTTGTCGCCGAGCGCGTCGCGTTCGTTCACCGAACACCACAACTCCCCGGTCTGCGCATTGATGGCCAGTCCCCCGCCGGCGTTGCGAATGCCGTAGGCATAAATGCGCATGCCTGAACCGTCCGGGTTCATCTCCAGAATATCGGCACGATTCTTCTCCGCGGGGTTGCCGTCCGGGTCGTCGACATTCGAACCCGAACCGACCGCCACGTAAAGCTTCTTGCCATCGGGCGAGAAGCGGATGTCGCGCGTCCAATGATTTCCGCCGGCGGGCAGGTCGATGATGTGCTCCGGAGGCCCGGCTGCTTTCAGGTCTCCGTTGGTGAACGGAAAGCGCACAATCGAATTCGTATTCCCGACGTAGAGCCACTGTGTATTTCCCGCCGGAGGATAGAAGGCGATGCCGTACGGCTGCTCGAGGCCGGCGGCGTAAACCTGCATGATTTCTGCCTTGCCGTCACTCTTGATTCCGCGAAAAACCTTGATCTGCCCGCTGCTGCCCTCTGCCACGAAGAAATCGCCGTTGAAGCCGGCGCGAATCAGACGAGGATTGTCGAGGCCGGTAGCGTACAGCTCGACTTTGAAACCTTCCGGGGCCTTTGGCATGGCATTCTCCGGACGGGCGACAAGCTGCGGGAAATTCCCCACCGACTTGGTCGCGAATGGCTCGGGAAGGTCCTGCAAAGTGATCTTGTGAACCGCTCCCGGTCTCTCGTCGCGATAGTCGACGAAAGGGGCCTTCGCCCGGGGGCCGCCATCGCCGGCGCCCGAGGATTGCGCCGTGACGCGAGCCATCACGCCCGCGAGAACTACAACACCCAAAATTGCAGCCGCGCCTTGCTTCATTGTGTGCTCTTAGAAGAGAGTGTGTGGCTTGACAGCCTTTTATACCGTTGCGGGGAGCGGGATTTTGAAAACAGACCGACGCGCAATAATGCATTCGCTTGGGAGACTTTCCGTAGCCTGGCTTCTAGTGGTTCCATCGTTGACTGCCCAGAGTTCCAAGCTGGATAAGGTCCCGGCGTCGGCCAAACGACTAAAGAACCCGTACGCCGGCCACCCCGGCGCCGCGGAAGCCGGGAACAAACTTTACGCAACCAACTGTAGTCAGTGTCACGGTCTCGATGCAAGAGGAACAGGAATGGTGCCATCCCTTGTCAAGGGACCAACACAACGCGCTCCGGAGGGCGCTTTATTTTGGTTTATCACGCGTGGTTCTCCAAATGACGGAATGCCTGCGTGGGTCGATTTACCCCCGAAGGAGCGATGGCAAATCGTGAGCTACTTGGAGTCGCTGGGTGGCCCCAAGACAAGGTCGACGAAGCCCACCTCAAAGTAACCGCAGGTGCCGGGGTCGCGCATGAGCGCTGTCAAGCCGCTCTAACTGGGCCACCGCCGTATGATCCGCCCAAGTGAGCGGCACTCATTTGACGCACCACCTCACACCAAGCCGCTTCCTTCGATTTCAGATAAATTTCAGATAAATGATTTACGTTTCTCCAAGCGCGGACAGATCCGAGTGCTTGTTATTGGAAGATGACTGCGTGGCTTGCTTCAAGTAGTAGACTAGCGTGCTCGTTCGGCTTGCAATGCAAGTGAGCAACGGTTGGGACTGTTTCGACGGAAAGAATCTGAACGCGAGACTAAACGAATGGACAAATTAAATTGCCTTGAAAAATGCGTGCTTTTGAATTGCGGCCACGGTAAGCGGCATGCCAGTGGCGGCTATGTCGGTCGTTCCGGTCTTTTCGCCGTCGGGCTGACCGTTGCGCTGTGCATTCCGGTCTCGCAAGCTGCAGCACAGACCACAGCGCCTCCCGCCGGAGATCAATCGCAGGTACAGTTGATGCAGCCGCCGGGGTCCGACCAATCTGCCCCGCCTGTCACCGTGACTCTTCAGGACGCGCTAGAACGAGCGCGAAAGAACGATGCCCAATTCTTGGCCGCTCTCGGGGATGCAAAGATCGTCCACGAGGACCGTGTCCAGGCAAGAAATGCGCTCCTGCCTACTATCAGCTATACGACGCAATACCTCGGGACACAGGGAAACGGAAAAACCCCTAATGGTAGATACGCCACGAACGATGGCATCCACGTTTACCGCGCCTGGGGCGTATTTCACCAGGACCTCTCCCCGA
>JBARRP010000301.1:0-43742 GCA_049644285.1 Candidatus Acidiferrales bacterium | reverse complement strand
GTATACAGTCTGTCACCTTTGGATGCTCCGAAAGGAGATGCTGGGTTCTGCAAAACCCAGTGTTCATCAACCTTTTAGAGCATCCTTTCTTTTTTCACCACAAAATTCGTGAATAATCCAGGCTAGGCCGCATCATTTCCGAGAGATGGGGGCGAAGTAATTGACTACGAGCTCCCACAGGCAGTCGCAGTTTTCCTTGGCTGCCTTGAGCGTTGCCGAGGTGGAAGCCGTCAGGGAAGCGCGAAAATAGAGGCGCGATTTATCGGTGGCTTGCTTGAAGTCATAGTCTTGTGTCTGGACCGAGAAAAGCACGATGGGGGATTCGATTTTTACCATGTGAAAATTCTCCTTCGATACGAAGTCCTTCGCCTCCATGCCGTAGTTGGTCGAGAAGAACAACAAGGACTCGAAGAGTCTTTCCCCGTCTTTATCAATCGAGTCGTTTATGAACATCCATTCGATCTTTTCGGGGCAAAGCATGCGCCAAAATCCATAAAAATCCTGGACCCTCCCTGTCAGAGCGGATGACAGCCCGATGTATTTCATGTAATTTTTGAAATCCTGCCGCATTCGACGCCTCGCTTCTTGCTGCTCGCTGATTTCCGCCATGGTGGATGCTTTTCGCATTATGCAGCATGCGCGCAATTCTGCCGAGAATACCGGATCGTTGGTGTTCGGATAAGTATAGGCATGAGCCTTTGTGCGGCAGGTGTCCAGACCCCCATCGGTTCGGCGCTGTCGCCGTACATACTCGGGTGGCGCGTGATGGAATGATGGACGCTATGCTTTAGGGGAAGACTTAGGACAGAGCACAGGCATGTGTGTGGGAACCCATTTCCCACCCTCAGCGGCTAAAGCCGCACTGATTTGAGTGCGCTTGCGGCACAGCTGAAGCCGTGCCCTAATGAAAAAATGGAGTTCCGTCACAGGGTGAGGAGTGTCTTTGCCACGGGGCTTTCGTTAGGGTTACTGTTTGGCTTCGCGAACGACGTCGTAGACGTAGCGGATAACCACAGGCGAGCCGGACCGGCTGTTGTCCAAGCGCATTGTTTCGTAAAGCTGTTGGCCTTCCGGAGCTAATTCGAAGGAGCGTGTGATCTTCCCGCCACGAGAGCCATTCTGCTCGGATACGAGGCGGCTTCCGTCCCAGCGCGCGGCCAGCTCCCGATATTTGTCGTCCTTGGATTTCTGAAGTTTTCGTCCGTCGGTGTAGAAGACGCGCTTGCGGCTCTGGTCATCGGTGAGATCGACCTCCGCGTCCTTCTGCGCGATGGCCAGCGATTCGGCGGGATCGAACAGTTCCTGCATTTGCTTGCGATCTTCGTCGCCTTGTTCGCCACCCGCGCCTCCCCTGCGGCCTCCATAGGGTCCTTGACCACCGCCTCCTGGGAAGGGCCAGTTGCCGCCCACGCGTCCCCCGCCGCCTTGACCGCCTCTGCCACCAGCGCCATTTCCGCCTCGCGCTTCTTGCATCTTCTTGTGGGCGTCGTCGCTTTGGTCACGGTTCAGCTTCCAAGACCCGGACAGGCTTTGCTTTCCTTGCGGCTGCTGAGGCTGTTGGTCTCTCGTCTGAGCTGACGGAGGCGGCGCTTTGGGTTCCGTCGGGGCCATCGGCCCAGCCGGCGCCTGCCCGCGAAGCAAGCCGGGGGATGCGAGGTAAGCGACACTCAGGAATCCGGAAACTAGTAGAATTGTTGTGGTTCTGATTTTCATGGGTCAGCCCCGCTCACCGTCATAGTCCCAACGCGGACTTCAAGCTCATGAGGTGAGCTATGTTTTACGGATGCGCACCAATCACAAAGAGATGTAAGCCAAGATTCCAGATGTCGGGAACGCTCAGTCGATCGTAGCGTCGTGCATTAGTACGCTGAGTCCTGGAGTTGGCGTTTTAGATGTGAGAGCATCGGCGTCTTAACCGAGAGGCAGAGAGTTTGGTTACGTAGCTCACCGCAGCTCGGGCAGGTGCGTGCAACGGCTGCTTACAATCGCAAAGCGCGTACTCATCGTCGCGGTTGTGTCCGTGGTCATTCTCTACGTGTGTGACTACGTCTTGGTGCGGTACAGAATGGCCAGCCCGAAAACGGGCAATGCACTCGGGTCTGTGAAAATCCAGCGCACCTACGCGATCCCCCACAAAGACGGGAAGGTCGAGTTCGTTTTTGGCGAGCCAGAAACACAGGTGTGCGTTCGTTCCCTGTTTCCGCATCTAGGATACAGTCCATGCTGGTACGCCAGCTGGCGAAATCTGAAACCCATCCCAATGGTCGTATTCTTGTTGCCTTCACCGGCTGGCGCTGGTGAGTGCTAGCACAGGCGCCAGCGGTGGCTGTGCCGCTTTAGGACTCGCTGAAGTCAATCATGACGGGGGCAGCGCGGAAGCCACGCGTCTTGATCGCGACGTAAAGCAGGCCCACGGCAAACCAGATTCCGCCTACCGTCTTAGCCAGGGCGTTGAGGTTCCACCAGATCAAGGCGCAGAAGGCAAAGCCAACGAGAGGCAGGATCGCATCGCCGAGGATATTGCGTTTGTAGCCCGGCTTCGCGACGATGGTGAACTGCCAAAATGTTGCGAGGTTCACGCCCATGAAGGCGAGGAAGGCGCCGAAATTGAGAAGCTCGCCAGCGTGCTCGTAGGCGTTGCCGACGTAGTTCAACATGACGGCGCCCGCGAAGGAGAGCAATCCAATGAGAACGATGTTGTAAGTCGGGGTGTTGCTCTGCGGACTCAAGTATCCGAAGACTTTGCGTGGGAGCACGTTGTCGCGCCCCATGCCGAAGAGCAATCGGGCCGCGCCGAGACCGCCGGTAAGTCCGCTGCCGAAGGCGGCCAGGATCAAGATTGCGCCCATGGCGTTGAAGAGCAGCGGGCCGCCCACGCGGCTGCAGATGTCCATGAAGGCGGTCTCCAGATTCGGGAAGGCGTGCCAATTCGGCCAGACGCGCTGGCCGAGATAGACCTCGAGGCCTCCGAAGACTCCGGTAAACACGCAGACAAGAACCGTCGCCAGCAGCACGTTGCGCTTGGGGTTCTCGACATCTTCGGCGAGCGTGGTGACGCCGTCAAAACCGATATAGGTAAGGGCGGCGAAGGAAGTTGCGGTCCAAATTCGGTGGGAGTTGAAGGTTTTTGGATCGTAGAACGGCTCGAGGGAAAAGAGTCCACTGAATCCTTGGAAACGAAACAGAAAACGCACGGCGAGCGCGATGAAGAGGCCGACGACGATGAACATCAGGAACAGCAAAATCTTGTTGGCGCGCGCCGAAGAACGGATGCCGCGCAGATTGAGAAGAGTGATAATTCCGGCGATGATGGCAGCCCAAACGATATAGGGAACCTTGTGGACATAGCGCTCGTGAAGGGCGGTCGAGATCCACACCGTGTTGATGAGCGGTTGGAGCAGATAGTCAAGAAACATAGCCCAGCCAGCCAGGAAGCCGAGGTGAGGATTGAGTCCGCGGCCGACGTAGGTGTAAGCGGAGCCTGCGGCGGGATAAAGCGCTGCCATGCGCCCGTAGCTGAAGGCGGTAATCATCATGGCGAACATGGCGACGAGGATGATGGTAGCGAAATGACCGTCGGAAAGTTTTTGCGCGACACCGAAAAGCGGCACCGGGGCGATCGGCTGGATTAAAACGATTCCGTAGAAGATGAGATCCCACAGCGTCAGAACCCGGCGCAGACGAGGCACGGCGGTTGTCGAGTTCGCTGGCACTGCCGCCGAGGGTTCCGCCATGGGCGCTCCTAACGTCCTGCTTGATCCTTAGTAAGATGCGAGCGGAAAACGGCTAAATATGGCATGCCTGTGGCGAGGAGTTAAAGAACAAAATGACCATGTGCAGGAGATTTCACGGCGTGAAAAGCGGGCACGGTCCGCCGCGGCGGATGCCCCTACGGCCGAATTCCGCGGTCTGTGCGGAGGTAGTGGGTTATGGGGCCGAGCAGAAATGTCTTGACGGCGTGGGCGACCGGGTAGCTGATTCGGCTCGAAAACGAGAACCGAGAGAGAAGCCAGCTCAAGGCGACATGCCCCGGGGCTTCCAGATCCTTGTGGCGCCGATCACGATAAATGCGCACGACACGACCGAGGAACTCTGCGCGCGAGATTGGACAGTCGGCCTGTGGGAGCGCATCGCCTTTGGTTATCAGTTGATCTTGAGCCGCCGCGCCGCGAGCTTTGAAGCGGCGAATCGCCCGATGCACAAACAGGCGATCCCCTCGCGAATAGAGAACAATGTTGCCCCGGGAAATCAGCCCGAAGGGAGTCGCGCGGATGAAGAGGATGTCATCGGGACGAATCCATGGAAACATGCTGCCGCCGCATACGCGCAGGCAAACTGATCCGGAATTGCGGATGGCTTGCCTGACCTGAGCAGCGACACTCGCTGGTGCGGAAGCGCTGCTATGCCAAAGCCTATCCTCCGGTCCATCGGAGACGATGTGGGTGATGGCGCTCATCAGGGATTGAACTCGACTGCCTGAGATGCCATCACTTGCCCATCGAGCGAAACCTGGACGCTCCAGCTTCCGCTCATCTGCCGCTGCGAGATCCAAGTCCCGCCGACGGGAAACATTCGAGAGGTCGTGAGTGACCCGGGGGACGACCCCGAAATCACGAAGGCGGTCTGCGTTGTTTGATAAAGTCCGCCCTGTTTGGGAAGCAGGATGTCGAGTTGCTGGACGTGATTGCCCGCGGGCACATTCGTCCATTCGACCTGGACATTGAGGTCCCGCACAGTGGAAAGGCTGAAGGAAGTCTCCACCACACAGCCGGGAGTGGAATCATCGCAGAGAACAATTTGGGCCGCGGGAGCCGGCGCGGGCGGGGGAGGCCCGCCCCCACTTGCGGGGCTGGGTGCCATGGCGCAGCCAGAGATTTCCAGGGAAGAGATGAGCAAGAGAAAGAGGAGCGCCCATTGTCCACCGCGCTTTTTCCTTTCTGCCAAGGACCTTTGCATGCTCTTCTCCTCTAGAACGGGAACGTGAAGGCGTAGGCGCGCTGGTCCGTTGTGGAAACGTAAACGCGCGACAACGTCAAATCCAAGCTCGGATCGCCGACGAATCCAGGCTGGCCGGTGTTTGCGGTGACCTGCTTGAGATCTGCTCCAGTAGCTAAACTGAGTTCGTGAATTTTTCCGTCGTTCGATCCCACAAAGACATTCGGCATTCCGGTGATGGCGATGGGAGTGGATGGAACGTTAATCGGAGTCGACCACAGAGCCGCGAAAGTTCCGGTGGCAACAGTGTAGGTCACGGCGTGAACGTGCGTGGCGCCGGAAAAGATCACCGTATAGGGAGAGCTCGACCCGACAACGACGGGAAAGCCGACAATGGCGAGGTCGCCTCCAGCGAAGGTCTTGGTGGCCAAAGTAGTGGGATTGACGGCAAAGAGAGTTCCGGCGTTGTTGCCAACAAAGAGGACGTCGTTGCCTGGGGCGAGCGTGGGCGAGCTGTCAATGTCATTCAGATTCGCGGTGTTGATGACCAGCCCGGTGTTCGGGTTGATTTTCCAGAGGCTGGGCTGGGTGTTGGCGTTACTGTGGCTGGTTAACCAAAGGGCGCCGTCAAAATAGTCAATCTCGGCGGTGGAGTTGATGATGTCCATGGAGGACACGCCGCCCGAACCGCCTGTGACAGTCCACAGGGTCGCGCCAGTGTTGGCGTCCAAGCCAAAGATTTGATTGGCGGTCTTCGTCGTTCCAATGCGGGTGCCGATAACGACCAGGTCATGGGCAAACGGAAAGCCGGTGCTCAGGCTCTTTAGTTGTACGGAAGCGCCACCCTGAAAAACGATGTTGCTGGTGAGACCCGTGGGATTCACGACCCAGAGAATCTCGCCGGTGTCGGTGGCAACGGCATAGACGAGGCCTACTTGGTCGCCGATGAAAATGACATTTTTGCCCACTGTAGTGTCGGCCGCATCGATTAGAGCTGAGCGACTGGTGATCGCCCCAGCGATCGACACTGGGGGATATTTCCGCAGTCCGGTGTTTCCGTCGAAGCCGAAAAGGAGATTAGACTGAGATTCCACCATGACGACGGATGCCGGGAAGAGAGAGGGGGCAGCCAAGTTGGTGGAATGGGTTGCGGCAACCCAGAAGGAATGCTGCTGGTTGGCCACGGTGGCGCTGGGGGTGGCAGAAATTTCCTCGGTGTACGTCGAAGCTCCATTTGCGACACTAGTTCCGTTCGTGGTGTAGCTGTTGACGGAATCGTGCAGAAATACCTTGTAGAACCACGTCGTGTCATTTGGAGCCGGGTCGCCTGGGCACGAAAAGGTGTCGGTGAAAGTTGTTGCCAGAGTCGAGGTTTTGAAAACTACTTTGCCATTGGTCAGGGTCGAGCACACTAAGGGATTGCTTCCGTCGGCCGGCCAGGAAAACTTGTCGACAGGGAAATTCTGCCGACGCAGGATGACCACGCCAGTGGTGTTGTGGACGACGGTGCCGAGCAGCGCAGGGTAGGTCCAATTCAAGGTGTTGGTAGCGTTACCGGGAGTGGTGGAAAGACTGGCCACGTTCTGAATAAAGGTGACCGTCAGCGATGGGGCATTGGTCTGGATGGGAGCTTCCTTAGACCAAAAAACAGTTTGGACGTCGGGCACAGCACTGTTTTCGGCACTGTCTTTGATCAAGGTGCCGTAATTGGTGCTGCCGTTGTACCAAGTCTGAGCGTCGGCGGTGATGTCGAAGGTGACGGTGGTGGAGGCATTCGTGACGGTCGCCGTCGCTGTCGGGGCGGCAGTGAAGTCGCCGCCCGCAGCGCTCCAGGGGATTCCAGGCGCCCGTGTGTTCCAAGTAGCATTCCCTTCGGTGAAGAAGCTGGTGACACTATGGGCCTCATAGGTTCTGGTGGCCGACGGCGCAGTCTGCACGTGTAGGGTGAGCATGGCACTCTTGATGCCCACGTTGGGGAGGCTCGACAGATCAAACATCACGATGGCGCGCCGGTTGGAAGTCCCCTTTAAAGAACGGACAGCGAAGGTCTGCTGAGCGCCGTTCACTGTATTCGGCGCGAGTTGGTCCAGGAAAGTGTCGGCTGCGCGGAGCTGAAGATTCGTGGCGGAGATCTGAATCGTAGCTGTTTCGAGCGCCGCCGCCGGCCGCGCCAGAATCAGAAGGAGAATTGCGCCCCAGGCCAGGGACTTCCTGGTCGGGCCCATTTTTCTGATTGGCTCACATGCCTTCATGGACTTGCCGTCCTCCAGCGGATATCGACACCGCTTCTGCGCCTTGCGCGGACATTCAAGAACGGCGCGGGGCCGCATGACACGCTGCTCCCTGGCCAGGCATTTTTCCGCAAGCTAGCGCCAGGGTTTCATAAATGGGCTCCGAGACGCAGCTCGGCTTCACGTAAGGCCTCTTCTTCGAAGAGCCTTGATTGGCCGGTCCTGTTGAACTCTGCTGCCGCATCGGTGCTTTCTCTGGGCTAGAGCGCCCTCGCCTCCACAACTTCCAAAGACTTTTGGAGCAAACGATCAGGCAAAAATTCGTTTCGTTCACGCTGGGCGTGCAACGCGCTGATGGGATCTTTCACTCCCGCCAGCCTTGCATTCGCTTCCGCGAGCTCGCAGGCGCGGTCGTAAGCTGCGAGAAGGTTTCCTCCCTCCATCAGCGCCAACCCCGGGCAGCGCTCGCAATACGATCGAATCGAGCACGTGGAGCAAACAGGCAACTGGCTTTCCCGCATGGCGCGGACTCGTTGCATCTGATCCGAGCCGTACCAGATTTCGGCAAAGGTCTGGCGGCGGAGATTTCCGGTTGGCAGGACCATTTGGACGCACGGATACACGTCGCCGTAGGGCGAGATGTAGCAACTGTTGTGCCCAGCGCTGCAGGGAATGTCGTCGTAAAGTGGAGCAATGCCGCTCGAGGCCGCGCTCCCCAAGACGCCGCTTGACACCATAGATGCATCGCTGGCCGGGCCGGTTGGATGCACGCACGGATCCTGCAGGACCGGCAGAAGCTCGGTAGCTGAAAGGCGCAACGCGAGCAGGCTCTTATCGCCATCCATGCGCGGAGTGATTGTCAGGTCGAGAACGTAGGGCACGCCGAGTTCCTCCGCGAGAGCCTGCACCGAGCGGTAGGCGTTCAGGTTCTGTTTCATCAGCGGACAGGCGATCTTCACCTGGAGTCGCTGTTCTTGCAGGAAGCGAATCGCGCGCAAAGAGCGTTCGAAGGAGCCGGGTATCTTGGTGATGGAGTCATGAACGTGCGGATCGGCGCTGTAGAGGCTGATCTGAATGCGCCGCACAGCGAGCGAACGAAGGCGCCGGGCACGCGGTTCATCGATGAGCAAGGCGTTTGTCTTCAGGCTTAGATCGAAGTGGAGGTCGCGGGCGAAAGCGAGCAGGTCGAAAAGGTCTTTGCGCAGGAAGATTTCGCCGCCACTGAAAGTCAAAAAGAGGGTACCCGCGGCGGCCAATTGCTCGAGAACACCTTTGATCTCCGCGGATGTCATCTCGCCATGGTCTTCGTGGTCGAGGTAGCAGTGGATGCACCGCTCGTTGCAGCGGTAGGTGAGGTCGAGATGGATGCTCAAAGGCAGATGGCGCTCGACCGTCCGTCCAATCAACCGGTCCATCACCGGGGTGTTACTCATGCGCCGCGTCTCCGTTCGACGCCGCAAACAGCAATCGGCGTTGGTGCAGGAAAGACATCAGCTCGGAGATATCGGCTCGCGCGGTTTCGAGGTCGACTTCGAATTCCCGTGCGAGCATTCCGGCAAGCTCCTTTACGCTGCGCCGGCCGTTCAGTTGTTTCCAGAGGAAGCTGGCCGTGGCATTCAGCTCGTGGACCAAGCTGTCTTCCGGGGAGATGATCACGACCTCACCGTCGATCTCGCGCCAAGCGAGATTGGGGTTTTGCGCCCATTTCTCTTCGTTCATGGAGCAACCACCTCCCAAAAGTCCCGCCGGCGACGGAAATGGAGGCGATTGAAGGGCACTTGTTCTGTGAATGCGGTCAGTAGCTGGAGTAAGGCCTCGGTCAGGCACCGATCAACGCCGAAAAACAAGACATTCGGCAATAGGGCGCGCAAGCTCTGCCTTCGGGCAAGCGGCTCGAGGCGATTCTCTTTCGATTGCGCGAGCGCATACACACCAGCGACAGGAAAATGGCGGTTCGAGCCAGCGGCGCGGAATTCTCCCCAGAAGGGCGTGCCGTAGGCATGCCAGCCGTCTTCGCGGTGGCGCAGCAGCGAGATCTCATCAGTGAGGACGCTTCCTTCGGGAGAAAGAGAAGCGACGGTGCTCTTGCCTGCGCCCGAACGTCCGGTGAACACGTAGGCTCGGGCGTCGCGCACCACGGTGGCGGCATGAAGCAAGAAACCGCCGCGCGGGACGAGAACGAACGTCAACAGGACGCGGAGCAAAGAATCCAGCGCATACTCGTGGCGCACTCCGCAAAAATCGGCACGGTTGGCATGAAGGAAGAGCGACGCGTTTTCCAGACTGTGGGAGAAGAGGACAGAGTCCTCGGCGGGCTCCATTTCCGGCTGGAGGAAAACCGGAAGCGCTTCTCGAGAGGGCTCGCAAAAAGCGGCGTACCGTTCGACCGCCTTACGCAGGAGAGCCTCTTCCCTGATATGAAGAGACAGGGGTACCTGGCCGATCGAGATCGGCAGCGTCTGCTTGCTTACAAAACCAAGCGGAGTTGTCTGCATTTTCCCAAGCCCCGGCGCGCTCGGACCCTAGACCGCGGGCTTCCGGGCTGGCCGGCCGGGTATAACCGCCCAATTGTAAGAATTCGCCTCTCCCAAGAGAGAAGGAACCTTTTACATCTCCGCATGCAGGCCAAATGGCGTCAAGCGGCGATGTTTCAGGGCGTGTCGTTAGAGCGACTACCCTAGTCTAAAGGGTAGCGGGCAGCGAGGTCAGGAAACGGGCTTCCTGGAGGCGGTGCCGCCCGCTCCATATTTTCGGAGGAGGCGGAAAGGACGGAGGGCCGGGTAGAACCGACGCAGTACCCCGGGGAGTCGGATGGCCTCCCGGTCGTCTTCGGCAGGAGCAAAGAGTAAGCGGACGGCGTATGGCAGGCCGCGAGAATAGCCATCCGCCGTTCGAATTCTATACAGGAACCTCCACGGAGCACTGAGGGGCAGGAGGCCAGGTGCCAGAATCCGGTGCTTGAGCTGCTGCGCCAAATGGTTAGCGCTGCGGTCGGCATTAACTTGGCGAAGGACCTCCTCCGGAACGGACAGGTTGAGGAGATCGAGGGCTAGAACCATCCCAAGATGGGTCATGCGTTCGACACCGAGGCTGGCGGCTCGGTCCATGGCCGCCTGCCAATCGAATCCCTCCGAAGTCTGGACCAACTCGGAAATATCGGCGATCCAGGAGATTCGTGCCCAAAAATCCTTCGAGCCATGGACGCAGAGGATTGGCAACAGATCTTCAGGCTGAAATGTCTGAACTCGACTTCCACCGAGTGAAACGGGCGTGAGACGCCGGCGGAGAGAATCGAGGTCCGGCGGCTTTGGAAAATGGCGTAGGGTGTATTCGGTGTGGAGCTCAACGGCAACTCGACGGCCACAATCCACGTAGCTGTATTCGCCCGGTACGAACGATTCGCGTATCTCCGGCGAATGAATCCAGGGGAATTTGGCGGCGTAGCCGAGGGACGTGATCGCTTGATGGGCTGCGTGGATATCCCTCTGAGAAACAATCACGTCAAGATCGTCGAACTCGCGAAGAGCCACGTCCCCATACGCTTGAGCTGCGAGGACGGGCCCTTTATACGGAATCGCCGAAATCCCGCACTCGCTAAACCGGTCCAGAATCTTGCAGAGCTCGGCGGTGAAGAAGAGGTTGCGGATGGAGTTGGCGCGAACGCTCTCTTGCAGATTTGCCAGCCACTCGGCGGGGGCAACATTGGGGCTGACCGCAACGATATACCGGAGAAGCAACGGCCGGAGGGAGTGTTCGGTTGCCGCATCGAGGAGATATTGCCAATCGAGAGGCTCGCGGAGCAGAGCTCGAATCCGCTCGCGAGTCTCAGGCGTCAGACGCGTTCGGGCACAGGAAACGAGCAGCAGCTTTTCCGGCGAAACTTCGGAATCACACGCAGGCGGCATTCAATGGCGATTCTACTTGGTTGGAGGGGAAACGGGGCGTGAATTGTTAGGGAGGGAGGAGTTCCTGCCGCGGGATGAACCACCAGGCAGCAGTCCGGTGGCTCACTGAGGCAACTGGATAAGGCTAGGCTGCGAGCGGTCTCCAGGCAAACCGTTCGGATGTGGTCTTTCTGCGGATGCGCTTGAGTTGCTCGCGGAAACTGCTCGGGTTGAGCCCCGCGCCCGTGCAGACAGTGGCGAAATCCTTTTCGTCATCGAAGAGAAATTTTTCGGCTTCTCGACTTGCACGCATGATGTTGGATTGCCATTCCAGAACCGCTTGCAGAAGAACGGCGGTCCACATTCTGTTCTCGGCAGTGACATCGACAGAACTGTACTCGTACTTCGGTGATCCCATCCCGACCACTACGGTTTCCATGACTGCGCTCTCCATGCGTTCCCCGTTCATCTCGTCCCCCTAGCTTGGCTCGATCTGTCCTGCTGCCGGGAAAGAATGCACTCGGGCGTCCAAACGCGGTGGCCATGCAGGCGTGCGCAACATCTTTTGCAACGTACAGAAAACAGACTACTTGTGATGGTCTCAAATTGCCTTGAGTCAACGGGAGCGAGGTTTTAACTGCCGAGCCGAATGTACCGGCTCTGAACAGTTGTATCCCGCCCGAACAAGCTGCGCAAAGACTACAACCGCCTCCCCGTTGCGCAGTGAGCCTGGCGGCGCGAGTGACGTTCCAGGAAGAGCTGGTGGCCATTTTGAAGAAACGCCAGATCGGCTGCGACCAAGGCTATACCTGGCTTTGACTCTGTCGCCCCTCGGGCTTGGTAATTCGGCGGTGCATCCTCCGTCCCAGGGTTTGCACCCTAGACTATTTTCTGCCGCTGCTCTGCGGCTCCTTCCCCTGGGCCGGGATCTTCTGGTGATGGATCCGGCTGCGCCCACCACGAGAACCGCGGCCCACGAGGGCTTCGGAGTTTTTCAGCATGCTGCTAAAGGCGAGCGAGGGCTTGCTGCAGATCGGCTTGCAGATCGGAGAACTCTTCGATGCCGGCGGAGAGGCGCACGAGGTTGTCAGTGATTCCGAGGCGTTCGCGCTGCCGGGGGGAAAGATCCCTGTGAGATGAGATCGCTGGGTAGAGAATTAGACTCTGGACGTCGCCTAGCGAGGTGGCTTTCAAGAAGAGCTCGAGGGAGTTGATGAATCGAAAGACTTCCTCGCGTGCCGCGTGTCGAATTGCGATCGTAACAACTCCACCGGCCATGCCACCGGCGAAGAGTTGCTCGGCCCGCGGGTGATCCGGGTGAGATGGCAGTCCCGGGTAGTACACGCGTTCGATGCGAGGATGCGAGGTGAGCCACTCTGCCAGCCGGCGCGCGTTTTCACACTGCCGCGCAAATCGCAAAGGCAATGTTTTTAGTCCGCGCAGGGTGAGCCAGGCTTCGAACGGGCCCAAGATCGCACCCACCAGGCGGGAGAAATGGCGCACCTCTTGCGCAAGCTCGTTCCGGCAAACAAGGATTCCCCCGGTCAAATCGCCATGGCCGGCCAGATACTTGGTAGCGCTGTGAATGATGAAATCGGCGCCGAGCTCGAGCGGCCGGAAGAGCACCGGCGTGGCAAAGGTATTATCGACGATCACGCGCGTTTTGGCTTCGCGCGCGGCGTTGATCAGAACCGGTAGGTCCGGAATGCGCAGGAGCGGATTCGTCAGGCTTTCGAGCAATAGAGCCTTCGGGCGCAGCTCGAAGATCGAGGCGCGCTCGGCGTCATCGAGGACGTTCCGAAATTCGACTCGAACGCTCCAGCGGGCAGCGACGTCGGTGAGGAATTTTGTGGTGACGCCGTAGAGATCCGATGAAGCGACGACGGTCGTGCCCTGCTCGACGCCTGCAGCCAGCAGCGCCAAGAGAATCGCGGCCATCCCGGAAGAAAAGCTCACGGCCGTTTCCCCTGCTTCGAGTGAAGCAACCGCGGCTTCCAGCGCAGCGTTGGTGGGGTTGTCGTGGCGGGTGTAGGTGAAGCCGCTGCGCGCTCCGGCGGCGATGGCGTCGATGTCTTCGATTCGGTCGTAAAGGAAGGTCGCCGAACTGTAAATCGGAGTGGACATCGGGAGGAACCCATCCGGGCGCGAGCGCTCTCCGGCGTGGACGGCACGGGTTGCAAACGCTTTCGACTTTTGAGGATCAGTCATACGCACTCCTTCAGAAGGAATCGGTAGAAAAGTTTTCACATGCTAACGGGCGCGGGGGGTGGAAATCAACCAAAGGAGAAGAAGACGCGATTTTTGGCGCCGGGGCTAACGGGATGCGGAGAAAAGCAGATCCCTCGCTTCGCTCGGAATGACGACGAGCTTAACGTCGCGGTTTCCTCGACTGCGTTAGAGTCGCACCCGTGGGAGAGCGGGCGCAGCGTGCCGTGCCCTTACGACCGCAGCGTACGTGTTGCACGCCGGCTGCTCCAAAGGGTGCGAAGGCGCGCGTGCGAGATGCGAGAGGATTTCGGAAAGTGGGATGGGTTACGAGGGGACTTTATCGTAGCCGAGGGTCTGGCGCAGCTTGCCGGCGAGGGTGTTCCAAGTGAAGGGCTTCTGGAGCAAGACGGTGTCGGGCTCCAGGATGCCGTGATGAACGATGGACTGATCGGTGTAACCGGACATGTAGATGACTTTGATTCTCGGGCGCAGCGCCGCCATCTTCTCGGCGAGCTCGCGGCCGCTCAAGCCGGGCATGATCACATCCGTCATCAACAAATGGATTGGCCCGGAATGCTTGTGGGCAATGTCGAGCGCGGCCTGCGCACCCTCAGCTTCGAGGACGGAGTAGCCGCTCCGCTCGAGATATTCGCGAGCCAGTTCGCGGACTCCCTTTTCGTCCTCAACGAGGAGGATAGTCTCCGAGCCGCGGGGCAGGTTTTCTGTCTCGGCGGGGGAATCTTTGACGTCTTCTGTTTCCTCCACGCGCGGCAGGTACACCTTGAAACTGGTGCCTCGGCCCGGCTCGCTATAGACCCAAATGTATCCACCGCTCTGCTTGACGATGCCATAGACAGTGGCCAGTCCGAGACCGGTGCCTTTGCCCTTCTCCTTGGTGGTGAAGAAAGGCTCGAAGATATGCGCTTGGGTCTCCGGATCCATGCCGCACCCGGTGTCCGATACAGCCAGCATGACGTAGGGACCAGGGGCAAGGATTGCGGGGGAGGGCTTATACGAGTTGTCGAACTCGACGTTGGCGGTCTCGATGGTGAGCTGGCCGCCGCGGGGCATGGCGTCGCGCGAGTTGACGGCCAAGTTCAAAATCACCTGCTCGACCTGGCTGCGGTCCGCTTTGACTTTCCAAAGGCCGGTCGGAGCCACGGTCAAAAGCTCGATGTCTTCACCGATCAAGCGGCGCAGAATCTTCTCCATGTCCGCGACGACGTGTTGGACGTTCAAAACCTGCGGAGCGAGCATCTGTTTGCGGCTGAAAGCCAGCAATTGGCGAGTGAGCGCGGTGGCCCGCTGCGAGGCCTCTTGAATCTGCTCGGCGTTTCGGCGTAGAGGGTTATTTTCGCCTAGGCGATCAATCAGCAATTCCGCATACCCCTGAATGACCATGAGCAGGTTGTTGAAATCGTGGGCGATGCCGCCAGCCAGCCGGCCGACGGCTTCCATTTTCTGGGCCTGGCGCAATTGTTCCTCGAGCCTCTTGCGATCGGTGACATCCAGAGCCATACAGATTGCGCCTTCGATGCGGTCGTCCGCGCCACGCAAAGGCTCTACGTGGCAAGCATAGGACCCGCCGCGCCACTCAATATGGAATGTGACCGGCTCTCCCATAATTGCTCGCCGATGGGCCGCGATGGGCATAAAACTCTGGTCGGATGTCTCGAAGAAATCCAGAAGCGACGTGCCCACGGCCTGGTTGGGTTTCAAGCCCATGCGACCAAGTCCCGCACCGAGACAGGACGTGAACCGCAAATCCTGACCCACGGTCCACAGGACAGCGGGCAATTGCCCGATCAGGACACGGAGGCGCTCTTCGCTGTCGCGGAGGGCAGCTTCGGCGCGCTTACGCTCGATAGCAACTGCAATCTGCCCGCCCACAGAGCTGAGGAATTCCAAATCGCGTTCCGCATAGGCGTTCTCACGGGAATAGTGCTGGACGACGAGAACTCCAATCGTCTCCGCCGGCGTACGCAGCGGCACCCCTAACCAGGATGGGCACGGGGTGCCGACGAGCTCGACCTCACCCTGTTCAGCAAGCTGATCGAAGACTCTTTGGGGGATGAGCATCGCGCGGCCCGTGCGAAAGACGTGCGCGGCGCAGCTCTTTCCCACTTTTTGCGGCGGGGGCGCGCTATCAAACTCGTCCACGAAGAACGGAAAATGAAACATCGCGGTGGAAGGCTCGTATAGGGCCACGAAGCAATTCTGCGCATCGAGAACTTTCTTGAGCGATTGATGAATCAGATGGAGCAAATCGTCGAGGTTTTCGGTGACATTGACGCCGTGAATAATCTCGAAGGTGACTTGCCGCTCGGCTTCAGCGCGTTTCCGCTCGGTGATGTCCTCGGCGGTACCCTCATAGTAGAGGATTTTTCCGCTGGAGTCGCGAACGGCGCGGGCGTTCTCCGACGCCCAAACCTTGGAGCCATCCCTGCGAACGATCTGATATTCAAAATTCTCGACCCGGCCGCGCTCGGCTATGATGCGCTTGAATTCTTGCCGGCACTGAGGGTCGGCATAGAGCTGCGCAATATCGTGGACGCCGGCGATTTGTTCTTCGGGCGACGAGAAACCGCACATCTTCGCGTGGGCGGGGTTGACGCTGAGATAGCGCCCGTCCGGAGTGCTCTGGAATATACCTTCGATGGCATTTTCAAAGAGGCTGCGGAATCGTTCTTCGGCGGCGCGCTGTGCCAACTCCGCTTCTTTGCGAGCAGTGACGTCCAGCATCACCCCTTGCATGCAGGGAGTCCGGCCGGAGTCGTCACGGACGATGGTGGCGCGGTCCCGGAACCAGAGAATTCTGGCGTCGCGGGTGAACATTCGATATTCGGAGTCGAGAGGCTCGCCGGTGCGCCGGCTGAGCTCCTCCTGGGCCAGAGCCCGATCACGGTCTTCGGGATGGAGTTGTTTGTACCAGGCTTGCGGATCGGCGGTCCACTCGGCGGGCGCGAAACCGAGAAGCGATTGGATTTGCGGGCTGACAAAGGACCACGCGCCATCGGAGCCAAATTCTGCAATGTAGGTGATTGCGGGAAGCTGCTCGACCAAAGCCCGATATTTCGCTTCGGTGCTGCGCAATTCATCTTCGGCGCGGCGGCGCTCGGTAATGTCCTCGTACATCGCGAAGCTGCCGATTCGCGAGCCGCTCACGACCAAGGGCACAGCCGTGACCCGGACTTCGATCAGAGCGCCATCCCTTCTCTTCCTCCGCGTCGTAGCTCGGACCACTTCGCCCGCATTAGCCCGGCGGCTCAGGGCCCTGGCCTCCGACAGGAACGAACCGGAGGCGATCAGGGCGTCCACGTCGGCGCCGAGGATTTCTCCCTGGCGATACTGGAAGAGGCGTTCGAATGCCGGATTGCACATCTGCACGCGATTTTGCGCATCGAGCACCACGATCGCCAAGGGATTATTTTCGGTCAGCGCATTGAGATAGGCCGTGTGCTCGGCGATTGCCTCTTCGGCCTGTTTGCGCGCGGTGATGTCCTGGGCGATAGTTAAGATGGCGTCGTGGCCGGCGAACTGAAACGCGCGGGTAGTGATCTCCACGTCGAAGACCTCGCCGCTCTTGCGCCGATGCTTCCACTGCCCCTCGAATCTGAGTCCGCCGGGATGGTTCTTGATCACCTGGAGCACACGCGGGACTTCGGAGGACGGCCGGATGTCGGTGACCTTCAGCGAGAGGAATTCGTGGCGTTTGTATCCGTACTGCGCGATCGCTGCATCGTTTATATCCAGAAAGCGCAAGTCGCGACGGTCGAACACGTACATGGCGTGAGGATTGTTGGCGAAAAGGACGCGAAAATCGACGTCACTCCACGGGGAGGAATGAATTGGCGGGTCAGATTCGCGGGCGACCGGCTGCGGGGTGCGCCCGTTGCCATTGGTCCGCGACAGGCGCTTGTCCGCCCTTCTCCCGCCGACAGCTATAGGAGTTTTGCGTGCCATCGAGCCGTCTGGATTTCTACGGACGCGCCTTTCCGCAGTCTTACCCCGTAGCCAGTTATAAGGGTCGGCGGCCCGGCCCCACAATGGTACGTTGGTACCAAAATGCTTCATTTTTCAGCACTTGCAACACGCCGAGGCGGGCAAAAAAAATTCCGCGGGGCTGCCTCATAAGGCGGGAACGTTGGTTGCGCTCAAATGCAAACCAGGAAGCGCTGCGGGGTGGGATCTCATCGCAATCTGGAACGTGACGCCCGCCACCACGTCTCTAGAATGGGGAGCCGGATGAAAAACCAGATGTCGAGCGTACCGACTCAATTCGGCATCGCTGCATTATTTCTGACAGCCGTGGTGCTTTACGCGGTACATGCTGAACAGACGTCGCAGACGTCGGCCACGACACCTACGTTCTATAGAGACGTGTTACCCATCCTGCGGCAGCATTGCCAGGATTGCCACCGGCCCGGTGAAATCGCGCCGATACCACTTGTGACATACGATCAGGCACGTCCGTGGGCGAACAAGATCCGGGATAAGGTGCGACTGAAGGTGATGCCGCCGTGGTTTGCCGATCCGCGCTTCGGGCACTTCGCCAACGACCCGTCGCTGACTCCGCAGCAGATTGAGGCGCTCTCGTCGTGGGCCGATGCCGGTGCCCCCTCGGGAGAACCTCGGGATGCCCTGCCCGCGCGTCACTGGGCCCAGGGGTGGAACATCCCGGAGCCGGACGTTGTTATAAGGATGCCGAAAGCCATCGCGATTCCGCCGGACGGAGACGTCGAATACACATATGAGATTGTGCCCACAGGTTTCAGGGAGGACCGATGGGTACAAATGTCAGAGATCCGTCCTTCAAGCCGGCAGTATGTGCATCATGCGGTGGTCTACATTCGCCCGCCAGATTCGAAATGGTTGCGGCACGCGCCGGGCGGTGTGCGATTCACGGCGTCGAGCTTGACGGATGAAGAGGACCGGCGCGGGGCGCATTGGACCGACAGCGACATACTTCTCGTGTATGCGCCAGGCAGTTCAGCGGATGAGTGGCCCGACGGAATGGCCAAGTTTATCCCACGCGGATCGGATCTCGTGTTCCAGATGCACTACACAACGAACGGCCATCAGGGGAGCGATCAGAGCAGCATCGGGATCGTGTTTGCAAAGCACGCGCCGAAGCAGCGCGTGCTGACGCTGCAATTAACCAACGACCGGTTCGTAATTCCGCCGGGTGCTGATGATTATCGCGTCGAAGTCCATGGCACTTTGCCGAATGACGCCACGCTGCTCAGTTTCTTGCCGCACATGCATCTGCGCGGGAAACGGTTCGAATACAATCTTGTGCACACCGATGGAAGCATCGAGACGCTGTTGCGGGTCAATTACGATTTCTACTGGGAATTGAGCTATCGTCTGGCCGAGCCGCGGTTCCTCAAGGCGGGCACGCAACTCCAGGCCGTCGCGTGGTACGACAACTCGAGCAACAACCCGCACAATCCCGACCCGGAGAGCGCGGTGAGGTGGGGCGACCAAATCTACGACGAGATGATGGTCGGATTCTTCGATGTCGCAGTCGCCGCGAATCTCGACAAGTGGAATTACTTTAGGCGCCTAAACGACGCCGCGAGCGATCACCAATAGACCGATTGTCAGGCGGCAGATGCGACAGGCGACGCCGGGGGAAGGACGGCCCGAGATAGCGCCCTTCCGAACTAGCGCAGGCGGAACTCGACGGTGATTAACATCTCGGCGGGAACCGGCTTATCGTCGAGGTATCTGGGCGCATACTTCCACTTGCTAACCGCGTCGACTGCGGCGTACTGCAGCAGCGCTGGACCCGAAACGACCTTGATGTTGGTTACATTTCCGGTTATGTCGACCACCGCGTCGATGACGACTTTGCCTTCGACGCCGATTTGCCTGGCCGCGGACGGATAGTTCGGCGGGACTTTGGAAATGAGCTGCGTCTCTTTGAGGCGACCGCCCCCGTGCGCGGGCACAGCTCGCGGCGGAGTCAGCGGCAGCACCGGCAGAATCTTCGAACCCTGCGGAAGAACCGCCTGGATCGCATTCGACGGGAGGTCCAACGGCACGACAGTCGCGTCGGGAGGTGCGGTTCGAACAACTGCTGCGGGCGTGGGGCGAGTGGCGTGCGAGAAAAGAAGCCTTCCGCTCGGAATCTGCCGTGCCCAGGCCCGCTTCCTCGGCGCCGGCTCGTCCAAAGCGGGCGGAGAATCGCTGACGCCGGCGGCTGAGTCCTGAGCTTGGGTGGGCGGCTGACTCTTGGCCGGCACGACGACCGGCGGCTGCGACTCAACTGGAGCGGGACTGCTCGCGGACGGCAGACCTTGAACAGTGTTCGCTGCGTTTGAAGCTGAAAGTGCAAGCAGCGCAGGATTTGTCTGGTCAGTGGCAGCGGGGTGCGTCGTGCCGCGATGGAAAAAGAAGAAACCCGCGGCCCCGACCACGAAGAGAGCGACCATGGCGGCGCCAGCCAGAACCATCGGGCGACTCGTGAAACGAGCGCTGGCCGTCGCACCAGACGCGCTTAGTTGTGTCAGCCACGAACCCAGCCAATTGCGAGGCGAAGAAAGCGTAGACACGTTTTCTGGGGATTCACTCCGCTGCCGGACGAGCTCGAATCCCCGTCTCGATGGTTGGGTGAGCTCACTCGAGTTCACGATGGCCAGAGGGACCGACGGAACCACCCCAGAGGTCCTCTTCTGGCTCGATTTGGCTTTTAACGGAGGCACCGGTGAGACCGGCGATCGCACTGGCTTCTCGATGGAGGGAGTTTGAATTGCCCCGATTGGCTCCGGTTTGGGCCGCACAGTAGTGCGAGGAACTGGCGAAGCAGTCACAATCATCGGCGGTGCGGTCGATTTCGGAGCGGCTTTCATCGAAGGAGTGAATATCTCTGTCGGAAAACTGCTGCTCCAGAAATCATCGGGAGACGCAGGCGCCTCTGTGGGCGGTTTGATAGGGGCAGCGGAGGCGGCCGGAATTAAAGAAGGCATCGATGCTAACTTGGGTGCCGAAGCGGGCGCGGAGGCAGCAGGTTGCGGTTCGGGCGGCCTTTCCTCCGTTCCCACAGGAGTCTCTGCTCCTGCAGGGGAATTCACCGCGCCCTGTGGAACGTAAGCTCCCCAGAAGCCGTCAGTGGGCTGCGTGAATTGGATTTCGACGTAGCCTTTCACGTTGGGGTATTTCTTGACGTTGACGACCCGGCAGAGCACTTCCTGGTGGGACTTACGATTTGCAACCAGCACCATCTGGCCCGGCACTACGGCGGCCGACAACCGAATCACTCCCCCATGCGGAAAAACTATGACGGTGCACGTCTCTTCCGAAAATTGCTTAAGGGGTTCCGGCTGACCCGGAACGGAGACGATTCCCCAAACCCCGACGGGAACCTCGAGTACCCCGACGGGAACGGCAGGAGGACGAGAGTGGGCATCAGAGGGTTGCGCGGGTCGCACACTCGCTTGGATTCCGGGCGATTCGATCGCCTGATCGAGGGCATTCACCGGCGCTTTCGTTGGTGTCGGCATGGTTGCCATTCGCGAAAGCCTTTCCCCCGGCTGGCTAGCTTCGAAAGCCCGCGCGTGTGCAAATCTTCGTGCCGCGGGACAAAACCAACCAATAGTACGTCGGTACCATTGTTGCCATTCTGGAACATTGAGTATGAGATAGAAATCATCGGGAATTTAACGTGCGGCTCAATCAAAGGCCGTTCAATGGGAATAGGCGAGAACGGCCGCCATCGACAGCTCGTGTCGTGTTACCAGAGAAAATGACACGCTACTTTGGCGGTGCATTTCGCGTAACACGATCAGAAAACCGATCGGCACCTACGAAGAGATCCTTTGCTTGGCATGAGGGCGGCATAGAACGGGCGTCCACTATTTCGGTGGGTCCGAACAATCCTCACTTCTGCTCAAGTGCCGGAAATTCTTCCCTCAGGTGGCAACCGCTGGCACCTGCTTTCATCATCTGTGCGGCGAGATTCAAAATACGAACAGCTGCGTGCTGCGGACTGACGCCCCTCGCGTGGATATTCGAGATTAGATTTCTGTTGGCATCCGAGTGCATCCTGCGAGGCCGGTAGGCCATGTACGCCGACAAGCTCTCCGCTGTTGCGAGGCCCGGCCGCTCGCCGATCAGCAAGACTGCAACCTGCGGACTGAGGAGTTCACCAATCTCGTTCAGGATTCCCACTCGACAGTGCCGAATCACAAACGTCTGGCCGACGCTCCACCCCCGCGCTTTGGCTCCGCCATGGAGCAGGGGCAGTAGTGGAGGAACCTGCGCTGCAACGGCTGGAACCGACAAGCCGTCCCCGATGGCGATCTGAAGGTCGTTGCCCGCGGAACAACGTCTGAGCAGCTCCGTCCGGGATGCATCATCGAAACGTCGACCGAGATCGGGGCGCAAAAGGTATTCATCCTTCGGCCCCGCCTGCGTGCCAACTTGGGAGAGGCCCCATTGCGCAACGAAAACTGCGCCGAAGGCAGCTTGCAGGTCGAGTTCGCCGCGAACCGCGTCCCGCGCGGCGGCATGGGCCTCGCGTAAGTCCAATTGGGTGTCCGTACGGTATGCAGCTCCTGCGCGGCCGACCAGAAGACGCGCCGGCGTGCGAGCCCAAATTCTGCGTACAATCTCGGGCCAGTCCGAGATAACGAGGGGCGTATCGGGTTCGCGCGGCATTCAGGAGATCCCTTCCAAAGACGACTCCAGTCCCTGCATCAGTTGGCGGCGCGCGGATGCATCCAGCAAAGCGGGTTCGGCGTCGCGATAGATTCCCATCTCGTCCAGCCAGGCGAGAAATTCGGGGGCGGGTCGCAGTTTGAAGATTCTTCTGACGGCCAGCGCGTCGTGGTAGCTGGTGGATTGGTAGTTCAGCATCACATCGTCGGCACAAGGAACACCCATGAAGTAGTTGCACCCGGCCGCCCCTAGGAGCAGGAGAAGATTGTCGGCTGAATTCTGGTCCGCCTCGGCGTGATTCGTGTAGCAGACATCGCAACCCATCGGCAGTCCCAGGAGCTTGCCCATGAAGTGATCTTCGAGGCCGGCGCGAATGATCTGGCGTTCATCGTAGAGGTATTCCGGACCGATGAAGCCGACGACACTGTTCACCAGGAAAGGCTCAAACACTCGCGCGACACCGTAGGCACGCGCTTCGAGGGTCAATTGATCGACACCATGATGAGCCTCGGCGGAGAGGGCACTTCCCTGCCCCGTTTCGAAGTACATCACATGGGCGCCTTTCCAGAGCACATCGCGCTCGCGATGATGTTCGAGAACCTGCTCGCGTCCCTCTCGCAGCATTGTCAGCGTGATGCCGAAGCTGCGATTGGCAGCTTCCGTGCCGCCGATAGACTGGAAGAGGAGATCGACCGGCGCTCCGCGAGCCAAGGCGGCAAGTTGCGTGGTTATGTGCGCGAGGCAGCAGGTTTGGGTCGGCACTTTGTAGGCTTCGACCAGACGATGAAGCGCGCGCAGGATCGAACTGACCGTGTCAACCGAATCCGATGCGGGATTCACGCCAATGACCGCATCGCCGCATCCGTAGAGCAGTCCCTCAAAGGCGGCGAGCAGAATTCCGCCGAGGTCGTCGACTGGGTGATTCGGCTGGAGGCGAATGCCCAACACTCCGCGCTCGCCCATGGTATTCCGACAGCGCGTCACATTGCGGATTTTGGCCGCAGCCAATACCAGATCTTTGTTGCTCATAATTTTGGCCACTGCCGCGGCGATTTCGGGGATGATGGCTCGTTGAAGTTCTTTCAGTTCCGCCTCGCCGGTGGCATCGTCCAGGATGTACTCGCGGAACGCGCCGACGGTCAGGCTCTTGACCTGCCGGAATGCTACTTGGTCGAACGTTTCAAGGATCAAGCGGCTGACGTCATCGTCGTCGGGATCGATCAAGGGCTGCTGGACGATCTCAGCAAGAGATAAATCCGCAAGCTTGCGCTTGGCTGCAATCCGCTCCTGCTCCGACCGCGCGGCCAGGCCCGCTAACGCGTCACCCGATTTTTGCTCATTGGCTTTGGCAAATAAGTCGCGGAGATCGGAAAAGGCAAATCGCTCGGGCATGGAAGCGTCGGAGCAGATTGAAATCTAATCTTCTACTGGAAACTACCATCAATCGTCAGCCAATGAAAGGCGGTCGCATACAGCTTTGCACCCTGGACTTCTATGGATTGCTGGTCGCCAGGTCCGCTCTCTGTCCTAGACGTTAGCAAAAGCAGATCCCTCGCTCTGCTCGGGATGACATCAAACAAAGTAGGTTTTCAGCGTCCTGCACGAGCATGCGATAATTCGCGAATGGTCAGACGGGAGGGACACGCCAGACGGAAACCGTCGCGACACTTTGAGCACCGGAAGGCCGTACGAACGCCTGGCTTTCGTGAATTGGCTGCGGAGCTTGCGGACATTGGAAGGAGCTTCCACCAGCGCGGGTGGGCGCTCGGGACCAGCGGAAATCTGAGTTCGGTGGTGAGCCGGCAGCCGCTGCGGCTGGCGATCACGGCGACGGGATTGGACAAGGGCGCGCTGACGCTTGCCCACTTTCTGGAAATAGACGAGGCGGCAAGAGTTGTGCGTGGTAAGGGCGAACCCTCGAGCGAGTCCAGGGTACACCTCGCCATTGTGCGCGCTCGAGGGGCGAGCACCGTCTTGCATACCCATTCTGTGTGGAGCACTATTGTGTCTGATGCGTTCGCGCCGGATGGGGGCGTGAGCCTTGAAGGCTTCGAGATGCTCAAGGGACTCGAAGGGGTTCGCACCCACGAGCATCGGGAATGGCTGCCGATTCTGGAAAACTACCAGGACATGAACCGGCTGGCACAAACGGCTCAGGCCGTCCTTGAGCAGCATCCGAGCCCGCACGGTTTCCTGCTCCAACGGCATGGGCTGTACGCGTGGGGACAGAATCCGGCGGAAGCAAAGCGTCACATCGAAATCTTGGAATTTTTGTTGGAAGTGGTTGGGCGCAGCCGTGCTGGTGGATGCTGAACGCACTCGGCGAGCAGCCAAAAGGGCAAGGAGGTAAAAGCTGATGGCTGTGGTCAGGATTCCCAAAGAAGGCCGTTCCCTAAGCGAACCCGCAGAGATCACGCGCTACCTGGCAGGTTTTGGAATCGACTATGAGCGCTGGGAACAGGGCGAGGCGGCGGCACCATCGGCGCCTGCCGAGGAGATTCTTTCCACGTACGCGCCGCAAATCGAGCAGCTCAAAGCGCGGGGCGGCTACATCACCGCGGATGTGATTGACGTGAATCCGCAAACGCCCGGGCTGGAGGCCATGCTGGCAAGATTCAATGTTGAACATTGGCACGATGAAGATGAGGTGCGGTACATCATTGCCGGGAGAGGATTGTTTCACGTTCATCCGCGCCAGGGGCCAGTGCTGGCGATCGAGGTGGAAGCAGGGGATTTGATTCGCGTGCCTCGTGGAACGTGGCATTGGTTTGACCTCTGTTCCGATCGGCAGATTCGCGCCATTCGCCTGTTTCAGAACCCGACCGGATGGACTCCTCACTACACTCACAGCGAAGTGGACCGCGACTACGAGCCGGTCTGCTTCGGTCCGTCGTACATCCCTCCTCGTACGGCGGTGAGCCAGCGTTGACGGTTGCCCTGGACGAGAGCCAGGTCCGCGCACTCCTGCTGGACATCGAAGGCACAACCACGCCGATTGATTTCGTCACTCGAACTCTGTATCCCTATGCCCGGCAACGGCTGGAGCAATTCCTTCAGCGCTCCCCGAGAGAACCAAGCGTCAGTGAAGCTATAGACGGCTTGCGAAAACAGCCCGAGCTTGACGCGGCGGAGAAGCGAGAACCGCCACTTTGGAAGGAAGACTCTCCGGAGGCCAAAATCTCCTCGGCGATAGCGTATGCGCGGTGGTTGATGGACCGCGACAGCAAATGCACGGCGCTGAAATCCCTTCAGGGAAAGATCTGGCGGGAGGGCTACGAGAAGGGAGAATTGCGCGGCGAAGTCTTTCCTGACGTGCCTGCGGCGTTTGCTCGCTGGTCGCAGCAAGGGAAGCGTGTCTCGATCTTTTCCTCCGGCAGCGTGCTTGCGCAGAAGTTGCTCTTCGCTACAACAACCGCGGGAGACCTGAGCCAATTCATTCAGGCATATTTCGATACGACGACGGGAGTGAAGACCGACCCGCAAAGCTATTTGCGGATTGCGGGCGCGCTCGCATTGACGGCGCGAGAAATCCTGTTTATTTCCGATGTTGTAAAAGAATTGGACGCGGCGATCCAAGCTGGAATGCAAACGGCGCTTTGCGTGCGAACGCAGTTCTTTGAGGAATCGGGCAAGAAACACGGGGTGATTCGTTCGTTCGAAGAGGTATTTCCCTGACGGTAGTTTCTGCTGGTAACAAGAAAACGGGACCACGGCGCACCAGTAGGACAAAGCTGTGGCGATCTGTTGCTCGCGACGGAAGTAGCTAATGATCGGGAACAGGCTCGGGGATGGCTTCGCCGTCCTTGCGCGGATCGGAAGCGCCGAAATTCAGGCCCTTCGAGAAATCTCTGCGGACAGCTTGGCCGCCGCCTACTTGCGACGAAAAGCTCCCGAACACTTTGATTTTGTGGCCTCTGGATTCAAGTGCTGCGCGGACATTCTCCGGAATGCGGTCCTCCATGTCTACGTCGCAACCGGAGAAGGTGTGCTTCGTGAAGCGGGGCGCTTCCAAAGCGGCTTGGATGTTCATCTGGTAGTCGACAATGTTTGAGACGAACTGAGCGTGCGCCTGGGCCTGGTTGAAACCGCCCATGATGCCGAAGGCGATGCGCTCATCGCCCTTGGCCATAAATGCGGGAATGATGGTGTGCAGAGGACGCTTGTGGCCCGCCAGGACATCCGGCGAAGCCCGATCCAAAGTGAATAGGGCGCCGCGGTTGTGCAGCGCAAAGCCTGTCCCGTCGGCAACCAGACCCGAGCCAAATTCCGAAAAGTTGCTTTGAATCAAGGAAACCATGTTGCCATCGCGGTCGACGACGGAAAGGTACGTAGTGTCGCCGGTGGTGGGTAGCGGCTCCCCGGGCGCGACATCGCAGTTTGCCTTCGCCATATCAATCTTTTTGGCGCGATCGCTCGCGTAGTTCTTCGAAAGCAGGCCTTGCACCGGGATCTTGCTGAATTTCGGGTCGCCGATGTAGCGGCGCAGATCGGCATACGCCAGCTTTTTCGCTTCAATCATCACGTGGAATGCGTCGGGGGAATGAAACCCAAACTGAGAGAGCGGAAACTGCTCCATTAGATTCAACATGTCGAGCGCGGCAATTCCCTGTCCGTTCGGCGGGATTTCATAGACAGTCCAGGCGTGGTAAGTCGTGGAAATTGGCTCGACCCACTCGCTCGCATAATCAGCCAGATCTGCCGCCGTCATTGTGCCGCCAAGTCTCTGCGAGTAAGCGAGGATACGTTGAGCAATCTCGCCACGATAAAATGCATCCCGGCCGCTGGCAGCGATCTGTTTCAGTGACCACGCCAAGTCCGGATTGGTGAAAATCTCGCCGATGCGCGGCGCTCGCCCCGACGGTAGGAACGTTCGGGCAGCGTTCGCATCGCCGCGCAAATAATCCTCCCACTGCCAATACGCGGCAGCCAGCTCCGGCACGGGAAAACCTTCCTGAGCGTAATGAATCGCTGGCGCCAGCACTTCTTTGAAATCCTTGCGCCCGAAGCGCGAGAGGAGCTTAGACCAGCCATCCACGATGCCGGGAACCGTGACGGTATCGATTCCGTGCTCGGGCATGGAGGTGACGCCCTTTTTGTTGAGGTTCTCGATGGAAAGCCCAGCGGGGGCCCAGCCGCTGGCATTCAGCCCAAAGAGTTTGCCGCTCTTCGCGTCGTAAACGATGACAAAAAGGTCGCCGCCGATGCCATTCATCATGGGCTCGACGACGCCCATGACGGCATTGGTCGCGACCGCCGCATCGACAGCGCTGCCACCGCGGGCCAGAATCGTGACGCCGGCTTGCGCCGCAAGCGGGCTTTCCGCAGCAACGATTCCATAGCGGGTCATCACGACGGAACGAGCCTGGGTGCGGTCCTGCGCACGGGCCGGGTTCCCGATCATCATCGATGTCAGCACGAGAACTCCGAGCAGGCCAGCGCGGCCCGTCTTCATCGGGTGTGTCCTCCGATTGGAACGATTATTTCTTTGGGCGCGATTCCGGCGGGATCACGCCGTTGTTCCGGTAATATACGACGAGCTGCCCGTAGTGTTCGCCCATGTGCTCCGTGTAGCCGTCCCACAAATCGAGGTGCTTGAGGACGCCAGCATCGCCTTCCTTTTGAATCGTCGCGGCACCCTCCGCCACCGACTTCTTCAGGAAGTCGACAACCTGTGCTTTGGTCTTGTACTTGTCGGGCGACGGGTCGTTGTCTTCATCCCCCACCTTTTGGCCACGAATCTGATTCACCAGCCCGAAATTGCTGCCTGCGACGTGCAGCAGGTTCTTCGCGAATGTGCGGACCTGGTCGTTGGGCCGATACGAGTACTTGTCCTCGGGCCAATCTTCGGCCATGGTTATCAGGCGGTTTCCAACGTCATTCCAGTTCAGCAAGATCGCCTCACTCGGAGTACGCGTTTTCTTTTGTTCGGTCTGCTGAGCCGCGGCATGGCTTGCGCAAACAAACAAGAAACCCATCGCCAGCAGGACGCTGGGCGCTATCCTGTTCTTCATCGCTTATCTCCTCTTTCTGATTTGCCCTGCTGCTAAGCCCCCAGGACGCGCATAGCCTACTCAGCTTCGGCAGACAAGTCTAGCGTCGGTTGTGGACGGAAACTAGCACGTCATCTCGGGCTCGGAGGTGCCAGGAGAGCAACGAGGAAACCTGATTTTACCGGGAGATGCTTCGCTCCGCAAGACCGTCCGGAGTGCAAAAGGCGCACTTCGCTCAGCATCACAGGCGTGCGTGAACGCGAACATATGTCACCCCTTTTAGGTAACGGGGGACTAGTTTTTCTGAGGTTGGTTTGTTAGTGACCGTTGCTGACGGTGATCGGGGTGCTGGCGTCCTTGTAGACGATTCGTCCGCTGAAAATTGTCATCTCACAATTCAGATTCTTGAGATCGCTTGTGGGGACGGTGTACATGTCGCGGTCCCACACGGCGATGTCGGCTTCCTTGCCGGACTCAATGGAGCCAATCTTGTCTTCCAGAAACAATTGGTGCGCAGCCCATGCGCTATAGGAACGAAGAGCGGTGTGAACGTTCACCGACTCCGACGTTCCGAAGGGATGCGCTCCGTAAACGCCTTTGAGCGTTTCGCGAGCAATGGATGCCCAGATGCCGTAACGAGCAGGAAAGGGCGTCACGTCGTAATCCGAGCCTCCACCCCACTGGACACCTTTCGTGAGATAGGTCTTGAAAGGAATGAGGCGAAGCGAGCGTTCGGGACCAAAGGTGCCCGCATACGTGTCACCGATCCACCACATGAACGGGGATTGTGACTCCGGATAACCGGCATCGTACTGTTTCTGCAGGGTGGCCATCGTTTCAATGGCGTGATCGGTGGGGATGTTCGCGTGAATGACACTGTGCCGAAGCCCGCGTATTGGTTTCTCCTTCAGCACCTGTGCGTAGGTATCCACGACCCAGTCGATGGCGCGATCTCCGACCGCGTGCGTACCCACGTGGATGCCGGCTTGGTGAAACAACCGAACTTCCTGGCGGTACACGTCAGGGTCGGTGGCCGGATATCCGTAATTACCGGTGTCTGTGTCAGTGGAGTTCTTATTCCATTCTTTGTACACCCAGGCGGTGCGCGCCCCGCCGCTCCCATCCATGTATATCTTGACGCCACCCGAAAGTAGTTTGTCATCGCCAAGCGATTGAGGCGGCTTTGGAAGAGCGGAGATGCGCGCGAGAGTTTGCCGCGCCGATTCTGTGGTCGAACCCGCGTGCCACAGCACGAAGACGCGCACCGTCAACTTGCCGTCCTGGAGAAGCCGGCGGTACGCATCCCATGTGTGTTGCTCGATGTCAGGGTCTTTCACGGCGGTCATGCCTTCTTGATGGAAGCCGTCGATCATTTTCAGGGCTCCATCGCGTTCTTGCTCAGGAGTCGCTGGCGGAATGAGATGCATCACCATACCCATGGCCGATTCCTTGAGCACGCCGGTGGGAAGCCCCCGCGAATCGCGGTCGATGGTGCCTGCCGGCGGATTCTGGGTTGCGGCGGTAATGTGCGCCAACTTCATCGCATAGCTGTTCGCCACGCCGTAATGACCTGTGGTATGGAACAGCCAGGCAGGATTGTCCGGCGTAACCTTGTCCAGATCCGATGCGTAGACATAACGCCGCTCGGCCAGCTTGCCTTCATCCCATCCGTTACCCTCAAGCCATTCGCCCGGCTTCAACGTGGCGACCTTTTCGCGGAGTTTGCGGAGCACGTCGTCGATACGTGCCGCATCACTCAGGTCGACATGGTAGAGCGCATTCACTCCTCCGTCGGCGAAGTGGTTATGGCTATCGATAAGTCCAGGCGTGGCTGTCCGCCCGTGGAGATCGATCACACGGGTGCTGCTCGAAACCCGCTGCATCACATCACGGTTTGACCCGACCGTCACAATTTTGCCATTCCTGATCGCAACAGCTTGTGCTATCGAGTCATTCGCATCGACGGTCAGAATCTTGCCGTTGATCAGCACCAAGTCGGGCGCCTGCGTCGTGGCACCGAGGTTCTCTTCAAGGACGGGAAGCTTGTGTGCCGAAGCGAAGATGGCCACGAGGACGAACAGCCACAGAGTTACCGTGTACCTGGACCACAATGTTGTCCGTGTCATGACAACCTTTCGTGTGGCGCGAGTGTGTGCCCCCAGGTCAGGCCCGCGGGAGAAGCTTGCTCCATCAGTGAATGAAGGTCAAACCGTGAGGGATGAAATGCGGGAATACATACGCGTAGAGCATCACGATCACGCCAACGATCGCCGCCAGCGCCACCGAATGCCAGAACACGAACCGGAAAATAATTCCTTCGTTGCCGACTTGGTTCGTCGCCGCCGTCGCAATGCAGATTGATTGTGCGTCGATCATTTTGCCCATTACTCCGCCCGAGCTGTTCGTTGCGCACATCAGAATGGGACTCAGATGGAGCTGCTCGGCCGTGATTCGCTGCAAGCTGCCGAAAAGCGCATTCGAGGAGGTGTCGCTGCCGGTCAGGGCAACGCCGAGCCATCCAATGTACGTGCCGAAGAATGGAAAGAGCCACCCAGTTCGGGTGAAGGCCAATCCCAGGACCGCATCCATTCCGGAGTATCGCGTCACATAACCCAATCCCAGCATGCACGACATGGCTACAATGGCAAATCGCAGGCGGTACAGAGTATGTCCGAAGATCTGAAGCATCCTCTTCGGTCTCAGACCCAGGATTGTTCCAGCCAACAGCGCCGCCAGGAAGCAGCCCGTGCCTGTGGCGGTCAGCCAGTTGAGATCAAATTTCGCGTTTTCGGGTGTGGGCTTCGCGACTACGGGCTGGGAGCGAGACACCGCTTTGTGCAAGTACGGCACGTCCCAACCGCCCGCCGCGTACGCCGGTGTCGTGGCCTTGCCCATCGCCGCCTTGACCGACGGCAAGCCCCAGAGCAGCACAAAGACCGAGAGAATTGCGAATGGCATCCACGCCTTCGCGATTTGGCCACCGGTGTAATGCCTCACGGCCTCCGCTCTTGCCATCTTCGCGGTGTCTTCTTCGCGCTCATCTTCAAACCGCCAAACCCGTTTGGGCCGCCACACGCGGAGGAACAACACGGTCGCAACCATCGACGCTACGCCGGCGGCAATGTCCACAAGGTTGCTGTCCATGTGGTTGGACCAGAAATATTGTGTGCCCGCGAACGATATGCCCACCACCAGGATCGCCGGTAATACCTCGATCGTCTCGGCCCAACTCACCATCGCGCGCACCAGCCAGAATGGAACGATGACTGCGGTCAAGGGAAGAATCCGTCCGATCATCGCGCTCAAGTCACTCTCCGACAGCGCTGATACTGCCGCTAAGATGTGTACCGGGGTCCCGATCGACCCCCAGGCTACTGGCGCAGTGTTCGCGATAAGGTTGAGAGCGGCTGCATGGAACGGCTTAAATCCGAGGCCGATCATGAACGCGCCTGCAATCGCCACGGGCGACCCAAATCCCGCCGCGCCCTCGATGAAGGCTCCAAAGCAGAACGCTACCAGCAAGAGCTGCAGCCGGCGGTCCGGCGTGATCGCCGCCACTGACTGCTTCATGATTTCAAACTGCCCCGTACCCACCGAAATGTCATAAAGAAATACGGCAGCGACCACAATCCAGACGATCTTCAGCAGGCCGAACGCCGTGCCGTAGAAGAAGCTCATGAACGCCAGCTTCGCCGGCATTCCGAAGACGATGATGGCGCAGAGCACCGCGGTCGCGGCACCCGCGACCGCGCAAATATGCGCTCGCACCTTAAATCCGGCGAGCAAACCGAGCAGCACAAGGATGGGTAACGCGGCCACCAGCGTCGAAAGCCACCAATGGCCCAACGGATCGTAAACTTGGGTCCAGATCACAGTTAGTCCTCGAACGAGCAAGAATTCAGCATCTCAGTCACGCGGAACGCCCCGCGCACACTGGAGAAAGAAGAGCAAGCACTTTGTAACTCCAAGACATTGCTATGGCGTAAACGTGCGGTAGAACGCCTTCCCTGAAAGAATGGCCCGTTGGGCATTGCCTTCGATCACGGTATCGAGCTGCAAGCGCTCGGCCGTCGGCTCCACACCAACTTGAAAAAGGCCCGGTGAAAGAGGCACGAGCTCTTCTTCGTTTCCTTCGACGTAGGCCAACCAGAGTTTGCCTTTGCACAAAACGACTCGAAAATTGCTCAACCAGGGATCCTGTGTGCGGTAATGGCCGGGATAAGGGGCCCATTCGGGCGGCACCTCGAACGATCGCAGGCCCGCGTAATGCGAGTTTGTATACCAATCCGATCCATAAAAGGCTTCCACCACTTTCTTGTCCTTATCGCGGCCGAACACGACAGGAAATAGAGAAAAATCCGGGTGACCTACCAGGAAGGAATCGTCGCTGCTTCGCTCGAGCAGGATTCGCTGATTATCGCGCACCAAGACCAAGCTTTCACTCTCCGCCACGAGAGTGAGTTGCTTTCCATCTGCAGTTGAGTACATGCCCGCATAATCCGCGGCATTGGCAATGCGAGTGGAAGTTTCGCGGCCCGGGACTGGCGGCAACTCCTTTTCGTGAAGCACCGCGCGAAGCAAAGCGACGGCATACTCGGCCACGCGACCCGGATCGCCGGGACCGTTAACGAACACGATCGCACCGAGCCCGTCGTCGAGATCACCCTCCAACCGAGTTGAGTAGCCGATCATGCCACCGCTGTGAGAGATGATCGTGTGGCCATCTTTCTCACTGATATCCAGACCGTACCCGTAGTAAGAATTGTCGCCATCTTTGATGACGCGGTGAGTGAGCAATTGAAATCCCTGCTCGGAGAGGATTCGTCCCCTGGGTCCAGCGCCGCGATTCAGGAGCATGCGTAGATATGCAGCAAGGTCGGCGGGAGTCGCAACGATGCTTCCGTCCCCTGCGCCATATTCGCCCCAAGTTCCCTCCTCCAGGGGGTCGCTGCGCCGCGACGGCCGGTCGTCGTAGAGCGGGACGTAGCCGGTGGCCAGAATGCTGCGCGTCGCGGAAGTGAATTGGGCGGCGCTCGAGGTCATCCCCAAGGGGTCGAGGATACGCTTCTGAATGATTTCGGCGTATGGTTTCCCTTCGATGCTTTGAAGAAGGTAGCCGAGAATCTGATAGTCGATGTTGGAGTAGGCGAACTTTGCGCCCGGGGCATAACCGGTTTCCCGCTCGCTTACGGCGATGGCTTGATAGAGAGAGGAAGGGATATCATCACGATCGCGGGGCAAGCCGCCGGAATGCGAAAGCAGGTCGTGTGAGGTGACCGGCGTGTATTTCGAGCGAATTGAAAACCACGGGAGGTACTTTGAGACAGGCGCCTTGGGATCGAAGCGACCTTCGTCGTGAAGTTGGAGTAGCGAGATCGCGGTGAACGACTTCGAGATTGAGCCGATTTCAAAGCGCGTCTGCGGAGTGACGGGAGCGCGTGTCTTGATGTCGGCAAAGCCGTAAGTGGCCACGCGCAGAAGACCGTCGCGATTGGTGAGGGCCAGGGCCAGGCCCGGAGTCCCTTCCGCCTGCATTTCCTGCGCGACGTAGGAGTCGAGCCGTTCATAGGCCTGTTGAAAGCGGACGACCTCTTTTTGCGCCGCCGCCGGAGCGCCGCTCACGAGCACAAGCAGGCCGCAGATAGAAGGCTTGTTCACGATCGCTCCTCCTTTCGCGGCGCACGCCATTAGACGGGCGAGGCGTTGGAAACGACAGGCTGGCCTGACCCTTCATTTCACTCAGGGCGAGAGGCGGCCACTGCGAACCAGTTACAGAGAACCCTTCTCAACGTCCAGCGCGGCTTGCGGCGGCGCACACTATATCGCAAAAGTCGCGGAAATTTTCGTTCGGAGTGCCTTGGTCGGGTTCCACACCTCCGGTAAGATGGAGGTTGAGTTTTTGAGAAGAGGTGAGCAGTGGCCACGAGCAAAGCCGCAGGCGAAACGGGAAGCGCGGAGAAGAAGCGCGGAAGCACCCTGCGTGCGGAGATCGAGCAGATTCTCCGAGCCGAGCACTCCGATCCCTTCCATGTGCTCGGGCCGCATGTGGTCAAGGGAGCAGACGGCAAAGAGCGGTTGGCAATCCGCACATTTCAGCCCCACGCGAAAGACGTGAGTGTGATCGGGAGCGAAAATTTCGGCGTGTTTCCCGCCGCGCGGATTCACTCCGACGGATTTTTTGAGGCGGCTGTTCCCTTACCTGCTTCGCAGCCGATCGCGCCGGCCGCTTATCGGCTTCGCGTCTCGTATCCTAGCGGCCGAATCGAAGACTGGTACGACCCTTACGCTTTCGCTCCCCTGCTGACGGATTTCGATCTTCACCTGATGGGCGAGGGCACGCATTATTTGAAATACGAGAAACTAGGCGCGCACATCCGTGAAGTGGAGGGCGTGCGCGGGGTTCACTTCGGCGTGTGGGCGCCGAACGCGCGGCGTGTCAGCGTGGTGGGCGATTTCAATTCGTGGGATGGGCGTGTTCACCCGATGCGCAATCGCGGCGCAACCGGTGTGTGGGAGATTTTCATTCCGGGCCTCGAAGAAGGCCAGCTCTACAAGTTTGAGAGCCTCTCGCAGTTCAATCATCACCTGAGCCTCAAGTCAGACCCTTACGGCTTCGCGGCCGAAGTGCGCCCCGCGACGGGCTCGGTGGTCTATGACATCGACCGCTACCAGTGGAATGACAAGGAATGGATGGAACAGCGAGCGCGGCGGGACTGGTTCAGCGCACCGATTTCGATTTACGAGGTTCATCTAGGCTCGTGGCGCCGCTCGGCCCGGGACGGCTCCTCTTGGCTCAGTTATCGCGAGCTTGCCGACCAACTGATCCCGTACGCGAAGGAAATGGGCTATACGCACTTGGAAATGCTGCCGGTGATGGAGCATCCCTACGACGCGTCGTGGGGATACCAGACGGTGGGCTACTTTGCTGCGACCAGCCGGTACGGCTCGCCGTCCGATTTCATGCATTTTGTGGATCGCTGCCACCAAGAGGGCCTCGGAGTTCTGCTCGATTGGACTCCGGCGCACTTTCCGCGCGATGCCCATGGGCTCGCCTATTTTGACGGCACGCATCTCTACGAGCACGCCGACCCGCGGCGCGGCGTTCACCCCGACTGGGGGACGCTGGTTTTCAACTACGGGCGCAGTGAAGTACAGAATTTTCTGCTCTCGAACGCGCTGTTCTGGCTGGACAAATACCACGCCGACGGGCTGCGCGTGGATGCGGTGGCATCGATGCTGTACCTGGACTATTCGCGCAAAGCTGGAGAATGGATCCCCAATGAGTTCGGCGGGCGCGAGAACCTGGAAGCGATAGCATTGTTGAAGAAGCTGAACGAAGTCCTGCATAGCCGGCATCCGGGCGCGCTGATGGTAGCTGAAGAATCCACATCATGGCCGGCGGTTTCGCGTCCGACCTACGTGGGTGGCCTCGGATTCGATTTGAAATGGAACATGGGCTGGATGAACGACACCTTGAGCTACATGTCCTTAGACCCGCTTTATCGCAAGTACCACCAGAATCAGCTCACCTTCTCGATGATTTACGCCTTCCACGAGAATTTTGTGCTGCCGCTCTCCCATGACGAGGTGGTGCACGGGAAGGCCGCGCTGCTTGCCAAGATGCCCGGGGACGATTGGCAGAAATTCGCGAACTTGCGTTTGCTTTACGGCTACTTTTACGCGCATCCGGGAAAAAAACTTCTGTTCATGGGCGGTGAATTTGGTCAATGGCATGAATGGACGGAGAGCGCGAGCCTGGATTGGTCGCTACTGGCGTGGGGGCCGCACCGTGGGCTGCAGCGCCTCGTACGCGAGCTGAACCAAGTCTACACTCGCGAGGCCGCGCTCCATGAAGTCGAGTTCGATTGGCCCGGATTTGAGTGGATCGATGCGAACGACGCCGACGCGAGTGTCTTGACGTTTCTTCGGCGGGCGAAAGACCCGTCAAATTTCCTGGTTGTGGCGTGCAACTTCACGCCGGTCGTGCGCGAAAACTACCGCGTGGGTGTTCCGGAGCCGGGTTTCTACCGTGAAATCCTGAATACCGACTCCGCTTTTTACGAAGGCGGCGACATCGGCAATGCAGGTGGCGTTCGCGCTGAGCCGATTCCCTGGGATAACCGCCCCTATTCCCTGAAGATCAAACTCCCCCCGCTGGCCGCCGTGTACTTCAAGCTGCAGCCAGGATGAGAAGCATGCGATATTTCACGCGCAACTCCTACCAAACGCATGGGCGAAAAATTTCAATCACGCCAACGCGCTAAGTGGAGATCCTTCGGCCCCAAAAAAAACGGGGCCTCAGGATGACAACGCCGGGTTTGACGCGAATTCACTAGGACCAACCAGTCGCCGTCAGACGCCCAAGAAACCTGGGAAGCTTTCTCGCCGTGTGTCCATGAACAGCGGAACTTTCTCGAGGTTGAATACGTAGATGTAAATGAGGGTAGAGATCAAGGATCGGAGTGAGCACGTAAAGGTTTGGAAGAGCGATTGTCATGAGTGCGGATGACGCCAACGAAAACCTGCACGCGGCGGCGGCGTGCGTGCTCTCGAGCGCGATCCAACAGATGGTTGTCGCGGACCACACAGCCTATGCCCCATTTGCCCGCGACAGCTGCCCGTCCTGACGTGAGTTTCCGGATGCCCCCGGGAACGCGTCAGGACGGGGTTTCTTTTGCGGGAATCCAGTAAACCTCCTGCTTCACCGCGTCTTTGGCGAAGCCTCGCCGTTTGAGGATCCCTTCGCCATGCTCGATCATCTGGGGATGGCCGCAAAGGTATGCCGATGTGTCAGCACCCGACAAACCCCATTGGTCGGTGTACTTGCGGATCAGATCCTCGACGCGACCAACTTCCCCGCGCCAGTCCGGGTCTTCCCAGGGACGGCTGATTGTCGGCACGTAGGTCAGCCAAGGAGCTTCGCGTGCGATCCCCTCGAACTCCTCGCGGTAGCCGAACTCCCACGAACGGCTCGCGCCGTTGACGACGTACAAATGGAGGTCAGCGGGCATTTTGCTGTCCTTCCAATCGCGGTAAAGGGTGCGGACGTAGCTGACGAAGGGGGCGATCCCGGTGACGGTGCACAAAAGTAGATGCTTCTTGCGCCCGCTCTTGAGGTCGAGCGTGAAGCGCCCTTTCGCGATTTTGCGCATCGAGAGCTCACTGCCGGCAGGCAATTTATAAAGAAGTGGGGTCAGTTCGCCTTCCGGAACAAGCTCGATAAAGATTTCAACTTCCTTCTCATAGGGCGAGGAAACGATCGAATAGGCTCGTTCGACCACTCTTTCGGAGTTGCGGACTCCGAGGGTGGCGTACTGTCCGGCGACGAAATTGAATGCGCCGCCGGGGTCAAGGCGGATCTTCCAGAGATCGGAAGAGATGTCCTGCCGATGAACGACGCGGGCCCGATAGAACTTGTCCTCGGAAGGACTCATCGGCGGGTCACCTCGCTCGAAATTCCATCCGTATTCCGGGGCAGACTTCCGCTGGGCTCTCGAAACCGCAGCGATTAAAGATCCCGTCCCTGCTGATTGGCCATCTTCGACGGGTCAAAACCGGCCTTGAGCTTCACCTGTCCCGCGGCGAGGACGAATTCTACGCCTTTCTCATCCGGCGCGATATCGTTTTCACCGTTGGAAGTCTTTTTGGGAAAGGAAAAGATCAATGCAACGATGTTCATGCCGTCTTGGCTTTTCTGAATCTGCACTCTGCCGGGTGAAATCTTCTGCTTGGTCTTCTTGGTCGAGAGATAAGCCTGGCCTTTGAGCGCGTTCTCGTCCGATTTTGCGAACTGAGACATGTCCTTGCCGACGACAAGGACGTCGTAATCCCCTACCGGCTGCAACAACGCCTTGTCGACGTCTTCCTGTTTCATTTGACCCTTCAGCACGGCGTCGCGGTAAACCGCTTCCCGAATCGTTTGGGACGAAGCCCAGCGAACGACAAAAGCGGCCTGGGGAACCGATGGGCCACCTCCGGAGGCGCCGCCGGGAGGCTGTGATCCTCCGCCAGCGCCGTACCCGCCGCGGGACATTCCGCCACCAGATGGAGCCTGCGGACCTTCATCCGATTCTCCTTCATCGTCGTCGCGCTGCCCGGAAGTGCGCCATGGCGCGTCCACGCGTACGACCTTCGACCACGGTGAATCTGTCAGAATCCGAGTGATATCCTTCTGATCCCACTGTTGGTAGGGCTTCTCTCTCCACGGATCGCCGGCCGCCCAGAGGAACGCCGCGAATGTGAGCGCTCCGCCCGCGATTAAATAGAATTTCCGCATACCTGCCTCCCGCATACTATGTATTTTGTGTTTTAGATCCCCACCAGACAATCTCGCTATCGCTCCGTGGGAACGCGGGCCGGGCGGACGCGGCCGCCGATACGTTCGATGCGATAAACCGGTTTGTGAGAGGAGTCAAAATGAGTGCGGGTGAGCAACTCTCCCACCAAGCCGACCGCGAGCAATTGCACACCAAATAGGCAGAGCATCATCCCCAGGACCAGCAAGGGACCGTGCTGCTGAAAAATAGACATGCGATAGACGACTTTTTCGACGAAGAGAAAGAACAAGATAGCGGCGCCGCCGAACATCCCCAGAAACCCGGCGGGCCCAAAAAAATGAAGCGGCCGGGTCATATATCGCAGCAGGAAGCGAATGGTGATGAGGTCGAAGAGGACTCGGGAGGTGCGGGAAATCCCGTAATGCGAGCGGCCATTGGGCCTTTCGATGTTGCGGATGGGAACCTCGATCACCTTCGCGCCGTTGACCGCAGCGAGCGCGGGAATGAAGCGATGCAGGTCGCCGTAGAGCCGGATGTCCTTGATGGTCTCGCGACGATACGCTTTGAAGGTGGTGCCGAAATCGTGGATGTCCACGCCAGAGAGCTTGCCCATCATCCAGTTGGCTACGCGGGAAGGAAGCCGGCGCAACAGGAAATTGTCCACGCGTTTCTGCCGCCAGCCGCTCACGATGTCGCAATCGTTGTCTTCGAAGGCTTCGAGCATCGTGGGGATGTCGGCGGGATCATGCTGGAGGTCGCCATCCATCGAGAGGATGATTTCTCCAGCGGCGTGATCGAAGCCGGCCGCGAGCGCGGTGGTTTGACCGTAGTTGCGTTTGAGCCGGATGACCACGATGCGCGGATCGAATTCCGCCAACTCGGAGAGGATCTCGGGCGTGGCGTCGGTGCTGTGATCGTCCACGTAGATGAATTCCACCGGTTCGTAGCGGCCGGTCATGACGTCACTCAGACGCTGGTGGAGTTCGCGCACGCTGTGCTGTTCGTCGTGGAGCGGCACCACCACGGAGTATTTCGCTGCCACGGCGTCACGCTGGCGCATAGTTTCGGTTCAGCTCCTCATAACAGATCAGCCGAATCCCGCGCTTCTCGGCAGCCCGGCGCACGTCGGGATCGGTTAAAGCTTCGAGCTCGATCTGCCGTTCGCGCTTGAGGCGCGTTGGATATTTCTCGAGCTCTTCATCGCACACTCCGGGGTGGCACATCAGCTCACTCGTTCCCGGAGGGAGCAATTCGAGCATTTGGAGCAGTTCCTTGCTACACAGGCGCCCGGTCGTGGTTAAACCAAAGAAGTGATCCGGTGTCCGCAGGCCATACGACCGCACCAACAAGCGAAACAGCGGCGCGGCCGTTCCTGCCGCAACCGCGGAAATGACCTGGCGAGTGTTGGTGTGGCCATCCGCATGACTCCCCAGAGCTGTGCGAAAATCTTCGAACGGCTTTCGGACGTTGCGGATTCCGAATTCGTTCGCGACGCGACCCAAAGCTTCCATTACCCTTGGATGCGTGTGCGTATGTTTGTGGGTGTCCAGATGCGACGGCCGGATTCCCGCATCGAGAACCCGCTGGATTTGAGCACGGAACTCTCGCTCAATCTGCCGTGTCGGAATCCACCCGCCAGAGAGTCTCGTCAAGAGCACGAAGAGAGTCTTCGGGAGCTGGCCGTCACGGTCAGCCAGCGCCGGGATATCTTTCGCCGATGCCACCGCCGGCCCACCCACCAAGCAAAGATGAATTCCTACCCCCAACTGGGGGTTCGCGCGCGCGAGTTCAACCGCGTCCTCGAATGCGGGACCATTTGCCATGAGAGTTGCGCTCGTCAAAATCCCTTCGCGAAAAGTTTGAATGATCCCGGCGTTCACGCCACGGGTCAACCCGAAGTCATCGCCGTTGACAATCAGGTCCATCATATTCCTTGAGATGCGGAGCTTGCGTTGGAGGAAACGCAACCGGCGCGAAGCCGGCGAGATTGCTGGGCCTTCCCGAGATTCCCCTTTCCTACAATAGGCCGCGAGGCCAACCAAAGCAAGCATCTTTCACCGGCACCGCGCCCGTATGCGCCGGTATATGATAGATTGGCACGGCTCGTTTCCGAGCGCACATATGTCCGCGAGGAGCCGCGCTCTCAAACGCATTCTCGTCACCGGTATCTCCGGGAACCTTGGGCGGCGACTCGCACCCCTCCTCACCGAGTACGATCTGATTTCAGTGGACTTGTATCCGCCTTCCCCCGGCTCGCCGGCGGGCAAGTTTGTTCAAATGGATCTGTCGACCGGGAGCGGACAGGGGCGATTGGCGAAAATTGTCGAGGAGGAGCAACTCGATGCGATCTTGCACCTGGCGTTCGTGCTGGATCCGCTGCAAACGGGGATCGTTGACCTTCGGCGGATGTGGGAGGCGAACGTCGGAGCCGCAAGGGCCTTGCTCGAAGCGATTGCTTTGGGCAATCGAGATGCCACTCGCGTGCAAGTTTTTGTCTTTCTATCCAGCGTCTCCGCCTATGGCCCGGAGTTGCTCGAGCGCGTCCGCGAAGACGCGCCGCTGAAAGCTCACACACTCCCCTACGCCATTCATAAAAGAGAGGCCGACCTCCTCTGCCAGACAATGTATCCATCACTAAACGGCTGTGCCGTTTATCTCTATCGGCCGCACATCTATGCGGGGGCGACGGTGGACAACTACATCCTTCGCGCGATTCGAGGGCGCGCAAGCGGCCGCGGCTGGCTGGCGCGACTCTATCAGGCGCGTAAGTGGAGGGTCCCAGCGCTGTTGCCGCCGGAAAGCCCGGGCGGATTTCTTCAGTTTGTGCACGTGGACGATGTGGCGCGCGTGCTGCAGTGGACGCTGAGTCATTTTCGGCCCGGCGCTCTGGAAATCTTCAATCTGGCTGGCTGTGGGCCGCCGATATCCTTCGAAGAATGCGTGCGGCTCGCCAATACTCCGATTCTGCGCGTCGGCTCCCTCAAACGAATTGAACTCATCTTGAGACTGATGTGGGCCCTGGGACTATCGGGGGTTCCGTCGGAGGCGATTCCCTACTATCTGACTTCTTACACGATGGACACAACACGTTTGGAAGCAGCATTGGGCGCGGAGCGGGACACCATCTTGCAATTTTCGGCCCGTCAGGCACTTGCCGACGCGCTCGCGCATTAGAATTCGGTGAAAGTTTTCAACAGTTTTGTTGAAAAGTTTGTGGAAATCACGGCTCGAGATGGTCCAACAATCCGATAATGCAATGGCTTGCTCCTCTTTGCACTATCCGAGTGCAAAGCAAGCCTGCAAATGAAACCCTTTCTTGAATTCCCTTATGGCCGAGGTTTTGGGGAGGTCTAACAGAAGATCCCTTCTAGTACTTTTCGTCAGTCGAAAGCTCCCACTGTCCGGCGGATTGCGAGGCAATCTCAATACCATTTCGTGCGCTTTTCTAATTTGATTTGAATCGTTTCGTCCTCGTTCTCAACGTCATACCACTTTCCAAACGTGTGCCAGCCTTTCGCAACAACTTGGATCAGAACTTTTCCCCGAGGAACCTCGGGAACCTTCACCGATCCTTCCTGGTTGGTCTTGAAATTCAACTCCGCTTGCTTGTTCCGATGGAACAAGCCACCGGGCTCGTCATAACGGATGTAGACGCTGGCGTTATCGACGGCCTTGTCTTGATCTCCCGCCGTGACTCGAATCTTCAGCTTCACCATCTGCGGCTGATCGGACTTCTTCTCCTTCTTTCCCTTTGGGGAGGGTTCTTGCGCGAACATGGTCGCCGCCAGAAAAAAGGGAGAGAAGGCTAACAGCGCGGCAGCAACTCTAGATGAAGCCCAGCGAACACGAGCTCTCCGTGTCATGACATTTCCCCGCGTGCCGAGTCTTTCCTTTATGGCGTAAGTCTAATGCTGTGATGCTCTCGAGCGCCCCTTCGATGTTCGATCATTGCTCCGGCGAGGCCGGGTCGGACAATCTGACTGCGCGCCCGGCCCTGCGCTACCTTTTTCCGGCAATTCTACCGGAGGCCTGCCGTATTTGGCCCGTCCCGGAGACAACTACCGGGAAATCGTGTCCGTCATTTGACCGATAACGGCGGCTTTTCGCTGTTACTCTTATACAGGCGGCGCAGTTTATGCAATTGAAAACCGATTCGGATTATTGGCACGCGGCGGAAAGCCGTGACGCGACGCTAGGGTTCCGAGCCAGGAGGAAACACGATGGGGTTCTCGACCGATGCAATCCATGTGGGGCAGGAGCCTGATCCTGCGACCGGCGCGATCGTCGCACCGATCTACCAGACCTCAACTTACGTTCTGGAGGCCCTGGGGAAGGACAAGGGTTACGACTACGCGCGCACGAACCATCCCAATCGCAAGGCTCTGGAGCGTTGCATTGCCAAGCTCGAGGGCGGGCAGTCAGCGTACGTGTTTTCTTCGGGGATGGCAGCGATTGATTCCGTGTTCCGCCTGCTCCGTCCGGGCGACCATACGATTCTCTCTCAAGCCGTTTACGGAGGAGTGTTCCGGCTGACTACGCAGCTCCTCGTTCATTTCGGCCTCGAATTCAGCTATGTGGATACATCGTGCGTCGAAAGAGTGGTCGAGGCGATCCGCCCGAACACGAAGATGTTTTACGTCGAGACGCCCACGAATCCGACTATGAACGTTACCGATATTGCCGCGGTGGCTCGGCTTGCCCGGCAGCGCAACATCACGGTGGCGGTAGATAACACTTTCCTGAGCCCCTATCTCCAGCAACCCATCAGCCTGGGCGCGCACATCGTGGTCCACTCAATGACGAAGTATCTGAACGGTCATAGCGATTGCACGGGCGGCGCCGTCATCCTCACGAGGCCCGAAGACGCCGAACGAATCTATTTCATCCAGCGGTCGGCTGGCACCGGCCTGGCGCCGATGGATTGCTTCCTTGTGTCCCGCGGAGTGAAGACGTTGGCCGTTCGAATGCAACGCCACAACGAGAACGGAATGGCGATCGCCCGGTTCCTCGAATCGCATCCGAAGGTCAAGCGCGCCATTTACCCCGGCCTCGCCTCTCATCCACAACATGAAGTGGCGAAACGCCAGCAACGCGGCTTCGGCGCCATGTTGTCTTTCGACCTTGGCTCGCTCGCCGCGGCGCGAAAGCTGCTGGACCACGTCCGCCTGTGTTCTTTAGCAGAAAGCCTCGGCGGTGTCGAAACCTTGATTTCTCATCCAGCATTGATGACCCACGCGTCAGTGCCAGCGGACGTCCGACAACAAATTGGCATCACAGACGGACTTGTTCGGATCTCGGTTGGCATCGAAGACGTGGAAGACTTGATCGCCGATCTGGAGCAAGCGCTGGCCAAAGTCTAAAAGAACAACAGGCTACAGAAACGTGGCGGCAGAAAATTGATGCGTCATAGGTCCCATATATCTTGCTCGGAACGGGCACGGCGTGCCGTGCCCCTTGTATCTTCGTTTTGTGTGAGAGTGAGTGCGCGGTGGGTGTTGTTCCGGCGAGGAGGCCGAATGCCCCTGAGGCCGGAAGCTCGAGCCTTCTGAGCCTGTA
>JBARRP010000300.1:0-6881 GCA_049644285.1 Candidatus Acidiferrales bacterium | reverse complement strand
CAAGCCTCTTCGGTGGCGAACTTGATCTGGAATTCGGGCAAGGTTTTCGGAAACAGCGGCCGCGACACCCCTTTACAGTATCGCTGCGAGTTCTGCTGAAACAACCGGATAAGCAGAAGCTAGCTAGATGCGGATACCGAAGAGACGACTCACCGTGCTTCGCGAGCACATCAGGGCGGAAAGCACGCACGATATGAAAGATCTCCTTGATGGGATGACCTCCGATTGCTTTAACGATCTTGCCTGCGTGCCGAAGCCCTTCGTCGGTCCTAAGAAGGTGGCCGAGCGTTATCGCAAACATTGGGCCGGCTTTCCAGATTTCAAGGTCCGGCTGAAGCGGATACTTGCCGCGGACGACAAGTGCATCGTGACCGAGAACGAATGGAGCGGAACGCATCGCGGCAAGTACCTCGGCCTGCGACCCAGCGGAAAGCGCGTGCGGGTGCGAGCTCTGGTCGTATGGCACTTTAGAGGAGACAAGCTCTGGGGCGAGACGGTCTTTTTCGATCTGGGCTCGATCCAGAAGCAGATCGGGGCCAAGGTGGTGGTGCCTGCAGCCCGCCGAACACGCTCGGATTGAATTTGACATCACCCTCAGCTCAGCCCTGGTATCGCGCGCTTAGCCGCGCCCAATGGAACACGCTTCTCGCGTCGAATCTCGGTTGGATGTTCGATGGTTTCGAAGCCTATGCCTTAATCCTGACCGTTGGTGTGGCGCTACATCAACTGCTCCAGCCCGCGCAGTATTCGCAGATCCCAGCCTATGCCGGAGCGATCATCGCGACGACCTTATGCGGCTGGGCAGTCGGGGGCCTGCTGGCGGGCATTCTCGCCGACTATATCGGTCGCAAGCGAACCATGATCTTCGCGATTCTGACTTACTCGATCATGACCGGGCTCAGCGCGTTTTCCTGGGATTGGACTTCCTTTGCCGTCTTTCGCTTCCTCGGCGGACTGGCCATAGGTTCTGAATGGGTGACTGGCACTTCGATGACGGCCGAATTCTGGCCCGACGGAGCACGCGGCAAAGGCAGCGGGCTATTCCAATGCGGTTTCGGAATCGGCTTCTTCCTTGCCTCCGTCGCCTGGCTATTTGTAGGCCCGACGGGCCCCGGCGCGTGGCGAACGATGTACTTGATTGGAGTACTTCCGGCACTGCTGACTTTTTGGATTCGGCGTGCCATCCCGGAGTCAACCCTCTGGGAGAAGGCGAACGAGCGGCGTAGCGCCGCGATTGAGCGGAAACGACGCGGTTATGGGACAACAATGGAAGATCAAGCTCTGACGCGCTTTACGCTTCTTGATCTATTCGCTACGCCCACGATCCGCAATCGGACGATCATTGCGTTTCTAATGGCTACGACCTCCGCTGTGGGCTTCTGGGGCATCTCGACGTGGGTTCCGCCTTACATTGGCTCAGTTGCGGCAAGAGCCGGCCTTTCGGCACCGCAGTGGGCGAGCTTCACGGGAATGGCATATAACGCGGGATCGATCGCCGGCTATGTCGGCTTGGGCTTTCTTGCCGACGCTTTTGGACGAAAGCCGGTCACGCTCGCGTTCTTTGGATTTTCTCTCTTGTTTACGCCAGTCTTATTCCTCTGGACGCATGACCTCCACCTGCTTTTGGTGGTCGCAGCGATTGTCGGATTATTTGGCTCGGGACAACTGACCTGGATGTCGGTGTGGCTTCCCGAGCTTTACCCGACGCGGATGCGCGCGACAGGCGTGGGCTTCATCTTCAACGCTCCGCGCTTGATCGCCGCAGGGGGCACGCTTATGGCCGGCACGTTGATCGTGAGATTTGGCGGCTATGGGAATGCCGCGATGATCGTGGCCACGATCTATCTTCTGGGTCTCGCGGTCGGACCGTTCTTGCCAGAGACTCGCGGCAAATCGTTGCCGGAAACAATCTAACGCAGTAATTTGCGATTGCGTTCCTGCATCTGGGACGGCGCTCAGTGCGCGCAATGGCCAGGAGCAACCTCAAGAATCGCTAGTCTGACTGAGGCTCGCCCATAAGACCCCGAGGTGAGTGCTTTCAGAGGTTTCGCGTCTCCGACTTGACGATCTGGAAGACGCCGGTGATGTGTTTGAGCCGGGCTTCTGCTGCATACTCAAAACGGCGCTTGTCGGGCGCCTCGTAAGTGATGTGGACTCTGACGACCAGGAATTTGTTTCCTTCCAGCACGGAGTTGTGCTCCTTCTCGCCTAGATCCAGCTGATTCACCGCCTCATAGTCAGCGCCCGGGGCCACCTCAGCCGACGAAAGCTCCGTTACGGTCCAAAGAGGGGAAATATCCAAGAGGAACTCCGCGACGGCACTGACATTCACAGCGGGCAACGTCCCGTAATTTTTCAATACCAGGGCGATGACCCAGGTTCGACTGCTCCGATCGCTTCTCAGGTACAGCCTTGAAATGCCTATGACGGGTCGGTGTAAATCGGCCGCGATGTCAGCCCACCTCTTGGCGGCTACGGTCGCTTCAGTTATTGCGTCTGCCGATTTCTTCGCCGCCTCGGCGGAGATCATTGCCGCATTCGCCGCCTTTCTCGTGGAGAGCCAAAGCACCAGCGTGACGATGACATAGAACACTGTTGCCGCGGCTATGACACATGTGGTCGGGTCCCTGCACCAAGGCGGCAACTCCAAGAAGAGAAAAACAGCGCTCATGGTCTCTTGTCGATCATTCAAGAAGTCGCAGTGCGACAGCGGTCATGTCATCGGCAGTCCCGGTTCGTCGCGCGGCTTCCAGCACGGCATTGGGCACTTCGGAGAACGTGCGGGCACCTACGCGCAAGACGATCTCGTTCAGCGAGGCTGGAGTGAGATTCAGCCACACACCATCGCTTACGAGCATGATTGTGTCGCCTTGGCTGGTGGCGTGCCTGAGAGGATTTGAACCTCCGATCTCTGATGTCATAACGACGTCGGCCTCGCGACGATCTGAGTAAACTGTGTGATGTCCAACCAAACGGCGCTCGGATCGAAGGGGGCCGAGATGCGAAGGAGAAACCGATCAACTTAATAGGCGCTCGCTGCCTTCGCCTGCTCTTTTTTCAAGCGGACGCAGAAAGTGCGTTTCCCCGGTGTGATCACTATTTTGTCTTCGCGCGCTAGCCAGCCGACGGCCCAATCGAAGAGAGGTGAGTTGGCTTTCACTTCCTTCTTCAGCTGCACCAGAGACAATTCATCCTTGCTGTTGAGTACATTCCAGATCACGCCAGCCATGGTGCCGATTTCGTCTCCCATCGCAGGATCTCCTTGCCTCTACGGCGGAAGCCGATTCGCTCAGCTCTTCTGGACGTGACGGCGTAGAAGGCTGCCCAGCGTTGCTCCACATTCTTGCTGCCACAGTTAGTGCAGACAATCCTGTTTTCTCGTATTCGGCAAGCGTTAGAATTTTGGAGAACTCCTTCTGGCAGGCCTGGCAGAAGTAATTATTCTGAGGCATAGCTACCTCCTCTGGACAAGCCGAATGAGCAAGAATGTTATTCTCCGGGACAGCGCCGGTCAATTGCTTTCGGGCCCGACACGAGGTGAATCCGGTCTTATCGCCTCGATGAGGATTTTGAACCTCTCGGTCGGGACAGCGGTGTAACCCTTGCTCAGGCTTCTCATAACTTTGGCCATTGCCTACTCTGTGATCCTCCTCTTGACCCGGCTCTTCGGCGACCGGCTCATTTTCTTCCCTAATAATCCCGGACGAATGAGTGGAGATTGGCAGCCAGAGGGCTTGTCGATCCAAGACATTTGGTTGCGGACAGCCGACGACGTAAAGCTACATTCATGGTGGATCCCCGCGGAAGGAGCGCAGTTTACCTTCCTCGTGTTTCACGGCAACGCGGCTAATATTGCCAACCGCACGGCTCTCTATCACTTCCTTCGCGATCTGCCGGCAAACGTGCTCGCGGTGGAATATCGCGGTTACGGTCGTAGTGAAGGGAAACCGAGCGAGGACGGACTCTACCAGGATGCGGAGGCCGCTTGGGATTACGCGGTGCACAACCGTGGCATGTCTCCGAACCGGATCATCGCTTTTGGCGCATCTTTGGGAACTGCCGTCGCGGTCGATCTGGCAGCAAAGCGCGATACGGCTGGTATCGTGTTGGTGGCGCCGTTCGCCTCAAGCAAGGCGGTGGCACGGCGCGCCTACCCATTTCTGCCGGGGATCGGTTCTGTGGTGCGTTCGAAGTTCGACACGGCCGCGAAGCTCGCGCAGATTCGCACACCTATTTTGATTGTTCATTGTACCCATGATCCAGTACTGCCCTTTGTGCTAGGCGAAGAGGTCTACCGGCTAGCACACGAACCGAGGCTTTTTCTCCGTGTTGAGGGCCCCTGCCATGAAGAGGCTTTGCTGATGGCCCCCGCAGCAAATCGCGTGCACCTGCTTTCCTTTCTCAGGCGAATAGGAACAGGCACTTGAAGCGTGCCGGATGGAAGTAGGTACATATAATTAAGGACGGACCCCGCGTTTACATTATACGAAGGATTGCTCTCTTTGCCGCGGATAGGCTACGCTCCTTCCGAGGACACCATTCCACATCGATGCCACCTCAAGGTCCAATCCAACACGTGGTCGTGATTTTCAAAGAGAACCACGCCTTCGACAATTACTTCGGGACATTGCCCGGCGCAAACGGTGCTACGATGGCACACTCGCCGAACCCGCCCAACCGGGACCCCGACCATCGCCACCAGGCATGGCTGAATCGGGCAAAAGGCGCAGTGCGTGAACAATTCATCGAGTCAGATATTCCGAGCTACTTCGCCTACGCGCGTAAGTTCACCGTTTGCGACAACTATTTCACCGATGTTGCCGGACCTTCCACGCCCAACCATCTGATGGTGCTTACCGCGGACTCTCCTGTGATCGACAATCCGTCCGGCAAACCACTCTACGATCTGCCGTCCTTGCCCGCTGGCCTCGACGCGGCCGGCCTCACTTGGGGAAATTACGGCGGCTACGCGTTCGCATACATAAAGGCACTGGTCGGACGTCCGCAGCTGTCTTCGGACCAGTTCGCGAAGGACGCGGCGGCGGGAAAGCTACCAGCAGTTTCATGGGTGTATGCGCCCCACGCTTTCAGTGAACATCCGCCCGACCCGCAGGATCGAGGCGCAAATCCGCCTGTCGGCAACGTCACGAACGGCATGCAATGGACTGTCGACCAGGTGAACGCCATTGTGCAGGGTGGTCTCTGGCCGCGGACAGCGATTTTCATCACCTGGGACGATTGGGGCGGCTGGTACGATCATGTTAACCCGCCTGAAGTTGAGAAATGGACAGACGGTACGCAGTTTCGCTACGGTTCGCGCGTCGGCTGCCTGGTCCTCAGCCCTTACGCCAAGGCCGGGTACATTTCTAAAGTTTTGCACTCGCATGTCAGCCTCCTCAAGTTCTGCGAGACCATGTTCGGACTACCCTCTCTCAATGCTCGTGACACGGCGGCCGACGACATGTCAGACTGTTTTGACTTCACTCAGAAGCCGGCGCCGCCACCATCTTCACCGTAAGTGCTGCCGGGATCGCATCCACTATGATTTGGAAAGGGCACGCATGACGCCACGTTCACGCACCGACGCCATTCGAATTGTTCCACTTCACAGGCCGGAGCTGCAGATAGCCGCGCCAGCCGCCGCTCCCCACCTGGTTTATCAGAATGGTCCTCTGATCACATCCGTAGAGGTCTTCACGATATTCTGGGGAGCTAGTTGGCAACAGCAACCATTGGCGGGCCTTCTCTCACGAATGAACCAGTTCTTCGATTTTGTTCTCACAAGCAGTCTAATCGACCAACTCAACGAATACAGCGTTGCGGGACAAACCATCGCGCATGGAAAGCGAACGGGCAGTGTTACGCTCAACACGCCTGCGCCCGCCGCCTCGGTGACAGACCAAGCTATTCAGCAACTCCTGCAACAAGAAATATCCCAAAACAAGGCTTTCCCTCAGCCGTCGCCGAACACGCTGTATTTTGTCTTTCCGCCGTCCGGAACGATTGTCGTGCAAGGCGGAAGCAGTTCTTGCCAGCAATTCTGTGGGTATCACGACGTCATCCGTAACCAGATCTTTTATGCAGTCATGCCCTTTCCTGATTGTGCGGGATGCGTGGGCGGTCTAACGCAGATTGATGCGTTGACTTCAACGAGTTCCCACGAGCTTTGTGAAGCGATCACCGATCCGATTCCCGGTCAGGGGTGGTACGACGATGCCAACGGAGAGATCGGTGATATCTGCGCCTGGAAGACCAAGAACCTAGGCAACTATGTAGTCCAGCTCGAATGGTCAAATCGAGCTGATAAGTGCCTCTAGAACACGTATGAGCCCGGAGCCTTCACACACCTCCTGAGCCTCGGTTCTAGTGTGTGTCATTTCCGAGCACAAATCAGAGGGCGAATAAACTCCGAAGAAACCATCGGAAACGCCGTGATGCTCTGCTTTTGCTCGGTCGAAGCAAGCTGGATTACCGGCCAGGTCATCGCCGTTGACGGGGGTTCCTCGCTAATGGACTCTGGTCTCCCCCTCGAATTCAGCGAGGATGACGGGAGGGTAGTCAGCCATGGACGCAAAAGAGGAACTTCGAAAATTGGAACAACGGAGGCAAAATTACCTGTCGATAGTGCAGGACCCTAGCGGGAAGCGTTTTGAACGAGAAATGGCGCAGGGTGACTTGGAAATGGTAGAGACCAAGATAGCAGAGCTGCAAAAGCGCACGTCTACAGAGGACGACGAACCTCTGTTCGATATCGGGGGGGAATCGTAATTCTCATGGCCATTTGCAGTCACTCTCAGGTTTGAGCCTCTTCCTTCTCTGAAAGAGGAGGCAAGCAACACTTTCTGGAGGTGGGCAATTCGGCGCGACTCGGATAGCCTCAG
>JBARRP010000299.1:0-5304 GCA_049644285.1 Candidatus Acidiferrales bacterium | reverse complement strand
CGGTAACCCGGCCATCGCAGGATTTTCGTGAAATCATTGTCTCGCATTCGGCAGAGTCTAGCCGAACTGGCTCGATCATTGAAAACCCCTATTTCAACGCATCTTTACGAATTCCTGCTCAGAGCCGTTTTTAGAGGCTCCGGGTTGGTGACAGGAGCCCGTACTGTGACTCTGCTGATGGCCCTACCCGGTTGGCGGTATTTCTTTCGTCGGCTCGTCTTCGGACAATGGACGAGCGGGAGAGAAGCGGGAGCACGTGATTCTCTCGTCCGAGCGTGGCAAAGATGAGCAAGTGCGGCTGTTTTCTTTCCCGCGCCCTTGCCCTTGCTCCTGGGACAACGCCCGCAGCGCTCGAATCTGCGTCTGATATTTAGCAGGGTCGCGCCGAGGTGACAAAGATGAGATTTTGGAGAAGGCAAATCGGGTCCGCCGCGCTCGTTATGATGATGGCCATTCCGGTCGGTTTCGCGGCCCCCCGGCAACAAACGCAGCAAACGCAGCCGATACAACAGCCGCAGCAGGCACAGGCGAAAAGCGGCAGCGGAGCAGATGTGAACGCAATCGGGAACCGAAAGGTGGGACACGGCCCGAACTTCTACTCTTTGGAGCGTGAGATTGCGCTCGGAAAGCAGCTCGCTCAGGAAGTCGACCGCTCCGCGAAATTCATCGATGACCCGGTGGTCAACGAATATGTGAACCGGGTCGGCCAGAACTTGGTGCGCAATTCCGACGCGCAAGTCCCTTTCACAATCAAGGTGATCGATTCCGATCAGGTCAATGCCTTCGCACTCCCCGGCGGATTCTTCTACGTAAACAGCGGCTTGGTTCTCCGGGCCGATGAGGAATCGGAGCTGGCCGGGGTGATGGCCCATGAAATTGCCCACGTCTCCGCGCGTCATGGCACCCGCAATGCCACCAAGGGCCAAATCGCGCAGCTCGCCACTATCCCATTGATTCTGCTGGGGCCGGGCGGCTGGGCGGGCTACGGAATTTATCAGGGCTTGAACTTCGCGCTGCCGCTGAGCTTCCTGAAGTTCTCGCGCAGCGCCGAAGCCGAAGCGGATTACCTGGGCCTGCAGTACATGTATAAGACTGGGTACGATCCCAACTCTTTCGTCTCCTTCTTTGAGAAGGTCCAGGCAGACGAGAAGAAGCATCCCGGTACGATCCCGCGAATCTTTTCCTCGCATCCGCCCACACCGGATCGTATCGACGCGGCTCAGAAGCAAATCGCAACCACCCTGGCGGTACGGGACGAGTATGTCGTCTCGACTTCGGAATTCGATCTCGTGAAGCAGCGCCTGCGGTCCATTGAGGCGGGCCAAAAGGCTCAGCAGGCCGCTCGCGACAAGGACAAGCCGACGCTTCGCAAGCGGACCGAACCGAATCCGAATAAGACTTCCACAGGTAAAGCTGACGATCAGACCAGTAGCGATGATGACCGACCGACGCTGAAGCGCCGTCCGAATTGATTACGCGGAGGCGGTGACGGGAGCCCGTACTGTGATTGTGCCGATGGCCCTACTCGGTTGGTGGTATTTCGTCCCTCAGTTGGTCTGCCGATAATGGGTCGGCGGGAGAGATTGCGGGGGACAAGCTGTGACTCTCTCCGTAAAGCGCGCGGGAAGATGAGCAGCTGCACCTGCTGTCTTTCCCGCGCCCCAACCCAAGCTGAGCGCATTTACCTCGATTGGGAGCGTGAATCTATCTCTATTCGGCAGGTGCAACATGAAGGACGCGACGTACGACCTCTTCGCAGTAGATTCCGACTGCGGTCCGCTATGGCTGGAATCCATCAGCGGACTTGAGAACGCCAAACGATGCATGGAGCAGCGTGCGGCGGAATCGCCGGGCGACTACTTTGTCTACAACGCCCGCGAGGGAGCGGTTGTGGCTCGGTCGCAGCAAGTGCCATAGGTCTGACCTGCGGACTTGGACAGTCTCGTGGCTGCTGCAGCAATGCGGTTGGCAATTGAACTGAAAGCGGCAGTTGTACCGCTGCGTTTCCAATTTGACTGAACCAATTCTCCGAGTCTGCCACCACCCACCGTACCATTGAGTAGGCGTGGGCGATGAATACTCGTCCACACGTTGCGCAGTAGAGGCCAAGGTACTGACAAATCATCTCTTCGCGCGAGTGACAGCGATGGGGCTGCCTAACTACCCGCTCCGCACGGCCATTGGTCTCGCCCTGTTGCTGGGGCCTGTACTACTTTCTCGCTTCCGCGTAGGAAACAAGAGAGGCTGGGGCACTTACGCGCTCATCTCTCCAGGAATTTTTCTGACGTTCGCGGTCGCGGCACCGTTGATACGTTTGGGAATGGGATTCTCTGCGCTTGGGGCACTCGAAGAGTTGTGTCAGGCCTCTTGGGCCTTTGCGGCCTTAGCATATATCGGTGGAGCATTCGCCGAATCAGCTGCGAGAAAGACCGGCTGATTCCGAAATAGGTTCCTCGGCCGCCAGGTTCAGAAGCGAGAGGCGTTGAGCGTGATGTCTCTATCGAGCGCAGCGCAAAATCGCTCGAAGCGTGCTTCCTGTTCTGCTGTGGGTTGTCGTGCACCCGGAGCCTTGGTCAAAGAAAAACCACTTGAGGAGAACAAGAATGGAAGACAAGAATCAGTTGGAAGCTCAGTTTTGGTGGGCATTTGCTTGCTTGGCACTGGCGGGTCGCAGGCAACCGGAAGAATTCCACGCAGAATTACTGCGACGGTGTGCCAATTCTTTCCCTACAGACGAAGAGGTGAACAGGATTGTGGACGAAGCCTGCTGTCACCTCGCTGGAGTTCTGAACGCGAGTCTGAACAATGCGCATCGAAGCCCGCCCCGATTGAGCGGTTGGGAAAAACACGTGCTGGCTCTTTCAACACGACCCGATTAAGAGAGGGGCCCAGCGGTCTATTGGGTCACCATCTTTCTGCCTTCAGGTTTTGGCGTGAGAGGCAAGCTCAGGCAAGGGGTGGGGAACTCGAGAGGTTGAATCAATGAAGCGTACCGATATTGTTCGAGCCTGGGGCAGTATCCTCCGCGGTCGCAGACCGCTTCTCTCGGTCGAGATCACCCGAGAGTGTCCTCTGCGATGTCCCGGCTGCTACGCTTACGAACCAGCCCATCTCGGAACTGCGGGTCCCTTGCGCCAGCTGACCGACTTCAGAGGTCAGGACTTGATCGCCGGCGTATTGGCATTGGTTCGCCGCTTCCGCCCCTTACACCTTTCGATCGTCGGAGGTGAACCGCTGGTCCGCTACAGGGAACTGGATGTCTTACTTCCGAAACTAAATGCTATGGGTGTCGAAGTGCAACTAGTCACGAGCGCGGTTCGCCCCATTCCTCTGGCTTGGAAAGACCTGCCGAACCTTCATCTCCTAGTCTCCATCGATGGCTTACCACCAGAACATGACAAGCGGCGCTCTCCCGCCACTTACGACCGCATTCTTAGGCATATTGTCGGCCACCGGATCATCGTGCACTGTACGATAACGAGGCAGCAGATTCAGCGCCCAGATTATTTGAGTGATTTTGCACGTTTCTGGTCCGAGCGTGAAGAGGTTCGGAAGATCTGGTTCAGTCTTTTTACTCCCCAGCGAGAACAGGAAACTGAGGAGCGGCTGACGCCAGGAGACCGAATCAGTGCTGTCGCTGAACTTTCACGCCTGCGTGGTTCTTTTCCAAAAATAGATATGCCCAACGTGGTTCTTGAGGGGTATCTGCATCCGCCGACCTCGCCGCAGGAATGCATTTTTGCCCAAGCGACGACCTGCCTATCGGCGGACCTGGCTACCCGCATCGTGCCGTGCCAGTTCGGTGGCGAACCTGTCTGCGCGGAGTGTGGTTGCATTGCTTCGGCTGGGCTTGCTTCCATCGGAAAGTACAAATTAGCTGGGCTAATTCCGGTTTCTGAGATTTTTGCCATTTCGAGAAAGATAGGGCATTGCTTACGCGGGAAGGCCGAAACAGATGACTAACGTATTCGGCCTCGCTCTCTTTGGTCTTTTTGTGCTGGCACTGCTGGTGCTGGATCTCGGAATTTTCCAGCGCCGAAGCCGTTCTTGTGGCTTCAAGGAAGCCTTGCTTTGGAGCCTTTTTTTGGTGGGCCTGGCACTGATTTTCAATTTGGGCGTGTACTTTCTCCGTGGGTCCGAGGCTGCGCTTGAATTCCTGACCGCCTATGTCCTGGAAAAATCCCTCTCGCTGGATAACATTTTCGTTTTTGCCATGCTTTTCAGCACTTACGCCGTACCTGCCGAGTACCAGCATAAGGTTCTATTTGGGGGAGTCCTGGGGGCACTACTAATGCGCGGTGCATTTATTGCCGGTGGCGTGGCACTAGTCGCGCGCTTCGATTGGGTCCTCTACTTATTCGGCGGGGTGCTGCTTGTTACCGGTGCCACACTGCTTATTTCCGGGCGTGGAAGTGAAATACCGCGGCACCTGAGATTGCTTCGGCTGGCGAGCAAGCTTCCCGGTGTCCTTGAAAGCGCTCCCCAGGGCGCGTTCCTAGTTCGCCGCCGCGGAAAGCTTGCCATCACGCCCCTCTTCGTTGTGCTGATTCTGGTTGAACTAGCTGACATTCTCTTCGCACTTGACTCGATTCCAGCGGTTTTCGCAGTCACCCGAGACATTTTTCTCATCTATACTTCGAACATCTTCGCCTTGTTGGGCCTTCGTTCTCTTTATTTTTTGCTTGCCAATGCCCTTCCCAGGTTTCGCTACTTGCATCTCGGACTCTCTGTTATCTTGACGTTTGTGGGCATCAAAATGCTCGTTATCCACTGGATCAAGATTCCTGTCGGATTCTCTCTCTTGGTCATCGTCGTCATTCTAGGTATCGCGATTTTTGCTTCCGTGCGTGGTACGGTAGTTCGCGCGACCCAGAAAGTTCCCGGATTCGCTTCTAATTGCCCGCCGAGACCAGACTAGCAACTGAAATGGCGGAGCATGTCGAGATCGTGCATGAAAAGACTTATCTTTTGTTAGGCTTCAACGACAAAGGGCAGGTTTCTGCTCGCTGCTGTCCAACGAATTCCTAGCGTTAGGCATTTCTGTTTAGGGGCATCCGATAGGCTGAGAACGAAGGTCAAAGGTAATGGGCGACTCTAACGAGAATTCCTCACCGCTCGATCGTGCCCACAAGCCGAACCGGTTCGGGACTCGGATTGTGCTGATCGCCGGTTTCGGGGGGCTGCTTGCGATAATGGCCGCTGCGGGGATCTATTCCCTGCAGATAGCGCGAGAGATACAGGACAGCAATACACAGATGCGCCGCGATTTTCTCTCCCGTGATCGCACACTCGACCAAATTCGCT
>JBARRP010000298.1:0-19854 GCA_049644285.1 Candidatus Acidiferrales bacterium | reverse complement strand
TCTCGACACAGCGAAATTCACCCCGCGAAAATAGGTCGCGACCGTTGCGCGTGCTTGCCCCAGCGCATTACCCGGATCGAAACCGGCTGCTCAAAGCTCACCGCTACCAATCTTCCGAGACTGCTGTTCTATGCGCACGCGCCTTGTCAATTCGCCATATACAGGCGTAATATCGGCGCCGTGTTTGAAGTTAAAAATGAGATTCCGGCTTAGTGATTCAGGCATGCTTCTGATTCCGAAGATGCTGTTCCCCCCGCATGCCAGCAGGAGCCTCGCTGAATTCCTGCCACGATAGCCAGCGGCGTTCGCACCTTCTTTCCGTTTTCTGAGTTGGCCACCCTCTGTTGATAGAACGCAGTTCGTCTAAACGATTCTGATTGAAGGGAGCGTAAAAAATGTCACAGATTCCCCGTTATCTCGGATCGCTCATGCTGATCGGATTGTTCTCTGCTGTTTCATTGGTTGGCCAAACGACTCCGCCGCCCGTCGCTCCGGCGATCGCGCACCGTGAAACACGCTACGGGACCACAGTGGTCGACAACTACTTCTGGCTTCGAGACAAGTTGAATCCGGAAGTCATCACCTACCTCGAAAAGGAGAACGCCTACACGGAGGCCATGACTAAGCCCCTCAAGTCCTTCGAGGATGCGCTCTACAGCGAGATGTTGTCCCACATCAAACAAACGGATCTGAGCGTGCCCGTCCGGCGCGGCGACTACCTCTATTATTCGCGCACCGAGGAAGGCAAGCAGTACCCCATCCAGTGCCGCAAGAAAGGCGGCCCGGAGGCCAAGGAAGAAGTGCTGCTTGACCTGAATGAGTTGGGCCAAGGCAAAAAGTTTGTCGGCCTCGGAGCCTTCGTGGTGAGCGACGATCAGAATCTGCTTGCCTATACGATCGACTACGTCGGTTACCGCCAGTTTGGCCTTCACGTCAAGGACCTGCGTACGGGCGCTACGCTCCCGGATACCATGGAACGCGTCGATAATGTTGCCTGGGCCGCTGACAACCACACCCTGTTTCTAACCACCGAGGACGAGGTGACCAAACGTTCCAACCGTGTATTGCACCACACGCTGGGCCAGAAGGGATTCGAACCTGTGTATGAAGAGAAGGATGAGACCTTCAGCATAGGGGTGGACAAGACCCGGGACAAGAAGTACTTGATCCTCGCCGCCATGAGCACCGACACGACCGAGTTCCGCTATCTCAAGGCCGATCAGCCGAAATCGGACTTCACCCTTTTCCTCCCTCGTGAAAAGCAACACCGCTATTACCTCGATCATCGCGAAAATCTCTTCTATATTCGAAGCGACAAGAACGCAAAGAACTTCCAGGTTTTCACAGCGCCGGAAGATAATCCCAGTCCGCAAAACTGGAAGATCTTCATCCCGCACGACAAGGATGTTCTCCTCCAGGACATTGATTTGTTCCGCGATTTTGCGGTTTCAGTTGAAAAGTCACAAGCGCTCAGCCGTATGCGCATCTTCGACTTCAAATCGGGAAAGTGGCGCGCAATCTCCTTTCCCGAACCCGTCTATTCGGCATTTCCTGGCGACACACCGGAGTATGCGTCAACAACCTATCGCTACACGTATCAGAGCCTGATCACACCTTCGAGCGTCTTCGACTACGACATCGAGACCGGCAAGTCGATCCTTCTCAAGCAGCAAGAGGTCCCCGGTGGGTACGTCCCTTCTCAGTACATCTCCGAACGCCAGTGGGTGACCGCCAGGGACGGCGTCAAGGTGCCACTTTCCATCGTCTATAAGAAAGGCTTTGAACGCGACGGCACGCGCCCACTCCTGCTCTACGGATATGGTTCCTATGGATTCGGTATGCCTGCCACTTTTTCGCCCTCGCGCTTGGTTTTGCTCGACCGCGGCCTTGCTTTTGTGATCGCTCACATTCGCGGCGGCGACGATATGGGCGAGCAGTGGCACGACGACGGCAAGCTTATGAACAAGAGGAACACGTTCAACGATTTCATTGACTGCGCCGAGTACCTCATCCAGCAGAAGTGGACTTCCAGAGATCGTCTCCTGATCGAAGGTGGCAGCGCCGGCGGTCTGCTGATGGGCGCGGTGGTCAACATGCGTCCCGACTTGTTCAGGGCCGTCCACCTGGCCGTGCCCTTTGTTGATGTCATGAATGACATGATGGACCCGTCGCTGCCGCTGACGACGACCGACTATCCCGAGTGGGGCAACCCGATTGACAAGGCCGCTTACGATTACATCCTTTCCTACAGTCCTTACGACAACCTGCATCAAGCGGCCTATCCACCCATGCTGCTCACCGAAAGCCTGAATGATAGTCAGGTGGCCTACTGGGAAGCGGCGAAGTTCGTCGCCAAAGCCCGCACCCTGAACACCGGCACCAATCCAATCCTGCTTAAAATGAAAATGGATCCTGCCGGCCACGGCGGCGCTTCGGGGCGCTACGACCAGCTGCACGACAGGGCTTTTGAATGTGCCTGGCTGCTCAGCCAGGTCGGCATTACAAAATAGCATGCACCCGTCGAAGAGAAGTCGGGCCCGTCGATGATCAGGCTCTCGCTTCCTTTTGACTCTGCGCACTTTCCAGCTCTTGGGAACATGAACAAAGGAAGCAGCTAACAACCCAGAGTTCTGCCCGATAAATTCTTGCATTCTCGCCTCCGGGCTCATTGACGCTTCTCATATCACTGTACCTAAGGTGACTGTCGGCAGTAGGCTTCCCCACGTATCGGACCCAAGTCCTGATTAACGCGCTTGTATTGCGTGATCTGGAATTCTCCTCAGGTCCCTCCCAGATCCCTCGTCTCTAGGTCCTTCCGATTTCTTCCGAGGTTCCATGTGAATTCGTTCCAGCGCTGTGAATTCACCCCAGGTAGGGACTCAGCCGATAGGTCACGCCCGTTGAGAGCTGGATGTCGCCGAATTACGAGGTTCCCAGCAGCTTTCAAGGCTCGTTTATTTGGTGCTAGGCGCTACGGGCGGCAGTTTTGGCCAACGCTTCTGGGCTTATGCGGTGATTAGTCCTAGGCGCGAGGAAATTCGGTTATTTCCCATATTCCAGGTTGGCATCCATGTATCGGTTCCCGCTAAACCGCAATAGGGGGTTCCAAACGCTCTGTGCTATGCGTCCAGGCCCCTTTGGCGACCGCTGGGGCCAACGCTGCGTTTGCAAGTGGTGACATACTCGAGTCCGCAGTGGCCAGCACCGCGGGGTCCGACGGTAGTGGCCCAATGCGGGATTGAGGCGAAATGTGGGATTGAAGCCAGGCGCAAATGCACACGTCATCCCTGGAACCGAAAAAGGTCGTGTCTATAAATTTTTTCACCCCCTATCTTCAGCCCTACCCCTATCTCTTGCGAGCTCAACCGGTCGATGCAACACCATCTAGTCAGTTGATCCGACAGCACTTCCCCATGAAAAACCGCTTTGTCCGGCTGTAATCATTTAGACCCTAGCCAGAATGGTGTTCCGTTTGAATCAACGCTTGCGAACGATTCTTAGCTATTGAGGCCCCCGCAAGTGGATTTCGGCCTAGTGTTGCGTCGACCCATTGAGACCGCCCTGTTTATTGGGTTTAATGGAATCTAGGATGGCAGCGCCTCGGTGCCCATTCGCAGCTGCGCCATCGCTGCCGGGTGGGATGCGGTAAATAGATGGGGACTGCGTGCCGAATCGTGCCCCGTACCAAAGGGTCCTTACGAGTGCTCCCTTATATCTCTAATTTCAGAAAACCTTGCTGGCAGAATTTTCGCGTACCAAAGGTTTTGATACAGACCTGAACCTCTGAGCTCTGGTTCCGGATGCTACAGTTTCATGGCTCGGCCACAACGAACTGCGAGTGGTCGTGCGGGCGTCAGATCTTCGGTCACGGCGCATCGAGGCGAAGTTGTTCCGTGAGGGCTTTGATTCTCTGGTAGCGCTCCTTGCATTCAAGGACTTCCTGGGTCGTTAGAGTTCTCAGTCGCTTCGGCTCCAGCATCTCGCCTTGCTCGTGAATTAGGCGGATGAGTTCCCCAACAAGCCTTCGAATATTGTCGTCGGCCATTCGCCCCTACTCTACTTCTTCGAGGTTGACTTCCTTAGCTCTACGCACTGCCCTGAACGATATAGTCTCCCGGCCAAAGCCTGCTGAATGATTCTATGGATTGCTTTTGTTTGAGGTCGTCGCATCCCATCGCGAAGACACGTCGCCATTCTCCAACCCTTTAAGAATGTCGTACACAACCTCGATGGCACCCTCGCGGTTTGGTGAACGCACCACTTGCAAGCTTGGATGTTTTTTCGGAAACCGCCGGTGATATCTGTCACGCCGCAGTGTGATTCCGGTCACACAGCGCAAATTAAAAGAGCACCACTGTAGGCGGCTAGCAAAAATCCTTCCCTTCCGCCAGTGGCCACGCCGCGCCGATGCGATTCATACAGCCATTGCTGTTGACTTGGTAGTTTCTACGAACTAGGATCGGCACATTCCGAGTCACTTTACTCCCAGACGTGAGCGAGAACTTGAAGCGCTGTACCTCATCCAGGAAAACGCTCCGGAACTGGTTTCTGGACGGGTTGGCCTAGCGCCGGCGGACGACTAGGCGCAGCAACACACTTCGAGGTGACCACGATTCATAAGGTGGTTGACCATGCTGCCTGCCTTCTTATAGTTCGCGGCTGGCAAAGGACGGACTGAATGCGGATCGACAAGATGAGCCTCCAAGAATGTCGCAACCTGCTCGCCCGGGTCGGTTTCGGGCGGCTGGCTTGTGCTAGGAAAAATCAGCCGTACATCTTGCCCGTTTATTTCGCTTACGAGCCCGACCACCTCTATGGGTTCTCGACCATGGGACGCAAGATTGAATGGATGCGTCTAAACCCTTTGGTGTGCGTGCAAGCGGATGAAGTGCTGAATCGACAGAACTGGGCCAGTGTCATCGTGCTGGGTCGCTTTAAAGAACTCCGTGACACGCCAGAATACGTGAAGGAGCGAAATCAGGCGCAATCCTTGCTCGGGAAGCGATCGCTGTGGTGGCAGCCCGGGTATGCGGCTTCCCAAGCTCGCAGTGGGCGCAAGCCCGCCTCCCCAGTCCTTTACTGCATTCACGCCGAGGAGATTACGGGACTTCGCGCCACCCCTGGCAGAGGGTGAAGATTGATCGACCGCGCCAGCCGGCTACTCCGACCGATTTAGGACATGCCGGCATCGCGATTAGGGTGTTTCATCAGTAGCAGGCTCCATGCTGCGATCAACAAGGAGGTGTTCGACTGGGAACCCACCATTCCTCCCTGACTGCAGGTCCTTGACGAAGTAGACTTCCACGTCCCTGCCCCGTGAGGCGAAACGCTTCTAGCGGACAGGGACTTCCTCCGGGACCTGCACCAGCGGTTCCATGGTTACTGGGCACGCCAGCGAGCGAGCAATCAGGCAGCCTTGCTCAGCCTTTTCCAGCAAGCGATTTGCGCGTTCGCGGTCCTGATCTCGGGAAATGGCCAGTGTTGGCTTCACAACGATCCCTGTGAACCGCAATTTCCCTTCAGGTTTTCCCAGTTTCCCGTCGACGGACAATTCCAGGCCTAAGAAGTCCAGCTTCGACGACTCCGCGATAGCGTAGAAGGTAACCACAAAGCAGCTGGCGACAGCGGCCACAAGAAAATGTTCTGGGGTCCAAAACCCGGTCTCCCCCTTGAACTCTGGAGGCGCTGAAAAGTTGATCGGTGGATCGATTCTTTCGGCCGATACGACGCCTCTACGTCCACCTTTCCAGGTTGACGTAACACAGTAGCTCATCTCTTTGTCCATTATGCTCCTCCTCCGAGGCTCCGCTTCCTCACCCAAGAGGTTAGCGCGAAGGAACGTGCCCCTCGCGGGGGCCCACGGGAACTGAAGGAAGCGGCCGGGTGCGAAGTTTCCCAACCTCAAGGGCCGGTGCGTCGAGACCTGCAGGCGCTTCCCATATGCTTCGTTTCCGGCCGCTGCCTCACAACTACGAGGAGGAAGATGGACTGGCGCAACCGGCCTCGTTACGAGGGAGCCTGGCCAGAATACTCCGCTCGCGCACCCTTCAGCGCGGGCGTCCGCTTCTGTTTGGCGCTCACTCTGATCATCCTCGTCCTCGCACCCTACACGTATATCCCTTCTGGTGTTACGTGTCCGTGACCAGCATCACCGCGCGACGTGTCCCGCATCACGTTCCTTCGCCCGGGTCACCACGCCCGCTGCAGTCTTCTGAATACCGGCTGATGGCGGTTGCTTAGCACGACTTAAAGCTAGTTGCCTTACAGCCGATACGTCATGACCCTGCTCTTCTTGCCTGTGATGATGGTCACACGGCCTGGTGTCGATTGTCACAGCCGATTTGCCATTGACCGCGTAGAAGCTTGATCAGGAGGTGGGCCATGAACACACCCGTCAAAAGACTCGATACCAAAACGAAGATAGCCCTGAAAAACATCCTATTTGCCACAGACTTTTCCCTTGCAGCCGATTTTGCCCTGCCCTACGCGGTGGAGGTTGCCCGTCGCTACGGTGCGAAGGTGATCGCAGTGCACGTTAAGCCCGCAGACATGTATGCCATGGTCCCACCCGCTGGTTGGGGGGCATTGGCTGATGCAGCTAAGGAAGTGGCCAAGGAAGAAGCCGAGCGGTTGGAACGAATGTTCCCCGGGGTAGAAAACAAAGTGGTGATCGGGGAGGGCGACATTTGGGGCGTGCTCTCAAAAATAATCGAAGAAAACGATATCGATCTGGTGGTGATCGGGACCCATGGCCGGACCGGCTTTAGGAAAGCGCTGTTGGGTTCGATCGCCGAGGAGATCTTCCGCCAGGCGCCGTGCCCGGTCCTGACGGTGGGCCCACGCGCGACCGGGGACCCAGAGCAAGCGACGGAGGCGAAAGAGATTCTGTTCGCAACTGACTTTTCACCTGGATCGCTTGCGGCCGCTCCGTATGCGATCTCCCTTGCACAAGAGCACCAGGCGCGGCTGGTTTTGCTGCACGTGCTTCACAACCCAAGAACAGGCGAATTGATGGACCCGCATGAGTTCGTGGACAGCTCGCTGCGCCGGCTTCAGGCTCTCGTTCCTCCGGAGGCAAGACTCTGGTGCGAACCGAGCTTTGTTGTTGAGCAAGGCGTACCGGCAGAGGAGATTCTCGAAGTTGCAAAACAGTATCACGCTGATCTCATCGTTCTGGGTGTGCGCCGAGCAGAACAGCACTTGGACGCATCGACGCACCTGCCATGGGCGACGGCTCACAAAGTCGTAACGCAAGCCGCTTGCCCGGTACTGACCGTGCGCGGATGATTAGTTCGCGGAGCGAGTCGCACCGGCGGGCAGGAAGGAGGGCTCGGTGAGTTCGCTTGCCAAGGCCGCGAGACTGGACCACACTCAGAGTCGCAGCCTTACCCTGCCCGCCGGCAGGGCCAGTCGATCGGGTCCCCTTATCAACGAAGCGAATATCTCCTTTCTGGCCCTCTCCGGCATTTTCTTGCATCTGATATTGCGATATGTACTGAGCGCTCCGCGCCCGGCTTCCTTCCTGCCGCTATATTTCGTTCTTGCCGTTGGTGGCGTGCCACTTCTCATCTCTCTCTTCAAGAAGCTTGCTGTGGGGGAATTCGGCTCAGACCTTCTCGCGGGGATTTCAATCTTAACCGCCGCATTTCTCGGCGAGTATCTAGTGGCAGCGATTGTGGTGTTGATGCTCTCGGGCGGCACGGCGCTCGAGCAATTCGCCACTCGACGAGCGTCTTCAGTCTTGGACGCGCTCGCTCGCCGAATGCCTCAAACGGCGCATCGCAGGACGAATGGCACGCTCTCGGATGCCTCGCTGGATGAAATTGCAATTGGGGATACAGTGGTTGTCTTTCCGCATGAGATCTGTCCGGTTGATGGAGTGGTCACCGAAGGCCAGGGCAAGATGGACGAAGCCTACCTGACCGGCGAGCCATACGAGATTTCCAAGATACCCGGATCGGCAGTGCTTTCCGGCGCCATCAACGAAGAAACAGCTCTTACGATTCGCGCGGAAAAGTTAGCTGTTGACTCGCGGTATGCGCGCATCATGAACGTAATGCGCGAGACCGAACAGCGCCGGCCTCGGCTGCGACGTCTCGGAGACATGCTGGGCGCCTGGTATACGCCGCTGGCGGTGGCGCTGGCGACACTCGCCTGGGTTGTCAGCGGACAGTCTCATCGCTTCCTAGCGGTACTGGTGATTGCAACGCCCTGTCCGCTGTTGCTCGCGATACCGGTCGCCGTGATCGGCGCGATTTCGCTTTCCGCTCGACGTGGGATCATCGTCAAGAATCCGGCCGTATTGGAACAGATCGATGAGTGTCGCGCACTGATTTTCGACAAGACAGGCACATTGACGTACGGCAAGCCATCTCTTTCGGAAATCATTTGTGCCCCTGCGTTCCAAGAGACGAATATCCTCCGGCTTGCCGCAAGCCTCGAGGTTTATTCAAAGCACCCCCTGGCGGGCGCAATTCTCAAAGCGGCACGGAAGCAGGGCTTTCAGTTCCAGGCTGCCTCGGAGATCAGTGAAAGGCCCGGAGAAGGCTTGCGCGGAACAGTGGCAGGGCAAAAGATCGTGATAACGAGCCGCGACAAAGTGGAAGGCCAGGGTTGGGATTTGCCTCCTATCGCTGGAGGGCTCGAGTGCCTCGTGCTTCTTGACGGCGTTTTCGCGGCAGCCTTTCGCTTCCACGATGCGCCACGAAAGGATAGCAGGCTCTTCGTGGCCCATCTCAGACCGCGTCACGCGGTGCGGAAAGTGATTCTCGTTTCGGGGGACCGCAAATCGGAGGTGCGCTATCTGGCGGACAAGGTGGGCATCTCTGAAATTCATTTCGGCGCGAGCCCCGAAGAAAAAGTTGAGATCGTTCGGGCGGAGACGAAACAGGAGAAAACTCTCTTTCTCGGCGACGGTATCAACGACGCCCCAGCCATGCAAGCAGCGACGGTCGGCGTTGCATTCGGCCAGAACAGCGACATCACGACCGAAGCCGCCGATGCCGTAGTTCTCGAAACATCGCTTAGCAGAGTGGATGAGCTCATGCACATTGGCCACCGGATGCGAAGGATTGCTTTGCAGAGCGCAATTGGCGGCATGGCCCTGAGCATCGTGGGAATGCTTGCGGCCGCGGCCGGCTACCTGCCTCCGATTGTCGGAGCCGTGGCCCAGGAAATTATCGATCTTGCAGCAGTGTTGAACGCAGTGCGAGTTGCGGTGCCGACACACGCGCTGACTGACTTCTGACCGGGCTACCCTTCCGGATGTCGCTGGGACTACCTTAGCAAGGAGCGCGGGGCAATCAGCCTTCACCGGCTGGTACAATCCCAAGACAATGAGTCATCGTTCCACGTTGGATAACCTCTTCTCTCCGCAATCTGTCGCGGTAATTGGGGCCACCGATAGCGAAAAGAGCGTCGGGCGCACGCTGATCGTGAACCTAAGCCAAGGGCGTTTTCGGGGGAAAGTATATCCCATCAATCCGAAGCGCAGCGAGATCATGGGGCTCCGCTGCTATGCGAATATCGGTGCCGTGCCACAGAAGGTGGACCTGGCCATGGTCGTCACGCCTGCGCCGTCCGTTCCCGCAATTATCGGCGAGTGCGTCGACGCGGGTGTGCAATCCGCGGTCGTGATATCCGCGGGATTCAAGGAAATGGGATCCGAGGGGGCTGAGCTCGAGCGTCAGATTCAGGCGAAACTCCGGCGCGGAAAGATGCGCCTGATTGGGCCGAATTGCCTCGGGATAATGAATCCGGCCCGAGGATTGAACGCAACGTTCTCTCACGACGCGCCGAAGCCGGGTAATGTCGCATTCCTGAGCCAGAGTGGCGCGCTACTCACGGCGATTCTCGATTGGAGCTTGCAGGAGCAGATAGGCTACAGCGCAATCGTTTCGACGGGATCGATGCTAGATGTCGGATGGGGCGACCTGATGGATTACTTCGGAGATGATTTCAACACGCAGAGCATTCTCTTGTACATGGAATCGGTCGGAGACGCACGTTCGTTCTTGTCCGCTGCCCGCGAAGTCGCGCTTCGCAAGCCTGTCATTGTGATCAAAGCCGGACGCTCCGAAGAGGCTTCCCGCGCGGCCTCCTCCCATACCGGCGCGCTGACAGGCAGCAACGAGGTTTTCGATGCGGCGCTGCGGCGTTGCGGTGTTTTGCGCGTTCAGAGCATTTCCGATCTCTTCCATATGGCGGAGGTTCTCGCTCGCCAGCCGCGACCCCGAGGCCCGCGCCTCACGATTTTGACGAACGCAGGAGGTCCCGGGGTTTTGGCCACCGACGCGCTGGTCGCGAATGGCGGCGAGCTCACTCCTTTGTCGAATGAAACCATCGAGGCCCTCAGCACATTCTTGTCGCCGCACTGGAGCCACAACAACCCCATCGACATCCTTGGGGATTCAACTCCGGACGACTATGCCCGCGCAGTCAAAATTGCCATCGCCGATCCTTCAAGCGATGGACTCCTGGTCATCCTTGCCCCGCAAGGCATGACAGATCCTGCGCGCGTCGCGGAGCGATTGAAACCCTATGCCAAAGACCACGGCAAGCCGGTCCTGGCGAGCTGGATGGGTGGAAAGCTCGTGTCCCAAGGAATCGAGATTCTGAATCAAGCGGGGATTCCCACGTTCTCCTATCCGGATACGGCCGCTCGCGCTTTCGATTTCATGTGGCGTTACACCTACAACCTGCGCGGCATTTATGAGACGCCGACAACTGCAGATGCTGCCGGGGAAAGTGCCGCCGCCAGGCCTCAAATCGAAGCGATTCTTGCGACCGCGCGCAAGTCTGGTCGCACGCTCCTGACGGAAATCGAGTCGAAGCAGCTTCTCGCGCTTTATGGCATTCCGACGGTCGAGACTCGCCTCGCGCGCGACGAAGCCGAAGCCGTTACTCTCGCTCGCGAAATCGGCTACCCCATCGTGCTGAAAGTTCATTCCGAGACGATCACCCACAAGACTGACGTCGGCGGCGTAAAGTTGAATCTCTCGAATGATGACTCCGTGCGGGTTGCATATCGCGCAATCGAATCTTCGGTGACTGAAAAAGCCGGTGCGGCGCAGTTTCAAGGCGTCACAGTTCAACCCATGGTGCGTCTTGACGGCTACGAGCTGATCCTTGGAAGCAGCATCGATCCCCAGTTCGGCCCGGTAATCCTTTTCGGCTCCGGCGGCCAGCTTGTGGAAGTCTATCGAGATCGTGCTCTCGCGCTGCCGCCGCTCAATGCCACACTCGCGCACCGGCTGATGGAGCAGACCCGCATTTTCGCCGCTCTCAAGGGAGTCCGGGGTCGAGCGGCGGTCGATCTCGCGGCTCTCGAGCGCGTGCTTGTGCGCTTCAGCCAATTGGTCGTCGACCAATCAAGCAGCGTCAAGGAAATCGATATCAATCCGCTCCTGGCATCAGCGGAGAGCCTCCTCGCACTTGACGCCCGAGTGGTTTTGCATGACCCGAATGTCGCTGCGGACAAGCTGCCAAAGCCTGCGATCCGCCCGTATCCGGTGCAATATGTGGCTCCATGGACCGCAAAGAATGGCCTGCAAGTGGTCATGCGTCCGATCCGGCCCGAAGATGAACCGTTCATGGTGAAGTTCCATGAGTCGCTCTCCGAGCGCAGCGTCTATCTGCGCTACTTTCACATGGAGAAGCTGAGCACGCGGGTGGCACACGAGCGGCTCATTCGCAAATGCTTCATCGACTATGACCGCGAGATGGCACTGGTGGCGGACTATTTGGATCCGGCGTCCGCGCAGCATCAGATTCTTGCGGTCGGTCGCCTGACTCGATCGCGCGGGAATGGAGAAGCAGAGATTGCGGTCCTCGTCGCCGACCGCTGGCAGAACATTGGTCTCGGCGCGGAGATAGTGCGACGCCTGATTCAGGTTGGCCACGATGAAAAGGTCGCGCGCATCCTCGCGAATATCCTGCCCGAGAATGCCGGTATGCGCTCCCTCGCCAATCGATTTGGCTTTCGCATCGAACCGGGCGAAGACCCGAGCATGGTGACCGCCGTCCTCGACCTCTGAATTTGCCGCCCTGTGATTTTCATCACACCGAATTGTGACCAGGGTCACGTCGCGGCCGCCGACCCAAGCTGTATAAATAGGCGTCACAAGGAGGGCGTTATGTCCAGCACTCTTCAGCACGCCATAAACGAGAAGAAAGCAACCCCTACGACAATGAAAGCTTTGGTCTTCCGTGGGCCCAACCAAATCGGGATCGAGGAAGTCGCAATCCCGAAGCCTGGTCCGGGCGAAGCGGTGATTCGAGTAACACTCACAACTATTTGCGGCACCGACCTGCATATCCTGAAAGGTGAATACCCGGTCAAGTCAGGCCTTATCATCGGGCACGAACCTGTAGGGTACATTCACGAACTGGGAGTCGGTGTCACCGGATACAAGGTTGGAGACCGTGTCCTCGTAGGTGCGATCACACCCTGCGGCCAGTGCAACGACTGCTTGCGAGGGGACCTGTCACAATGCGGTGGGGCCATCGGCGGATGGAAGTTCGGGAACATCATCAACGGCGCGCAGGCCCAATACCTGCTTGTGCCTCACGCGCAAGCCAATCTCGCGAAGATCCCCGATGATCTGCGCGACGAACAAGTGGTGCTTCTTGCAGACATCGCTTCAACCGGGATTTCCGCAGCAGAGAGTGCCAATCTACAGATCGGCGACACCGTTGCCGTCTTCGCGCAGGGGCCGATTGGGCTCTGCGCGACGGCCGGAGCCAAGCTCAAGGGCGCGAGCCTCATCGTTGCAGTTGAATCGGACCCGGTCCGCATGGCGATGGCCAAGCGGATGGGTGCAGATGTGGTCGTGAATCATCAGCAACAAGACGTTGTAGCCGAAGTGAAGCGGCTGACTGGAGGCAAGGGTGTGGATGTAGCAATCGAAGCGCTCGGCACACAGGCCACTTTCGAGAATGCTCTTCGCGTGCTTCGACCCGGCGGCACTCTCTCGAGTTTGGGCGTCTACTCCGGCAAACTTGCCGTGCCGCTCGAGCCCTTCGCTGCGGGCCTGGGCGATCACAAGATCATTACCACGCTGTGCCCCGGTGGCAAAGAACGCATGCGGAGGCTGATGGAACTCGTCCTGCACGGCCGCCTCGACCTAGCGCCTCTACTCACACACAGGTTCCCGCTGGATCGGATCACTGAAGCCTATGAACTTTTTGGTGGGCGGCGGGACGGCGTCATCAAGGTTGCCATTGAGCTCTAGGGGTCGTTTCGTTCGTGCGGGCGGACATCCAGAATCCGCCGGCATATCGTTTTGTAACCACTCCTTCAGCTGTCGACCCTGAACTCCATGCTGGCTGAGCGCGCGGACACAACGGTTCAACTCGGAAACGAATTGGCTGGCCGGGGATTCCTAGTGTGCGCTCCCAGGCCAGCCAAAGCGGGGCGGACCCGCTATATTGCAGTCAGTTCCTTGCGAGCTTCGACCACTGGGAGTTCGAACCAGCGCAGCTTAAGCATCACTCCTTGTGATTCTTCGTAGACAAGGGTGTAGACGTGGGAGCAGCGTTCACAGAGCCAGAAATGTTTCACTCCGTGGACGTCCGCGGGTGGGTTGACCGTCGAACAAGTCGAATCACTGGAAACTGCTGAAGTCCGATCGTTCCGAAATCGGAAGAACTTGCCGCCTTGTAGCCAATGAAAGGCGGTCGGACAAGCCGGGTTTGCACACTTCGGATGAAGGCTCTGGTGCAAAGCGGTTCCTTTTATAGCTTTGCCAAACGGGGACGGCTGTTTGTTGTGATCCCGTTGAACAGCCGCCCGCTCCTCTTCCAAGCGCTGAATGGTGGCCCGCAGCCAGCTTCCGACCGTATCTTCCACCTCGTATTGGTCGGCGGAACGATACAAGGAATCCAGCGTTTCTCCCGATGCGTTCAGGGGGATCTGGCGGCAGGGGATTCTCTCGGAGCGGAGCTCGCGTGGCACCAACTGCATTAGAACGCATTCACCGCAAGGGCCGGGGTTTTCTTTGGAATCGTAATTCATGCAGGTAGGAGAATCTTCGAAAATAAATTGGGGCCGCCAGGGTTCCCTCGGCGAACGCCCGTACCCACCTTTTTCGAGAAAGTCGAGTTCAAACTTCAGGACTTCCAAGAGGTCTCGCTCATCTTTTTGCATTTTGCACCTCCTTGTTTCCTCCAGCATGCCCCTTCGATTCAAGATTGCGCGGTGATGGAGGTCACTCATCGATGTGAGCGCTGTCACAGGCAAAGCGAGGCGGTAAGCCTAGGAATGGAAGCGGAGGGCCCAGAGGGAAGGGCCTGCTGGGAGATGGGTAAATGGCTTACCGGATCCACGTCATCCCTAAGAGAAAGCGTCGTATAATGCCATCTGCCATGGCGATGAAGACTCCTTACGGCCTGCAAGTCATTGAAAGCTGCCTCACGTGTCCGATGCTGAAGGAGCGACTGTTTTGCAGTCTTCCGCGACCCGCGGTCGAACGCTTGGACGCGATCTCGTCACCGGCGACCTATCCCAAGGGGGCCATTCTTTTCGTCGAAGGCCAGGAGCCTCGGGGGGTCTTCGTCATTTGCAACGGACGGGTGAAACTCTCAGCGAGCTCCGCAGATGGAAAGGCGTTGATCCTTCGCATAGCGGAGCCGGGTGAGGTTGTCGGCCTCCCGGGTACCATATCCGGGAAACCCTATGAACTAACAGCGGAGGCACTCGAACCCATACAGGCCAATTTCATCCCCCGCGAAGAGTTCTTGCAGTTCCTGCGGGAGCACGGCGAGGCAGCCCTGAGAGTGGCTGAGATTCTGAGCAACATCTATCACGCCACGCACCGCGAGGTTCGCTACCTCGGTCTGTCTAGCTCCGCGGCCGAGAAGCTGGCACGGTTCCTGCTGGACCTGATGGCTTCTGACGGGCAGAACCGTGCAACGCTTACGCTCACGCATGAAGAAATCGCGGAGATGCTCGGTGCGTCTCGCGAAACGGTGACGCGGTTGTTTGCGAGTTTCAAGAAGAAGCAGCTAGTCGAAGTGCATGGTTCGACGCTAATTATCAAGGATAGAGCTGGCCTCGAAAGACTCACCCAACCATAAGTTCACCTCTCCTTCCAGAGACAAAAGGAACGCTGAGCCGCTCAGGAGCTCGAACCTGACAGCGCGCATTTCCGCGACTGTGCAGTGATAGGCTTCACCCAACTGCTGCGTCCCGCAACGCTGCCTCGCGTGCTCGCCAGGGAATACCAGTTTGGCGATTCCCAAAAACCAGCTTGTGCCGCTGAAAGAAAGACTTAATTAAACGGTTACCAAGAAAGCAACCTGGTCCAAAAAGTTCGGCCAAGCGGACTGCCGAGGCTAATATCCAACGGGTGAGCTTCTTTAACATGATTAATGTGACGCTCCTCACATCAATTCGTGACGCATATCACCGAGGTTATCTATGTGATCCGGAATACTCGTCGAGGTGATACACAGCTCGCTACCGAAAGGATCTCAAGTGATGCTACCTCGTCCCTTTCTCTACCTCATCGTGGCTGGTACTGTGATTCTGATTTTCACTACATGCCGCGACACACGGGCCGTTCCGAGCTACAGCCGGCAAACCGGACTGCCGTGCGCGACCTGCCATTTTGCTCCCCCGGAGCTAACGCCGTTCGGCAGAAAGTTCAAACTGGATGGGTATGTTTTTACAACGAAGCCTCAGGTAACCGACGACAAAGACAAAAAGGATCACAATGCCGCATTGCACTTGCTAGAAGCATTTCCTCTTTCGGTGGTGTTCGATACTTCGTTTACCTCCACTGGTTCGCCCCAGCCCAAGACGCAGAATGGCAACTTCCAGTTCCCGCAAGACATCTCCTTGTTTCTAGCTGGCGCATGGGGAAGTCACGTGGGAAGTTTTGCGCAGGTGACCTACACCCCCACGGGCAATCATTTCAGCTGGGATAACACAGACGTCCGCTACGCGAACAGCCACGATTTGTTAGGAAAGCCCGTCACCTACGGAATAACGTTCAATAACAATCCGACCGTCGAGGATCTGTGGAACAGCACACCAGCATGGGGATTCCCGTTCACCGCGTCCAATGTTCCTCCCTCACCCCTTGCGAAGGCTACGATCAACAGTTCTTTGGCCCAGGATGTGGCAGGGTTCGGGGGCTACGGCATGTGGAACGAACACCTGTACGCAGGAGCCACAATCTACCGTTCGCAGCATCTCGGCGGAGCTGAGCCCAACCCAGGGACGGGATTTGGCTTCAACATTCGGGGCGTAGCCCCGTATTGGCGCCTTGCCTGGCAGACTTCCACAAAGAACAACAGCCTGGAATTCGGCACCTACGGAATGCACATAAAATCTTCTCCCAATGCGATCACTGGTCCCACCGACGGCCATACGGATTGGGCCATCGACTTTCAGTACGACCGCACCATTCCACAACTTAAAAATGACGTTTTATCGTTCCGGGGGACCTATATCAGGGAGAATTCCTCTCTTGACGCCACCTTTGCAGCTGGCGGCGCCTCGCTTGTTCGTCACCACCTCAACACCGTGCAAGGAAACATCGAATACCACTATGGAACCAAATTGGCTGGGACTGTCGGCTTGTTCGGCGTGACCGGAACTCCGGATCCGCTACTCTATGCGCAAGCACCGGTTTCTGGCAGTGCCAACGGAGACCCTCGGACTAACGGATACATTCTGAATCTTTCGTGGTGGCCCGAACAAAACATCGATCTTGCGGCGCAGTATACGGGCTATCTGCGATTCAATGGCGCGGGGACAAACTACGATGGCGCCCGGCGTAATGCAGGGGGGAATAATGCGGTCTTCTTACTCGCGCGATTTGTCTTCTAACGAAGACATGGACGCCGGGCGGGTGAGCTTGTTGTGGGCAAGATGCCGGTTAAAAAGCCTGCGTCAGCTTCAAGTGATGCGCTAAACTCCGGCCCGTGCGGACCGGCACCCCGCACAGGTCAGGTGTCCAAAAAAGCTATCGGAGACTCTTCTACGACAATGATGGAGGGTACATGCGGCGGATCTTGTTGCATTCTGCGCACGCAGGCATTTTCCTGTTTCTAATAGCACTCGCTGTGCCCGCTGGCGCCCAGGACGATGTCGCCAAACTATACAAGACGAACTGCGTCTTGTGTCACGCGGCAGATGGCAGCGGGAACTCGCCTTCAGGAAAGGCGCTGGGAGCGAAGGATCTTGCGTCCAGCGAGGTGCAGAAGAAATCCGATGCGGAGCTCACGGAAGCCATCACCAAAGGCAAAGGCAAAATGCCCGCTTTCGGCGCGAAGCTCAAGCCTGACGCTATCAAACAATTGGTTGCCTACATCCGGGCAATGGCGAAAAAGTAGTCGCACGGCCCGCAAGTCCCGAGTGCTTCGGAATCAGACGTGGACGTGGTTTCTAAGTGGTCTTGCAAATCAAGACAGGAGAAGTTGATGTGCGCTTACGCGGGAGATCCAGAAAACACCAATTACAATCTGTCCGCGTCCGGATCGCCTATCGCAACTAGGCGCTCTTTTCTTGGCGCCCTGTTCGGAGTGGGTTCCGTGTTTGTAGGCACCCTGCTTTCCGTGCCACTCGTACGCTTCGCGCTTTTCCCGTTGCTACGGCGAACGACGGAACTCAAGAATTCACCAGTGGGGGCACTGAGCGAGTTTTCTAGCCTAACCGAACCGGTGATGCAAACCATTCAAATCGAACAAGTGGATGGTTGGCGCAAAACGATATCCGAAAAAGCCGTGTACGTGACGAAAGACACGGAAGGTAACCTCCGCGTTCTCACATCCGTCTGCCCCCACCTGGGTTGCACAGTTCCTTGGAACAAGGAAAAGAAGCAGTTCATTTGCCCATGCCACGGCGCCAGCTTTACACTCGATGGAGCTCGTGTCAGCGGCCCCTCGCAGCGCGGGATGGACACGCTGGAAACATCCGTTCAGGACGGCCAACTCTTAGTGCGGTTTCAATACTTCCGGCAACTCGTGCCAGACAAGGAAGTCATCGGCTGAGGGATCTTTCCAAGGATGCGTTCGACACAGAAAAACCAAAGCGATCCTCCGCCGTCCCAGGAGGGAGTAGGGGGATGGCTGAACAAGCGCACCGGCCTCGACGCCCTGCTGAGGACCGCCCTGTATGAGCCGATCCCTGGCGGCGCGCGCTTCGCTTACATTTTTGGTTCGGGCCTGCTGTTCATTTTTATCTCGCAGGTCATCACAGGAGTCTTTCTGGCGCTGTATTATGTCCCTTCCGCCGATCACGCCCACACGACCGTCGCGTATATCACGAAGGCCATCACGGCCGGTTCTTTTCTGCGAAGCCTTCACGCCTACGGGTCGAGCGCCATGGTCATCGTGCTGCTCCTCCATCTGTCGCAAACGTATATTTATGGAGCGTATAAAGGCCGACGCGAGCTGCTTTGGTTTTCCGGTTGCCTGCTTTTCGCGCTGGTTTTGGGGATGGCCTTTACAGGTTACCTGCTTCCCTGGGATCAGAAAGCATATTTTGCCACCGCCGTGGGAACCAATGCGGTGAGTGAGCTTCCATGGGTTGGCGAGAGCCTGAAACGCATGATGCGCGGCGGCACGGAGATGGGCACTCTGACGATCTCGCGATTCTTCGTCGCCCATGTTTTCCTTATTCCCGCCGGCATCTTTGCTCTCGTGGCATCTCATATTTTCCTTTTTCGCAAGGCCGGAGCTGCCGGACCTTTCACTGAAAATCCGTATCACCCCGAACAGAAACCAGAGCCCTTCTACCCTCGCCAGGTCTTGATGGACCTTTCCCTCACGGCTCTGCTGATTATTGGCCTCGGCTTGCTGAGTTTTTTCGTACCGGTGCAACTGGGTCCTCCTGCGAATCCGGCCGATGCGCAATACGTCCCACGACCTGAGTGGTACTACCTGCCCATTTTCCAGTGGCTGAAATACTGGCACGGAGCGGCATCCGTGATTGGCATCCTGGTGATTCCAGCTGTTCTTGTCGTGGCCATCATCGCTCTTCCTTTTCTTGACCGCGGCATCGAGCGACGCCCCTGGAAGAGGCCTGTGGCCGTGGGAGCCTATGCCTTCGTATTTTCCGTGCTCGTTGCGCTGGGGCTGCGTAGTCAGTACCTAGACAAGCACGACCCAGGGGTCGCACAACAATTGGCGAAGCAACAGGCGGAAGAAAAAGACTACATGCGCAAACCATTTGAGCCCGAGCTTTCTTCCGCTTCGCTGGTTGCAGCGAATGTGACGCTCGCGGACCCGCTGGCAGCGAAGGGGAAGGCAATTTTCGAGGCGCAATCCTGTAACGCCTGCCATGGTGACGCTGGCGTCGGAACCGCTGCGGCTCCTCCGCTCGTTGGAGTCGCTGCCAAATTTGCGTCCGATCAGTTAGCCGCCCTCCTCGAGCATCCCACGGCCAAAATGACCGCTGGAGGCATGCAGCCAGTTGAATTGAACGCCGATGACTTCAAGGCCCTTGTGGCTTACCTTGAAAGCCTCAAGTGACTTAGTCCACGCTCGGTCTTGGGAATGCCTGAAGTTTTCGGCACGGCGGGATGAATCAGATCCAAGCTTTGAGTAAGCAAACGATTGGAAACGGATCCAGACCAAAGCAAGAGTTTTGTCTTTCAGGCAGGTGCTTACATCAGCCGTATCAAAAGCCTTTGATACGGCTGCAACCAGCGGACGGCGAGCTTGGCCCTTCAATAGTTTAACAGTCCTGAATTCTCTACCTTTTGATACGCACACCACGAGATGCATGGGAGCAGGTCAAAGAGGGTGCAGTGATTTTGCAGTGGTTCTCGGTTCAGATCCGTTCAGAACGAGTACAAACGGATCAACCCATCCATCTTGTAACGGATTGACGGGTATAGTAGAGTC
>JBARRP010000297.1:0-1596 GCA_049644285.1 Candidatus Acidiferrales bacterium | reverse complement strand
ACTTCGGTTTCTTCCGGCAACCGCGACGGGCAGACCATGTTCGTATTAGTGTCGGCCAGCACGCTGACTTCGCGGCTGGATGGTAGCCGGAGGTAGAGTTTGTCTCCCTCGATTTTCGTGATTTCTCCACGAAAGAACTGGATGGCGCCAGTTGCGGGCTGCTCGGCTGTCGCAGGCTCCGGGATGCCGATAAGCCAACTCACTGCCGTAGCGGCGAGCAGTCCTCCCCATCGGAGAGATGTGCTGGCTCGTGATGGTTGATTGTGTCTCATTGTGACCTCCTGGGTTGATGGTTGATACTGCGCACACTCGGCTATGACCCCACGGCCGGCGTCATCGTCTTCGAGACTGAACACAGAACGTTATAGCTTCGGTTGGCGGCTCAGAGTCTCCTCCTCCGCGTCCAGCTAATCTTCCAGGTCGCAGCCCTGTCGATAACCTCGTTCTACAAACGTGAGCAGTGCGATACGCGTCTTCATACTGTCTCCTTCCAGTGAATGAATAGTGTTAGTTCGACCATCGCATGAATGTTGTTCATCGCCCACCCCACGACCGAGGTAATAATGGGGTCATATCCTGTTATCCCAGACATGCGGACCATTGAATTTCCGGCGGCGGGCATTTTCCCCGCAGCCTCTCAGTGATGATGGCCACTATCGGTCCGCGCTGCCGCCGCATCGTTTCCTTGCAGGAACTGGCTGAAGGCGGCTTCTTCTTCCAGGTCTTTCTTCGTCTTGGGATTGAGTGCCTTCATCTGGTCGAGTTCTTCCGGCGTCAGTTGTGGGAGATGGCGAATGACGTGGACCAGCTTCCAACTGTCCTTGTCCTGCGCTGGGTCACCCTCTCCCCAGGCCGGCATCGCGGTAAAGCGGATACCGTTATGAATGACCCAGAAGATCTCACCGTCCGACATCGACTGGGTGTCGGCCAATCGTAAGTCGGGCGGCTTCGGGTACACGTTCTTGCCGATCGGGGTCTGGCCGCTGCCGTCGTTGGCATGGCAGGTGGCGCAATGATCGGCAAAATGCGCCAACGACTCTTTCGTCACGTCGGGGCTCAACGGGATCGGATTCTGCGCGTTTCGCTTCTCGATCGGGATGGCGAGATGACGAATCTGGCGCGCTATGACCACCTCGATCGCATGGGGCTCCGTCTTCGCGCTAAAGCCGGTGGTAAACAATTGGTAGCCGAGCCATACTCCGACCGCGCACACTGCGGCCAGGCTCAGGCACGCGAGTGTGAGTAGTGTGGAGCCTACCGTCATCGCAGGGGGTGTCTCCTCCGCATGGTTGAGCGTTGAGCGTACCCCCTGGGACTGTTGCCGTTTCATCATGTGTTTGACCATTGTGCGAGCTCAGCGGGTCGATGATGCGTTAGCCCCACCTTCGTGGAACAGCTTGGGCTGCGCTGCGCCTTAACAACCGAGGCCCGGCCGGCATGCGTGGCGAGCAAAGCCACGCGGCGATCGCTAGTCCATTCTGTCCGGCGTGGAAGATCACTGTATCAGTCGCCATGCTCTACCCGACGGTACGGAATCCTCCAACCGGTATGCCTCGGATGCGCACACGTTCCTCCATCTTCTGATGCTTACGTTGG
>JBARRP010000296.1:0-66093 GCA_049644285.1 Candidatus Acidiferrales bacterium | reverse complement strand
TTACGGTCGGCGCCATTGCCATTCGGATCGCCGCACGCCGCACATCAGCAAACAACAGAGCTCGACAAATGCGCCTTCAGGAAACCATCGTAGCAGTGTGTCTTGCCTTGCTGCTTTGCTCGCCCCTCGCAGCGCAAGCGAGGCGCAAAGTAATCATCGACCAAGATGCCCGTGGACCAGCCACGACCGACCAGCAGTCGATCCTCGTATTCCTCCAATCCCCGGAGGTCGAGACGCTCGGCATCACCGTCGTCAGCGGCGACCAATGGCGCGATGAGGAAGTCGCGCACGCCCTGCGCTTGCTCGAGATTATTGGGCGGACCGATATCCCTGTGGTTCCGGGCGCCGTTTTCCCGCTCATCAACAGCCGGGAAATGGTCGTGCGCTGGGAAAAGGTCTACGGCAAGGTGATTTACCAAGGGGCGTGGAACTGGGGCCATGTTCACGATCCTTTTGTCGTCCCGCCGCTTCTCGAAGGCAATCCCACAACAAAGCCGGCTGACGAAGATGCCGCACATTTTCTGATTCAAATGGTTCATCAATATCCGCATCAGATATCCATTTATGCCGGCGGGCCGCTGACGAATCTCGCTCTCGCGACCCGGATCGATCCGCAGTTTCCCACGCTCGCCAAGGAGCTCGTCGTCATGAGTGGAAGCGTCAACCCGGGCCGAAGTGATCCGGAGTTCTATGCTGCTCCCCGCCGTGAATTCAACTTCTGGTTCGATCCGGAGGCCGCTCACATCGTTTTGTGCGCGCTCTGGCCGAAGATCACCGTGACCACGGTGGACATCTCCATCACAACCCACCTGACCAAAGAGATGATTGCGCAAATCGCAAGAGCCAATGCCCCCGTCGCTCAGTACATCGGGAAGTATGCCGACGAGGAATACATGTGGGATGAGCTGGCGGCGGCAGCGTGGCTCGACCCTGGCATCATCACCAAGGAAGAGACGATTTACATGGATGTTGACATCACACACGGCGCGAGTTACGGCGATACCCTTACTTGGACCCCGGGTAATCAGCCGGGGCTCGGCGAACAGCTCGTTCACATGCAGATCGATTTGGATCGCAACAAGCTCTACAAATTGTTCATAGACCTGATGACGCGGCCGACGCCCGGTGCGCGCGCATCCATGCCAAACGCCTTCGAGGAACAACATGGCTCCAGCAACTGAAGTCGTCGGAATCGGAAGCTGCACCGTGGATTTCTTTGCGCTGGTCCCGCGACTCCTTGGGCCGGAAGAAAAAATCAACGCGGACCGGTTGGAAATCCATGCCGGCGGAGTCACCGCCAACAACCTTACTCAGGTCGCGCGACTCGGCGCAAGCACCGGCTGGCTCGGCCTCATCGGCGACGACGACAATGGCCGCATCATCCAGAAAGCTTTCGCCGACGATGGAATGGATCTCTCGGGCGTCGAAATCGTGAAGGGCGAGCGTTCATCCCTGACGTGGATTCCGGTCGATTCCGCGGGAGAGCGCTGCATCTACATGTTCCCCAACGTCACCGGAAGAATCTCCGTCTTCCAGGTGCGCAATCGGTTCGCCTCCCACATCCAGAAAGCCAAACATTTTCATACCGAGGCTTCGCAGCTCCCTCTGCCGCCGGTTAAGGAAGCAATGCGTGTGGCCCGCGAGGCGGGAGTTCGCGTGATTTTCGACTTGGATGTTTCCCCTGGCTTTTTCGCTCAAGCAAATCTTGGCCGAGAAGACGACCTGGCAGCATCGCTCAAGCTCGTTGACGTCTTGAAGCCATGCAAGGCCGCGGCGCTCGAACTAACCGGCCAAAGTGATTTTGAGCAGATGGCGAAAGGTCTTTTGAAGCTGGGTCCGAAGCTCGTGGCCATCACGATGGGCGCGGAAGGCTGCCTGATCGCGACCGGCGACAAGATGGTTCACGTTCCGGCGTTTAGACCAGACGTCGTAGACACCACCGGCGCCGGAGACGCCTTCATGGGCGGACTTTCCTACGCCCTGCTCCAGAATTGGGATTATCCTCGCGTCGGGCTCTTCGCGAATGCCTGCGCAGCGCTGTGCTGCACAAAAGTCGGCGCCCGGGCCATGGCCAAACGCGACGAAGTGATCGCGTTCATCAAGTCGAAGAGCCCGGCGGGTGCCCCGGCGTTCTAACGATCCACTGCGCGATCCGGATTCCTGAGAGGAGCCTCAAACGATGTTCACGCCGCAAAGTTTCGCCGTTGCGCTCTTAATGATGATCGCGAGCACGATCTGCTGGGGCTCCTGGGCAAACACTTACAAGGGCGTAAAGAATTATCGCTTCGAGCTTTTTTACTGGGACTATGCGGTAGGCATTTTCTTCGTTTCATTGGTGCTGGCGTTTTCGATGGGAAGCACGCAGAACGACGCCTCAAGCTTTCTCAACAACGTTCACTCCGCCGATTCGTCAAACATCGGCTACGCGATGATCGGTGGTGTGGTCTTCAACCTCGCGAATTTGCTCCTCGTCGCTGGGATTGATATGGCGGGCCTCGCGATCGCATTTCCGGTCTCGATCGGCATCGCCCTGGTCGTCGGTGTCGTGCTGAGCTACGCCTTGCAGCCCAAGGGCAAAGCCTTCATGTTGGCAGCAGGCGTGATGTGCGCGGTTGTGGCCGTCATTCTGGACGGCAAGGCCTACGGTAAGCTCGCCAGCGAGAGCCGCCCTGTATCGCGCAAGAGCATCATCGTTTGCGTCGTCTCGGGTCTCCTCATGGGCGTGTGGGCGCCCTTCGTCACGCATTCGCTCACAACCGGAAACGCTCTGGGTCCCTACAGCATCAGCGTATTCTTCACTCTCGGTGCGCTGCTTTCCTGTTTCGTATTCAATGTGTACTTCATGAAAAAACCCTTGGTGGGCGAACCAGTGGACTTCAGCGGCTTCTTCCGCGCGCCCATGAGCGGCCATCTCCTGGGACTGTTGGGCGGATTCATTTGGGGTATCGGCACGGTCTTCAATCTGGTAGCCGCGAATTACACCGGCGTGGCCATCTCCTACGCGATTGGGCAGGCCGCTCCAATGGTCGCCGCACTTTGGGGCGTTTTGGCCTGGAAAGAGTTCGACGGCGCGAACAAACAAGCCAAAGCCTACCTGGCCCTGATGTTTGTGTTTTATGTTCTCGCGATTGTCCTGGTCGCCCGCGCCCATTCCTGATGTTCGCGGAGCGTCGCAGCGCCTTCCCGTGCTCAGTTTGCAGAATCGCACCAGCATTGACTTGAAGCCAGCTTGGGGAGAGACTTTTGGCCGTCCGGTGTGGCTATCTCGAATTTATTTCGATCATTTCGGCTAAGCTTTCCCGGCCTTCGGTCTGACATGAAACGACCGCTTTCAGTTCTCTTGATCTCTCTCGTTCTAACCGCTGCCTATTTGTTCGCGTGGCCCTCGCCGAACGTCTTTTACTTTGTCATTGTGGTAGTGCATCTTGTCCTGGGAATTGCTTTCGTTCCCTTGATCCTGCTGTCAATCTCCAGAATCTTCCGAGGATCTTCGTGGACCTGCAAGATCGGGTGGGGGCTTCTTTGCGCAGGCGCCGCACTTGGAATCGCGCTCCTTTTCACCGGAACGCGGCGGAGCGAATGGCCGCTTCTTTATGCGCATATTGTCGCCTGCGTAGCCGGCGCGGCGTTCCTCGCATCTGATTGGGCCGGGAACCGTGGCTGGCTTGCGTCGGGTACGGCCCCAGCGGTCGCGCGCCTCGCCATATTCCTCCTCGGTGCCGCGGGACTCACGGCGGCCGCTTCGTGGCTGCGCACGGTGCCCTGGCACGATGCCCATCGCATCACAAACCCAAGGATTGCTCCGCCAAGCATGGACGCCGAGGGCGATGGACCCGGCGGCCCGTTCTTCCCTAGCTCCGCCCAAACGGCCCACGGCGGGAACATCCCCGCAAACTTCTTCATGGAATCGGAATCGTGCCAGCGATGCCACTCCGAGATCTACCGGGAGTGGCAAAGCTCGATGCATCACTTTTCTTCATTCAACAATCAGTGGTATCGGAAAAGTATCGAGTACATGCAAGACGTCGCGGGCGTGAAGCCATCGAAGTGGTGCGGCGGCTGCCACGATCCTGCCCTGCTCTTCAGCGGGATGATGGATACTCCGATCCGCCAGATTGTGAATACTCCGGAAGCGCGTGCTGGACTCGGCTGCATGATGTGCCATTCGATTGCTCAGGTGAAAAGCTCGATGGGCCAGGGTGATTTTCAGCTTGAGTACCCCGCGCTCCATCGCATGGCCAACAGCCGGAATCCCGTCGTGCGCCGGCTGCACGATTTCCTCACCGAGCTGAATCCCGAACCGCATCGCCGGGTTTTCCTGAAGCCCTTCATGCGAGCTCAGCCCGCGGAGTTTTGTTCCGTGTGCCACAAGGTCCATCTCGACGTCCCGGTGAACCATTACCGGTGGATCCGCGGTTTCAACGAATACGACAACTGGCAGGCCAGCGGAGTTTCCGGGCAGGGCGCGCGTTCGTTCTATTATCCGCCGCGGCCGCAGAACTGTGCTGACTGCCACATGCCGCCCGTTCGCTCGAACGAGGCCGGCAATATCAGCGGATTCGTCCATTCGCACCGCTTCATCGGGGCGAATACGGCTGTGCCATTCGAGAATCACGACGATACGCAGCTTGCTGAAACGGAAAAGTTCCTTCGCGATCAAATCATGAGTGTCGATATCTTCGGAATTTCGCCGGAAACAGCTCCAAAGGAAACTCCCGAAGTTTCGAGGGCCACTGCTCCCGCGCCCGCCTTTGAGACTACTTTTGCCGTCGGCGAAGAGGCCGAATCCGCCATCTCCGCCGCGGCTTCCACAGAAGGAACTGCTGCTGCCGCTCCATTGTCGGCCCCGCTCAATCGCGTTAAGCCTGCGGTTCGTCGTGGTGACGTGGTTCGCGTGGACGTGGTTGTGCGCACGCGAAAGTTAGGCCATTTCTTCCCCGGCGGCACGGTGGATGCCTACGATTGCTGGCTCGAGTTTTCGGCCACCGATGAAAACGGTAAGCCGATCTTCCTGAGCGGCGGCGTCGCGGACGATGGTCGTGGCCCCGTCGACCCTGGAGCGCATTTCTACCGCTCACTTCAGATTGACGCCCACGGCAATCCCATCAACAAGCGCAATGCCTGGGCCACCCGCGCCGTCGTCTACGTGCACCTGATTCCCCCGGGCGCTGCTGACACCACGCGTTACCGCTTGCAGATTCCGAAGGATGCGGGTCATCGAATTCGATTGCAGGCGCGTTTGAACTATCGCAAGTTCGCCTGGTGGAACACGCACTTCGCCTTCGCCGGTGTTCGTGATCCGAATCAGCTTTCGCCCGCTGTTTCGCCCGACTATGACGATTCGCGCTGGGTCTTCACCGGCGACACATCACAGGTCTCCGGCGACCTCAAAGCGGTTCCGACGCTTCCGATCGTAACGCTTGCTCAAGATGAAATCGATCTAACCACTCTTCCCCCGAACGCCCCCGCTGCTGTGCCACGCGTTGAGCTGGATGCCTCTGACTGGCAGCGCTGGAACGACTACGGCATTGGCCTCTTGCTTCAAGGAGATCTGAAGGGCGCCGAAGCGGCGTTCGAGAAGATCACGCAAATCGATCCCAAGAATCCCGAGGGCTGGGTCAATATCGGCCGCGTCCGCGTGCAGGAGGGCAATACAGCGGCGGCGAAACAGGTCCTCGAACACGCTCTCGCGCTCAGCCCCTCGCTCGCTCGGGCCCATTTCTTCTATGGTAGGGCGTCACGCGACGAGGGCCGCCTCGACGACGCCATCTTTCACTTCCGCCAGGTTCTCGTGCAATATCCGCGTGACCGCGTCGCGCATGATGAGCTCGGCCGGGCGCTTTTTCTCGAACGCCGGTATCCGGATGCCATCCGCGAATTTGAGGCTACGCTGTCGATTGATCCCGAAGACCTCGAAGCCAATTACAACCTAATGCTCTGCTACACTGGGGTGAATCAGCCGGAGCGTGCCGCCGACTTTCAGCGCCGCTACCTTCGATTCAAGGCTGATGAAGCTGCTCAAACCTTGACCGGTCCTTACCGTCGCTCCCATCCGGAAGATAACCTCGAGCGCCAGCCAATCCACGAGCACACTTCCGCTCCGCTCGGCACGGGGCGCGCCGCGGCGACGAGGGCCGCGTCCGGCGGGCCGGCGGGCTCTCCGTGATCCGCCCAGGCACATTGCCAAAAATTCATCGCCAGATGTCATTCCGAGCGAAGCGAGGAATCTGTTTTCTGTGGGATTGGGCGCGCTTAGCTCCACTGCCGCTGGCAGTAATCGCGTTTGCGGCGGCAGCGTTTCCTTCGCGGCTGGCTCCCACCCCGCCTTCCGGTACAATTCACTTCGAGGACATCACTCGCGCCGCGGGAATTCGATTCGTTCACAACAACGGAGCGTTCGGAAAAAAATATCTGCCGGAGACCATGGGCGCGGGCGTGGCATTTCTCGACTACGACAATGACGGCTGGCAGGACATCTTCTTCGTGAACAGCGAAGACTGGCCCGGCCACAAGCTCCACAAGTCTTTTCCGGCGCTTTACCACAACAACCACGACGGCACATTCACCGACGTCACCACCAAGGCCGGCCTCGCCATAGAGATGTATGGAATGGGAGTCACCGTGGGTGACTACGACAACAACGGTTACGACGATCTCTTCGTTACCACCTACGGCCAGAACCATCTCTTTCGCAACAATGGGAACGGCACGTTCACTGACGTAACAAAAGCGGCGGGCTTAGGGGGCCCCAACGAATTCTCGAGCAGCGCCGCCTGGGTGGACTACGACAACGACGGTTACCTCGACCTCATCGTCGCAAACTACGTTCAATGGTCGCCGGAGTCGGACATCTATTGCACCATCGACGGAAAAGCGAAATCGTACTGCACGCCGGAATCTTATAAGGGTGCTTCGGTCCGGCTATGGCACAATCGCGGCGACGGCACCTTCGAGGACGTCACTCGCAAGGCCGGCCTCTACGATCCGACGTCGAAGAGTCTGGGTGTCGCAATTCTCGACGCAAATCAGGATGGCTGGCCTGACCTCGTCGTCAGCAACGACACGCAGCCCAACAAGCTCTACATCAACAACGGTAACGGAACATTCACCGAAAAAGGCGTGGCCGCCGGAATCGGTTTCAGCGAGGAAGGAATTGCCCGCGCCGGGATGGGCGTTGACGCCGCCGACTACGACCGCTCGGGCTATCCGAGCCTCGTCATCACGAATTTCGCAAATCAGATGCTCGCGCTTTATCACAACGAGCGGAACGGGCTTTTCATCGACGAAGCCCCGCAGTCGGAAGTCGGCCGCGCGAGCCTTCTGACGCTCGGCTTTGGGTGCTTCTTCTTTGACTACGATCTCGACGGCTGGCTCGATATCTATGTGGCCAATGGCCACATCGAGGAGGGCATCGAGCGTGTCCAGACGCACGTCGGTTATGCCCAGCCGCCGCACCTTTTTCGCAATCTGGGGAACGGAAAATTCGTTGACGTCGCGGCGGCGTCGGGAACGGCTTTCGACAAGCCGCGGGTCGCGCGGGGCGCCGCTTATGGCGACATCGACAACGACGGCGCCCTCGATATCCTCGTCGGCACGAACAATGGCCCAGCCGTGCTCTTCCGCAACGCCGGCGCAACCAATCACAGCTTGCGGGTGAAGCTCGTTGGAACGAAGTCAAATCGCGACGGCATCGGTGCGGTTGCCCGCCTCACGGCAGGCAAAGACGCACAGACGCTCATGCTCCGCAGCGGCTCGAGCTATCTTTCCTCGAGCGAACTCGTGCTAACCTTCGGCCTTGGGCAGCAGGCACAGGCGGATGCGCTCGAAATCCGCTGGCCGAGCGGGCAAATCGACCGCCTCTCGAATGTTCGCGCCGATCAGATCATCACAGCCAAGGAAGGCCAGGGGATCATTTCTTCCAAACCCCTACGCAACCGGTGAGACAACGAATGTCACGCGGCAGAGCCTTGCAGAAGGTCGCCATCGGAGCTCTCCTGGTGGGACTGCTGGGCGTACCAGCATCACTTCTCCGAGGTCGGCAGCAGGAGAGCAAATCTCAGAATCTCCATCGTTCAGCCGAGGCACTGCGTCTGAACAATCTCGGCGTGGCCTACATGGACCGTCAGCAGAGCGAAGAAGCGCTGAAAAGTTTCGAAAAGGCGTATGCGCTCGATCAAGGCGTTTACATCGCGCGTCTGAATCAGGGAATCGCCCTGCTGAATTTGCAGCGGCTGGATGACGCACGGAAAATTCTTCTCGAAGTGGTGCAGAAGCAGCCCGATAATTTGCACGCGTGGTACAACCTCGGCCTGCTTGCAAAGGCCCAAGGCCGGGCGGAAGATGCGATTGCTGCCTTCGAACATGTTGCGAGCATCGACTCAGACGACGCCGATACACAATATTTTCTGGGGCTTCTGCATTCTCAGTTACAGCAATACTCGCAGGCCATCGCCGCATTCGAGCGCGCCATTGCGCTCAATCCGTTTCATGTTTCCGCCGAATTCGGCCTAGCCCAAGCCTACCAGCGGTCGGGCAACGTGGCGGCGGCGCGGCAGCACCTCGATCGCTTCCAGCATCTCAACGCCGAAAAACTCGGCGCCCCCATGAGCTTCGTCTACGGCGAACAAGGAAAATACTCCCGCGCCGAACAGGCCACTCCGGCGCTCTCGCCAGCGCTTCCGCCGATCCCGGTACGTTTTGTCGATGTGACTCGCGATGCGGGTCTTCCAACAACGACCCAGAGTGCCGATGCCATCCGCTGGCGGAGAGAGCCCGTAAAGCCCGGCGCCGTCAGTTCGCTCGGCTCCGGCGTTTGTGTCTTCGATTACGATGGCGACGGATTGCCGGACATTTTTCTCGTGAACGCGACCGGCGATAACTATCCGGCGTTGTTGCGCAACGAAGGTAACCGCCATTTCAAGGATGTGACCGCCGCATCGCGACTCAACATTCCCGCGCCCGGTATCGGATGCGCCGCCGGTGACTACGACAACGATGGCCACACGGATCTCGCTGTCAGTTTCAATCTGAACGGCCGTGTCTCTCTCTTCCATAATCAGGGCGACGGAACATTTGGCGACGTAACTGATTCTGCGGGAATCGGTCCCGTCGGCCTTGCGCGCAGCCTCGCGTGGGTCGATTACGATCACGACGGCGACCTCGACCTGTACGTGACCAGCTACATGCCCAGCGCCCTCATGTCCCACGATCACGAGCACGCGCCGGGCACCGGCAACGTGCTTTGGCGAAACAATGGGAATGGTACGTTCACGAACGCGACTGAGGAAACCGGTCTCGGAGTATCGCCGAGCGGAATCGGTGTAGTCGCGAGCGACATTAACAACGACCGCGCGATTGATTTCGTCGTGACCGGTTATGACCTCGCGAGTGGCTCTCCAGCGCCTCCGGCAGTCCTCTTCAATCCGCGAGAAGGCCAGTTCAAGAAGAGCGAGCCGTGGTCCGCGGCGGTTCCTTCTCCCACTGCGGGTGTTACCGCCCTCGATTTCGACAAAGACGGCTGGATGGATATTGCCTTCACTCATTGGACGAGCCCGGCGGTGACATTGTGGCGCAACGTCGAAGGTAAACGTTTCGACCCCGTCGCACTTCCAAAGCTCGATTGGACGCGCGCGTGGGGTATCACCGCGCTCGATTACGACAACGACGGCTGGATCGATCTCGCCGCCGTCGGCGAGGACAACTCCGGTGGGCACGTCGCGCTCTTTCGCAATGAAGGCCCAGCCGGATTCCGCGATGTTACAAAAGACGTTGGCCTCGACAAGATCCAGCTTACGAATCCTCGGGCTATCGTGGCCTTCGACTACGATGGCGACGGCGCAACAGACTTGCTCATCACGCAAAACTTCGCCCCGCCCGTTCTCCTGCGAAATCAAGGGGCAAACAAAAATAATTGGATGCAGCTTGCTCTGAAGGGCGAACACGACAACAAGAACGCCATCGGCACCAAAGTCGAAGTCTACGCGGGCGCGATGCGGCAGAAATGGGAAGTGCCGGGTGCGTACGGCTACCTGAGCCAGGGGCCCGCGGAGGTTCATGTGGGACTCGGGGCTGCGCGAGAAGCGGACATCGTCCGCATGCTCTGGCCCACAGGGGTGCTGCAAGACGAAGTCTCGCTACGCGCTGGCTCAAGCCACCTCCTTGCCGAGATCGACCGCCGTGGCAGTTCGTGTCCCATCGTCTTTGTCTGGAACGGCCGGCGCTATGAGTTTCTCGCGGATATCATTGGCCCAGGAATTGTCGGCCACTGGATCGGCCCGAACCAGCGCAATGTTCCCGATCCGAATGAATATCTCAAGGTTGCCGGTTCGGAGGTGCGCCCGCGCAACGGCAAGATCAGCTTCAAGCTCCTCGAACCGATGGAAGAGCTCGACTATCTCGACCAGGTTCGCCTCGTTGCCGTCGACCATCCGGTCGGAGTCGAGGTCTATCCCAACGAGTACTTCGCTAGTAATCCGCCCTTCCCCGAATTCAAGGTCATCGCCAGCCAAGGAGCGCGGCCACCTGTGGGCGCGTGGGACGACAAGGGCCGGGACGTCCTGCCGCTCCTTCTCGAGCGGGATCGAAAGTATGTGATGGACTTCCCGGATGAACCCTTCCAGGGCTTTGCAGCAATGCACACGCTCGAGCTGGACCTGGGTCCATGGGACCCGTCTCACCCGCTGCGCCTGTTGATGGACGGTTTTACCGATTATTTCACCGCGAACTCGATGTACGCAGCGTGGCAAGCGGGCATCCAACCCTTGGCGCCCTATGTCGAGGCGCTCGATTCATCCGGCAAATGGTTGCGCGTTATCGACGATATGGGTTTCCCCGCAGGTCTCGCGCGCACCATGATCGCGGACCTCACCGGCAAACTCCCCGCCGGCACTCGCCGCATCCGCATTGTCACCAACTTGAAAGTTTATTGGGATCGTATCCGTGTGGATAACTCTTCGCCGGAGCTTCCCTATCGGCTGAGCGAGGTTCCTCTTGCGTCTGGTCGGCTGGAATTCCGCGGCTATCCGCGCGTAGTCGAAGGAAATCCGCGCAACGACATCACCTACATCTACGAAGACGTGAGCCTCACGGGACCGTACACCCGCCAAGCCGGCAACTACACGCGCTACGGAGACGTTCGCGAGCTAGTCGAGAAAACGGATGAGAAATATGCGATCTACGGCTCGGGTGACGAAGTCTCCACTGACTTTGATCCGTCGCATCTACCCGCTCTCCCCGCCGGATGGGCGCGCGACTATTTCTTCTACGCCGATGGCTTTGCCAAAGACATGGATTTTTACGCCGCTTACGGAGACACGGTCGCCCCACTGCCGTTCCACACGCTTGTTCCCTATCCCTATCCAGCGAACATCAGTTATCCGTACGATGCGGAACACTTGAAGTACTTCATCGACTACAACACCCGGCCCGTGTCCGGCCCGCCCGGCAACAGCTTCCAGTTCCGCTATCCATCCGGTTCACCTCGATAGTTGCCTGACAGCGCCATCAAGAGCAGTGGCAGGGGAGGTTCGCGAACCGCCCGCTCCGTTGGCGTGCCGGTCGTCCAAACTCCCGCCTAGGGCGGTTCGTCCCAATAGCGCTCCCTTCGCTTGATTAGCGCCTCGTACAGTGCTAATTTCAGACTTTCCAAAGCCCCACCGTCCCTGTCTCGAAAGATGGAATTGTCCCAAACCTCAAGTCAGGTGAGCACGATACAGAGCCATCGGCCTACACTCGCGTCGTTCGGCCGGGAGCCAGTCTTCTGGCGCGTTGAGGGCAGCCTGCTGAATCTCACCGCAGTTCGCCCCGTGGGCTTCTTCACCTGGAACGCCCAGAGTTTTCTCGAGCGTTGGACGCGCCGAGGCGCGATGGGAATCATGGCGGTTGCCCGGCCGGTGCTCTACGCCACCCATCGCGGCGTTGCGACGCGCTTGCTTCACACAGTCCTCCGCGGCGTCAGCCAGGATCGCCTCGACCTTCTCGGAGAGGAGTACTTCGAATATATCCTGAAGCCGCGGCTGAAACAGAGCGGCGTCGACAAACTGAAAGAAATTCTCGCTTCCGGAGATCGCGTCATCCTGGTAAGTCAGGGCCTCGGCCATATCATGCGCCCATTGGCCCTCCATCTCGGAATCGAGGAGCTCATCTCGAATCGCCTCGAATTTCGCAATGGTCTGGCCACCGGAAGACTTCTTGAACCCGTGATCCGCCCACGTGGCGCCTTCGCGAAGCTTGCCGGCCATAAGCCTGACGGCAGAATTGCACGCGAGAAGCTGGCTCGAGACCTCGGCTTCCCTGATCATGTCGAGTATCTGGATACAGCGATCCGCCCGGCGCGGCGGTCCGCGCCGAAAATCAGCCTGCCGGTGGTGCGCTATGATCGCGGCTCGAAAAGTGAGCGCCTGTCTGTTCGCGATTCCTTGCGTGGCAAGAATGTTCTTCTCATCGGCGCCACCGGATTCATCGGCAAGGTCTGGCTCGCCAACCTCCTCACCGATCTACCCGAAATTGGCAAGGTCTATTTGCTGATCCGCCGGAATCGCTCGACCACCACGCTCGCTCGTTTCCAGCGTATCATCGAAGAGTCGCCTGTCTTCTTGCCACTCGCCGCGCGCTACAGCGCCGGACTCGCCGATTTCCTTCGTCGACGCGTTGAGGTAGTCGAGGGCGACGCCTCCCGCCCCGGCCTGGGACTTGCGCCGCGAGATCGCGAGCGGCTGGTGCAATCGCTCCATTTGATTGTTAACAGTTCCGGCCTCACCGATTTCAATCCGGACCTGCGCGATGCGCTCACCTCCAACGTCCGCGCCGTGGCGCATTTGCTCGAGTTTCTGCGTAAGTGCCGGCACGGGGCTCTTTTGCACCTTTCCACCTGCTACGTCGTTGGAATGCGTGATGGACGCGTGCTCGAACAATTGCAATCGAACTACACGCCGATGGAAATCCCGGGCTTCGATGCTGAAAAGGAGTTGCAATCGCTCGAAGAGCTGATTCGCGCGACGGAAGCGCGAGCCGAAACCCCAGAAGCAACCGAAGAGCTCCGCCGCCAAGCCCTCGATAAGCGCACCGCCGCCAAAGACCTTCACGGCACGGCCCTCGAGAACCAGGTTCGCAAGAACCGGGTTCGTTGGCTTCGCCAGGAACTGACCGACGCCGGTACTCGCCGCGCCAATGAACTCGGCTGGCCGAATACCTACACCTTCACCAAAAGCCTGGCGGAATCTCTGATCAAGAAATTCATGGACGCTTCGCGGGAAATCCCCATCGCGGTCGTGCGTCCATCAATCGTCGAGTCCTCGATTGAAAAGCCCTTCGTGGGATGGAATGAGGGCATCAACACCTCCGCCTCACTCTCCTATCTTCTCGGAACCTATTTCCGCCAGCTCCCGACGAACGAGCGAAAGTGCCTCGATCTGATCCCCGTGGACTTGGCGACTCGCGGCATGACGCTGATCGCGGCCGCACTCCTCGCGCGCCAAAACGCTCCCGTATATCAGCTCGCGACCTCGGTCGCCAATCCTTGCGACATGCGCCGTTCGATCGAGCTTACTGGCCTCGGCCACCGCAAACACTACCGTGCGCAGGATGGCTTCCACCATCGCCTCCGCCTGAAATTTGACGCGATTCCGGTTTCGAAAGCTCGCTACGAAAAACTCTCCGCGCCCGCTCAGAAAGCGATCGTCCAGGCCATCAACCGCACCGTCGGGCCCTTTCCGTTTGCGAAGCCGCCTCTCGCCAAGCGTGAGCGCGAGCTCGAGCGTATCGTCAAGTTGATCGCGCTGTTCGAGCCGTTCATCCTCCGCAACGATCACGTCTTCGAGGCCGCCAACGTCGCACGCCTCTCCGCCGTAGTGCCTTCCGACGAGAGTGCGGACTTCGGATACGACCCGCGAAGGATCGATTGGTGGGACTACTGGATCAACGTGCACATTCCGGCGCTGCGCAAGTGGTGTTATCCTCTCATCGAGGGTCGTCTGCCGGAAGCTTCCCCGCGTCGCAGCGTCCCCCTGGAGACCGATTCCGGGGCTGGAGCCGCTGCCGCCGCCAGTGCTGCTCCGGCTGCCACACCCTGAACCCCTGACCACCGTGGCCATTTTCCTGACCGGATCCACCGGCTATATCGGCGCCCACATCACCATGAACCTCTTGTCAGGTTCCGTGGAGCCGTTGAATCTTCTCGTCCGCGCGCGCGATGAACAAGAGGCCAAGGAACGTCTCTGGCGCTCCCTGCAGTTGCACATGGACTTTCCCCGTTTTCGCGAGCATCTCGATTCGCGGATTGCTTTTTATCGGGGCGACCTCACCGAACCCCGCTTTAGCCTCGGAGAGGACAAATACCGCGAACTCGCCCGCTCCACTGATTCCGTCATCCACTGCGCTGCGTCTCTGAATCGCAAATCCGAGAAAAGCTGTCTGAACGTCAATCTGCGCGGCACGCTCCAGGTGATCCAGCTCGCCGTGCGCGCCCGCGACCACCACGGCCTGCGCCGCTTCAGCCACGTCAGTACCGTCGCCGTCGCCGGCCAGCGGCACAACGAAGTTGTCCAGGAAGACGCGGCCATCGATTGGAACCGCTCGGACTACGACCCATACGCCCGCACGAAGAAATTCTGCGAGCACATGATCTGCGAACTCCTTCCGGATACGCCCCGGACCATCTTCCGCCCCAGTATCGTCCTTGGCGACAGCCGCCGCCCCGAGACGAATCAGTTCGATATGGTGCGCGCTTTTGTTTTTCTCGCCGGCCTTCCCGTGCTTCCTTTCCGGCCTACCGACCAGATCGATATCGTCCCCGTGGACTTTGTCGCCGATGCCGTAGCCACTTTGCACCTGAAAGAAGAGCCTTCGCGCGAGATCTATCATCTCTCTTCGGGAACTGCGTCCGAGACATTCCAACAGTTGACCGATTCACTCGCGAAGGCCCAGGATAAGCGGCCGCCCATCTTCATGCCCGGCCTCGAAACCCCGTCGGCGAAGATGGTCAATGCCCTGGCGAATCGCGCCGGGAAAATAGGCAATCTCGCGACACTCTTGAAAGTGTTCCTGCCCTATCTCGTCTGGAATACTGTTTTTGACAACGCGCGAGTAGTCACAGAACTCGGACGCTCGCCCGCGCCATTCTCTCAGTATTGTTACCCGCTGTTACGATTCAGCCGCGAACATCATTTCCTCTACCCATATCAACCGTGGCCGGAAGTCAACGAAGCGACCGGGCGGCCTCCCGGCCGCGCGTCGGCAGCCGCCGCGCGGCGTGCGATCGAGGGTTCATCCGAATGATGGATTTTGTCCTCGAAGCCTGGGTCAGCGGAATTATCGAGCTGTCGAAGTTCACTTGGATGCTCGGCGATGGCGAATGTTGGACGCCCGGCCAGAAATTGAAGCTGCTCTTCGCCGGTTACAACGGCACCCGCAACACCGGCTCCGACCTCCGCGTCGAGGAAATAATTCGTCAAGTTCGCCGCATCCTGGGCGATCAAAACCTCGAACTTTCCGTGATGACCCAGAACTTCGACAATACCCGCGGATACTTCGGCAACGCCCGCCAGGTTCACCTGCCCGATGTCTTTCCTCCGTTCCTTCGCAGGGAAGTGCCCCAGCACGATGGAGTCGTTGCCTGCGAGGGCTCCATGTTCAAAAGCAAATTTGCCAACGCCCTCACGACCATGATGATCGGCTCACTTGGCATCGCCGCCGCCCGGAACAAACTGAGTGTCGCTTATGGCGCCGAAGCGGGGGAAATGGATCCGCTTCTTCAGAAAATGTGCCGGCGCTACTGCGGCGAATCGCTCGTGATCACGCGCAATGCGGAGTCCCAGGCGGTTCTGGGACGCCTTGGCGTTTCCACCGAGCTCGGTACCGACACCGCGTGGACATTTGAGCCGCTCGGCCCCGAATACGCCGGCAAAGTCCTGCGCAATGCCGGATGGAACGGGCGAACTCCGATCCTGGCTCTTTGCCCGATCAACCCCTTTTGGTGGCCTGTCGAGGCCTCTCTCGTCAAAGCCGCGGCGCGCGCGCTCACCGGCGCTTATCAGAAAAGCCACTATCGCTCGCTCTATTTCCATCGATCCGGGCCGGAACTGGACGCTGCCTACGAGAAGTATCTGAGCGGAATCGCCGGAGCCGTCGAGCATTATCGAAAGACAAAGCCAATCTTCCCGATTGTTGTCGGCACCGAGATGCTCGATCGTGATGCCTGTCATCGTCTTGCGGTTCGACTGGGTGGCTCGCCGGTCTTTACTTCTGAACGTTACGACATGTACCAGCTTGTGAGCCTATTGCGCGCCAGCGACCGCATGGTGTCTTCGCGATATCACGCCATCGTCACTTCCATGCCGCGGGGAGTGGTTTCCGCCGGCATCACGATGGATGAACGCATCCGCAACTTGATGCGCGAGCGCGGCCACGATCATTTGTTACTCAGCGTCGATGACCCTGATCTCGAAGACAAAGTTTTCGCAATTCTCCAGACGCTCGACCGCGACGCCGATTCGATTCGCAAGGCCATCGGTCTCACCGTGTCGCGCAACTTGCAGCTCATGGCCCGCATGGGAACCTATTTCGAGGAGAGCGTGGCGCGCCATTATCCCGAATTCCCGATCCGCGCCGGCGTTCGGAACTGGGAAGAGTACCTTCCGCCGCTGAGTCCCAACCTTTGCCAACTCCTTGAGGCGTTCGCGTGAGCGATGCGCTGCGATGAGCTTCCTTCAAAACATCTTCGAACGTTTGACCCGCGCTGAGAGCATGCCGGTCTTGCAGGAGATCCACTCATCGGGAACTCATGCTGTGACCGGCACTGAATTGCTGTCCCTGATTCGGCAGGCCCGATCATTTCTTTCTGCTGTTGACCTCCAAAAAGGCGATCGCTGCGCCCTTCTCGCTCCAAACAGCATTCGTTGGGCCGCACTCGATCTCGCGTTGATGGCCGAAGGTGTCATCGTTGTGCCGCTTTATGCCCGGCAGGCGCCCCTCGAGCTCGTCGCCATGATGAAGGATTGCACCGCGGCGCGGATCTGTTGCGGAGATGAAAACCTGCGGAACGCCGTTCGCCAGGTCTGGCCCGCCGCTCCGCCAATTTCACTTTTTGACGAAATTTTTGCGACATCGGCACGGCAACCTTCACCTTCGAATCCGGTGACGCTCGTGAATTCCGATCCCGTCACCATCGTCTACACGTCCGGAACGTCCGGAGAGCCCAAAGGAGTGATCTTAACAGCCGGCAATCTGGCTCACATGCTTTCTTGCACGAACGCCCGCCTTGATCGGCTCATGGCCCCGCACAGAAGCGGCTCATCACCCGATCGCGTGTTTCACTATGCGCCGTTTTGCTTTGCCGCCTCGCGGATCCTCCTTCTCACCTGCCTTTCACGAAAGAGCGTCCTGTCGCTCTCGATGGATCTCTCACGCCTGGCGGATGAGATGAAAGCAGCGGCGCCGGACTATTTCTTGAATGTGCCGATGCTTCTCGAACGTGTCCGCGCAAAGGTCGAGCAGCAGATCAAACAACGTGGCGGCTTGGCCCTGACCCTGTTCTCGAAAGCCTGGGCAGCTTACCTTCGGCGCCATAATGGCGAGGGTGGTTTGACGGATAAACTCTGGCTTTCGCTCGCCGACTCCTTGATGTTTCCCACAATCCGCAGGACCCTCGGCCGCAATCTCAAAGCTTTGATTTGCGGCTCGGCTCCTCTCGCCGTCGAGACACAACTCTTCTTCATCATGCTTGGAATTCCAGTCCTCCAGGCTTACGGCCTGACGGAGACAACCGCCATCTGCACGATGGACGATCCCGCCCACGTCACCTCTGGGCGCGTCGGGCCCACTATTCCCGGAATTGAAATGATCCTGGGAGAAAACGATGAAATCCTGGTGCGCGGCCCTAATGTCTTCCCCGGCTATTGGCAGCGCCCGGAGGAAACCGCCAAAGCCCTGCGGGATGGCTGGTTCCACACCGGTGACCAGGGCGAAGTGGACTCGAGCGGCAACTGGCGCATCATTGGCCGCCTCAAGAATCTGATCATCCTGAGTTCAGGCCACAACGTTGCCCCAGAGCCGCTCGAAAATATGCTTCACCATCTTCTTCCAAATGCTCAGCAGGTGATGTTAGTCGGCAACAGCCTCAGTCACCTCGCCGCTATCCTCACCGGCGACCCAACGAATGGCCTCGACCGCGATCGCGTCCAGGCAGCGCTCGATCAAATGAACACACGCCTCCCTCACTACAAGCAAGTTCGCGCGTTCTACGTCCATCGCGAGCCCTTCACAATCGAGAATGGATTGTTGACGCCGAATGGTAAACTCAGGCGCGACGTTATCGCCCTGCGCCTTTTGGCGCCCATTCAAGAGATGTACGCGAAGAAGGCCGGATGAATCCCTTCAAAGGCAAGACCCTTTCCTGGAGCGTCGCTGACGGAGTCATCGAGCTCGCCTTGCACCGCGAGCCGTGCAATGAAATCGGCTCGGAGACGCTCGGGGAGCTCGAGCGATTCATCGTCGCGCTCGAGAGCGCCAGCGCAGCGGCCCACGCCGTCATCGTTCACAGCACGATTCCCTCCGGCTTCTGCGCCGGAGCCGATCTGCGCGAGCTCTATCATCGCTCGCAGGAACTCCCCACTGATGAACGCGCCGCTGGCGTGCGCGATTTTCTCGAACGCATTCATGGGGCTCTCAACAAGCTCGATTCTTCACCCCTCACGACCATCGCTGCTGTTCATGGCGTCACATTTGGCGGCGGCTTCGAGCTAGCGCTGGCCTGCGACCTGGTTATTGCCGATAAAATGGCCCGTTTCTGCTTCCCTGAGCTGCGCCTCGGATTGATTCCCGGCTTTGGCGGGATTCCCCGCCTCAAGCGGGACCTCGGCAACGCCGTCGTACGCGATCTTCTTCTCACCGGCCGCAGTATCAACGCTACGAAAGCACAAAGCGTAGGGCTAGTGAGCCAGGTCGCTGCCGAAGGTGAGGCCCTGCGCCTCGCCCGCGCCACCGCCGCGCAAATCGGTAAATTCGATCGGAAGACCGTGGCGAAAGCGAAAGAATTCATCAAGCCAATTCCGCGCGAAGAGCTCCTCCGCGAAATTGATCTCTTCTGCGAGTTATTTACGCGCCCGGCAGTAGAAGCAGGTCTTCGCAGGTTCGTTGAGAGCGCCGATCCCCTGCCCTATTTGCCTTGATTGCGATGCCGGAGAGAACCACACAAATCGATTCTTCGCTACAATAGAGCCCTAAGGTTTCTATGCCAACCCTTCAGCAAACAACCGAACAAATCCTGACTCTCGCCGCCAAGCATTTCAAGGTACCCCTCGAAGAACTCTCCCCTGACGACGACTTCTTCAAAAAGCTCGGGATCAATAGCCTTCAGGCCCTCGATCTGCTCACACGCCTTGAAAACCACTTCCAGATCGAGCTGCCCGACTACGAACTTCAGGGCGTGACCGATTTTCGCACTCTCGCCGAACGCATCCAAGCTCGCCTGTGAAGGACTCATCTGCCACAGAGACACTGAGGCACAGAGTTGGAAGAACTCAATAAGCTCACCGAAGTGGTTATCGGCTGCGCCATCGAAGTGCATCGACAGCTCGGCCCGGGGCTCTTGGAATCGACCTACGAAGCTGCCCTGTGTATCGAGCTCGATGAAGCAGGATTGAAATATCAGAGGCAGATCGCGTTCCCGGTTACTTATCGTGGCCGAGCCATCGGCGAGTACCGGCTCGACCTTCTTGTCGAGAACACTGTTGTGGTTGAAATCAAGAGCGTCGAACGATTCGATCCAGTCTTCGAGTCCCAGATCCTTACCTATTTGAAGATCACCGGCAAAAAGGTCGGGCTCCTAATCAACTTCAACTCGCGTCTCTTGAGGGATGGAGTCAGGAGGTTTATTCTCTGAAACTCTGGTTTTCTGTGTCTCTGTGCCTCTGTGGCTAATCCTTGATGCTGGACTTGCGCCAATACGATTCCCTGGGAGAAGCGCTCCGAGACGCTTTGGAGCGCTGGCCGGATGAGACATGCCTTATCGAAGCCGACCGCGACCGCGAGAACCTTCGGCTGACCTATCGTCAGTTCAAGCTTGCCGCCCTGCCGTTCGCCCGCGCCCTGCAGGACTCCGGTTTCGAGTCGGGCGCGCGCTCCGCGATCCTGATGACCAATCAATCGAAATGGCTCATCTCCGCCTACGCGATCTTTTATTCCGGGGGAGTCCTCGTCCCGCTCGATTACAAGCTCACACCGAACGAGCAGTTGCAGCTCCTCACTCATTCGAAGGCCGAAGTCCTCGTTGTCGAACACCACCTCTGGCGAGCACTCGCCCAGGCAACGGAGTTTGCCAACTTCCGGCTGAAGACGGTACTCGTCACTGAAGCGCCCGCGGGCGCCGAGCTGAAAGGAGCGCATCGCTGGGAAGAATTCAAAGGCGACCGCGAACCGATCTTCGTGCCGCGCAATCGCACCGACCCAGCCTGCATCGTGTATTCCTCGGGAACGGGTGGCCGCCCCAAAGGGTGCGTTCTGACGCACGGAAATTATCTCGAACAATGCGGGGCATTCCCTTCTCTCTATCCCGTTTGGCCCGGCGCGCGCTACCTCAGCATCCTCCCAACCAACCACGCCATCGATTTCATGCTTGGCTTCTTCTACCAGTTCGTCTCAGGCGCCACCGTCGTTCATCTCCGCACGCTCCGGCCCGAATATGTTCGCGAAGCCTTCCGGAGATATCGGATCACTTATGTCACACTCGTCCCTCTCATTTTGAAGAATCTTCAGAGGGGCCTTCAGGCGCGCCTCGATGCCCTTCCTCCGCCCAAGCGCAGACTCTTCAATGCGCTTGTCACTCTCAACAGGGCCTTCACAAAGAAGCATCCGCGTCCAGGCCTCAGCCGCTTGCTTCTCAAGCAAGTCCATGAAGCACTCGGAGGCGAGCTTCGCGCTATCCTTGTCGGCGGTGCGTTCACGGAGCCGCAGACCCTGCAATTCTTCTACGACCTGGGCATTCCGGTGGCGAACGCCTACGGCCTCACCGAAGGATGCATGGGTATCACGGCTAACGACTTGCGGCCCTTCCGCGCCGACACCGTTGGAAAGCCGCTCGCCGGCATTGAAGTGCGCATTGTCAAACCGGACGCCGACGGCATCGGTGAAGTCGCCGTCCGCAGCAAGACGGTCATGTCGCACTATCTCGATGATCCAGAGATGACCGCGGAAACGATTGTGGACGGATGGCTGATGACCGGAGATCTAGGGCGGATCGATTCCTCCGGCCACCTGCAACTCTTCGGTCGCAAGAAAAACATGATCGTCACCGAAGAAGGCAAGAACATCTATCCCGAAGACATCGAGACCGTCTTCGAAGGCCTGCCCGTTAAGGAATTCTGTGTCTTTGCGGCAAACTACCTGTGGCCCGAGCGCACAATGGTGCAAGAAAAGTTGATCATTGTTCTGCATCTCGAGCCGGAGCAGGCGGCCACGGACTCCCTGCGCGCCGACCTCGCAGAGCGCAACCGGCGCCTGCTCAATTACAAACGTATCAGCGGTTATCTCCTCTGGGAGCAGGACTTCCCCCGCACCGCATCCCTGAAGATCAAGCGCAGCCTTCTGGCAGACGAGATTCGCCGGACCGTCCCCCGCTCCGCGATGGTTTCCTGGTGATGATTGTTCGCTACAGTCTCGCCTCGCTGGCGACCGTGTTTTTTGGGGCACGGCTTCAGCCGTGCCGTAAGACAGCGCCAAGGACATGGGCTTTAGCCCCTGAGGCAATCCTTCGTGTCGTCGTCCATCTCGCCAAGATTAAGCGCAGACTCATTCTGACATCCAGCGAGGACGCGAGGTGAACCGGCGCTTCTTCGCGATCATAAATCCCGCCGCAGGCGGAGGGCGGTGTGGCAAGTTGGCCGGCCCGGCGCTCGGTCGCCTGCGCCGATCCGGCCTCGAACTCGAGATCGCCGAGACACAGCGTCCCGGCCATGGAATCGAGCTGGCGCAAGAAGGGTATTCCGCCGGCTATCGCAATTTTCTTGCAGTGGGTGGCGACGGCACTTCCTACGAGATCGTCAACGGACTCTTTCCTCGCAATCCCACCGCCGAACGCGTTGCCCTCGGCTTTCTCCCTCTCGGCACCGGCAATTCTTTCCTGAAGGATTTCACTGCGCGGGGCGCGGAACAGGCTGCCGAGGCCCTCCTCGCCGACCGTCGCCGCCCCGCTGATGTCCTGCACCTCACGCACGCCCAGGGAGAGCTTTATTCGATCAACCTCCTCACCCTTGGCTTTGCTGCGGACGTTGCCGCCCTCACCAACCGCCGTTTCAAGCCCCTCGGAGAACTCGGCTATATTCTTGGCGTGATCGCATGCCTCGTGCGCCTCGACCGCCGCGCGTTTCCCCTTCGCGTCGATCACGCCGATGATTTTGATCGCCGCCGCTGTCTCTTTCTCGCCTTCACCAACAGCAAGTTCACTGGCGGCAAGATGATGATTGCTCCGAACGCCTCGCCGGAGGACGGCTTGATTGAATATGTCCGCTGGGGACCCATCGGCCGCATCGGTCTTCTCCGAACTTTTCCGAGGCTGTTCGACGGCTCGCACATTCTTCACCCGCTCGCGACCCGCTCTGCCGCCAAGGAAATCGAGTTCGAGCTCGAAGGGCCGGTAAACGTGTCCGTGGACGGCGAAAGCCTCTTCCTGCACTGCCAAAAGATTGAAATTCTTCCCAACGCCTTGGACGTTCTGATATGAGGAAACTCTACCTCACGATTCGCTCGCTGATTTTGTGGGCCGTGAGCGGCGTGCACTTCGGGGTCGTGTGCACTTTCCTCGTCTTGTTGGGTATTTTCATCGATCCGCGCAAAAACGATTGGCCTCAGCGCGTCTTTTTTCGGAACATCCTCCGGCTGGCAGGCGTGAAATTCGAAGTCCGCCACTCGCCCGGCTTCGATCCGAAGCGCACGTCCATCTTTGTCTGCAATCATGTGAACATTTTCGACCCGTTCGTTATTTATTCCGCGATTCCCCAGTTCGTGCGCGGCTTCGAGCTCGAATCTCATTTCCGGATTCCCATCTATGGCTGGATGATGGGCCGCTTCGGAAACGTCCCTGTCCCTGACAACCCAAGCCATGCCGGTATCGAAATCATGACCAACCGGGCGAAAGCGGCTCTTGATTCCGGAGTCAGTTTGATCGCTTTTGCGGAAGGTTCGCGAACGCGCGATGGCCGCGTCGGCCCCTTCAAGAAGGGGGTCTTCAACCTGGCACAGAACTTCGGAGTCCCCATCGTACCGATGAGCATTGTCGGTTCTTATCAATTCTTTCAGACGGGTAACTGGATGCTTTACCCCGGCAAACTTACGGTTTATCTCCACGACACGATCGATACCTGCGGCATTGGCAAAGATGCCGTCGAATCCTTGCGCCAGCGCGTCGAGGAAATTGTTTCGAGGCCGGTCGAAGAATCATTTCAACTGGAAAGCAGATAAGGGGTCGGAGCTTTAGCTCCCACATTCGAAGAACAAAAAGCCTTGGCGTTAGAGTTGGTGTGTCAACGCCTTTTTTCGTCGGGGCACGGTTTTAACCGTGCCGCGACCGTCATCGAATCAGTGAGGCTTCAGCCGCTGGAGGAGTTCGCCGCGAGTTTTCACACAGATTCTCTAGCCCCTTACGGCGGGATAACCTAATTTCAAAGCAAAGACTCCGCCGCTGGCAATCCCCGCCCCGCGCGCAGCTCCCGCCAGGTATAAACAACGCGATGAACCACGGTCACCGTCGAAAGTGTCGCAATCACCCACAGCACCGGCGCCATCCGCTGAAACGCTCCACCGATAATCAGCAGCACCAGCCGCTCCGGCCGCTCCATGAAGCCGACCTTACAGCTCGGAATAATGGATTCCGCGCGAGCCCGCGAATAGCTCACCATGAACGAGCTGGCCATTGCCACCGCCGCGAGCGCCATGTAAAACGCCCGGCCGATCAATGTGTAGTAGACAACGAGTCCCATGTAGAGCGCGAGGTCGGAGTATCGGTCGAGCGTGGAATCGAGGAATGCGCCGAAGGCAGTCACGCGCCCGACGCGTCGCGCCACTTGCCCATCTGCCATATCAAGAAAACCCGCCAAGAAGAGCACCGCCGCGGCCTGCCGGAAGCGTCCCATTGCGAACACGGCCGCCGCCCAACCGTTCACAGCAAGGCCCAGAAACGTGAACATGTTTGGCGTGATGCCTGTCGCCGCCAGCCCGCTTACCACGTGGCGCAGAAGCCAGCCTGCCCCTTCGCCAATCCAGTACGTGATCGGCCGCTTCAGCTCTTTGTGCTCATCCGCCATCTCATCGAAAATCATACCCCCCGCGCTGGCTCGCCTCAAGCGCTGGCGCGGAAGAACGGCCGCGTCATCTTAAGTCCCGAGTTGCGGGGCGGAGGCTTATATGCCAACGGATGTGTCAACGCGGCGGAACTATTGTCCTCCGCCGCTTTCCCCTTCCTTTTTGGACGAAACGGAAACCGCCGGAAGATTTTCCCTCTGAATCTGATCGTTCAAAGCAGCCAAGTCTCTCTCGCGAATGCCTTTCCACTGGGCAAGCTGAGCGTCGAGACGCTGGTTCAATTCGTCAAAGACGATGTAAGACGCTTCTGTCGGCGCCGCATCCGCGCTATCGACTGTGCTCCCCAGCGCCATGAGTTGGTCTGCCGTCTGGATGGGATAGTTAAGCGGGTCTTCCGAGCTTTTCGATTTCGGCTGGATCAATGTCTCCTCAATCCCTGCCATTTTCTTCTTGAGGTCATCCGCAGCCACCGCCAGAACCTTATTCTTCTCATTCCCCCCCAGCCGTTTCCGCAAGGCATCCAGTTGATTGCGGACCTCGCGAATTTGGTTCACGGCATCATGGGCTTCGCTGACGCGGTCGCGAATCCGTAAGCCCAGCTCGAATTGTTTTTGCAGCTCCGCCTGCGAAACCGAAATGCGCGGATCCTCCTTGATTTCGACTGGCGCGGTAAGGCTCTTACCCTCGACCGTCAGCTTCACCTGATACTTGCCCGGCACTGCCAGCGGACCGACTGCCGCTCCTCCCCAACTCACGGCCCCCGGCACTTTGCTCGGCGGCTCGTGACGAAGATCCCACACGAAACGGTTCAAGCCCGCTTCGGCCGGAAGCTGTTCACTGCCTCTCTCAAACTCGGGACCCTCACTGGGTTGTTCCTGCTCCTCCTTCTTCTTGCTCGAATACTTGCGGATCACCCTCCCGTCGCCATCGAGAATCTCCAGCGTGATGGCTTCCTTCGATGCGGACTTGAGGGCGTAACTCAGAATCGCGCCGTCCGGGGGATTGGTTGCGAGCGACCATCCTTTGGGAACCGGGAACGCCCCGCCGCGAAAGCGATACGCAACCCCTGGCGCGTACAGATGGACGTCTTCGTCGGCTGTCTTCATCTGGAGCTGGCGCACAGGCGAGATGTCGTCAAGAACCCAGAACGATCGTCCATGAGTGGCGACAACCAGATCGTTCCCGTGCACGACGAGATCGTGAATCGGCGTCGTCGGCAGGTTAAGCTGCAGTGATTGCCAGCGCGCCCCATCATCGAAGGAAACGAAGATCCCGGTCTCAGTTCCCGCAAAAAGCATTCCGCGACGTGCGGGGTCCTCGCGTACCGCGTGAACGTAGCTCCCCTCCGGCAGGCCGCCGGCAATTTTCGTCCAGCTCCTGCCGTAGTCAGTTGTCCTGTAAATGTAAGGACGAAAATCGTCCAGCTTGTGCCGATCGATTGCCATGTACGCCGTGGCCGCATCGTGCGGCGAAGGCTCGATCAGGCTCACCAGGCTCCATTCCGGCAGGTCCTTCGGCGTGACGTCGCTCCAATTCTTTCCCCCATCGCGGGTAACGTGCACCAGGCCATCATCGCTGCCCGTCCAGATGAGCCCCTTTTCGACCGGCGATTCAGCGATCGCAAAAATCGTGTCGTAGTATTCGACGCTCGTGTTGTCTTTCGTGATCGGCCCGCCTGAGGATTGTTGCTTCGACTTGTCATTTCGGGTCAAGTCGGGACTTATAATGGTCCAGCTCATCCCGCCATTCGTGGTCTTAAACAGAACTTCGCCACCGTGATAAATCGTGTCCGGATCATGCGGGGAGATCGCGATCGGTGCCGTCCACTGGAAGCGATGCTTCAGGCCGGCTGCGCCGGATCCCATCGGGTTGAGCGGCCAGGAGGAAATGTCCCGCAGTTGCCCATTGCCCTTGTCATAGCGTGTAATCAGACCGTCGTAGGAGCCCGCGTACACGATATTTGCATTCCGCGGATCGGGAACCACGAATCCGCTCTCGCCTCCGCCCACCGCGTACCAATCCGCCCTTCCAATCGCTCCCTCGTCCGAGCGGCTCGCGATCGAAACAGTCGAATTGTCTTGCTGGGCGCCATAGATGCGGTAAAGAAACTGGTTGTCAGTCGCAACGTGATAGAACTGCGCCGTCGGTTGATTGTCTTCGGAGCTCCAACTCTGGCCGCCATCCGTCGTAATGCTCGCGCCGCCATCGTCTGCTTCGATCATGCGTTGCGGATTGGTCCGATCAATCCACAGATCGTGGCGATCGCCATGCCGCGCGGCAATCACGTTAAATGATTTTCCCCCATCCGTAGAACGAAACATCCCGGTATTGAGGATGTACAGCACATCAACGGCTTTCGGATCAGCAAAAATATGGGTGAAATACCAGGCGCGCTGCCGGAACCGGTGATCGTCGTTGATTTTCTCCCAGCTCTCGCCGGCATCGTCCGACCGATACAAACCGCCCTCTTCGGCTTCAATCAGTGCGTACACCCGATTCGGATCCGCACCCGAAACAGCGACTCCGATGCGCCCCAGCATCCCCTTCGGAAGCCCACGCGCTTCCAAGCGCTTCCAGTTCGCGCCGCCGTCGCTAGACTTGTAGAGTCCGCTGCCCGGCCCGCCGCTCTCGAGGCTCCACGGCGTCCGGTGCGCTTCCCAAAGTGCCGCATAGAGGATATGCGAATTCGTCGGATCGAACGTGATGTCAATCGCGCCCGTTTTGTCGTCCTTGTAGAGCACCTTCTGCCAGGTCTTCCCGCCGTCGGTCGATCGAAACACACCTCGCTGCTCGTTCGGCCCATAGGCATGCCCCAGTGCCGCTACGAAGACCACGTCCGGGTTTCGCGGATCGACAATCACTTTCCCGATGTGCCGCGTGTCGTCAAGTCCGATGCGCGTCCACGTCTTCGCCGCGTCCACCGACTTGTACACGCCGTTGCCAAATGAGATGTTTCCGCGTATGCAAGCCTCGCCCGTCCCGACATATACGACGTTTGGATCTGACGGCGCCGCCGCGATACTCCCGATCGAAGACACTGGCTGCTTATCGAAAAGGGGCGACCACGTTAGCCCTCCATCCGTCGTCTTCCAAACGCCGCCAGCGACCCCACCGAAGTAGTACGTGTTCACGTCACCGGCGATTCCTTCGACGGCCAGCACTCGCCCGCCCCGAAACGGACCAACCAGCCGCCATTTCATCCCTTTCAGCGTGTTTTCGTTCAGCGCCTGCCCAGCGGCAGGCATTCTGACGGCCAGCCCTGCTACAATGAGCAACGCCAGGCGAGCACCCCGAACGATCCTTCTCGCACCAATCATCAGATTGCCTCCTCTGGATGGCCGTCGGATTCTATCGCCACGCCGCGGGGCAGGCGAAGACTTTTCTGGAGATTTTACGTATAGCAGAATCCCTCGATAAAGTAAGACTCGAACTCATCTATAAATGGTTCTGGAAGGACACGGCTTTATAGCCGTGCCGAAAGCGATCGCGAAATCAAGGGCCTTTGCAGTTTGTGCATCCCGGCGGTTTCGGTCGGGAAGCCTCTGAAGCCAACTCCTTCTCCGTCCCGGCTACTTATGAAATGGCTTGTCTTCTTCGCACAACCTCGCTGCAGGTCACTGGGGGTTTCACACTACGAATTCTGCCTGATCGGAATTAAAATAGGTGCTCGGAGAGTGGCCACCATTGGGCCGTCCAAAAGGAGGAACAATGCAGAAAAGTCTTAAGTTTGCAGCGATGGTATTTGCCGCTGTGCTCTTTACCTACTGTCTCCCAATTCATGCGCAAGATTCAGGTGCCCAGCAGCCTAATTCGCAGGGTCAAAGTCAAATGGGCGGTGGTAAGGGCATGCACCGCGCCGGAGCGGAGCGTCGTTTGGAATTCCTGAGCCAGCAAGTCAACTTGACCGACGACCAAAAGTCCAAGCTCAAGCCCATTCTAGAAGACGAATCCAAGCAGATCAAGGCGGCGTGGGACGACACCTCGTTGAGCGAAGATCAAAAGCACGCAAAGATGAAAGAGATCCGTGAGGGCACCAAGCCTCAAATCGAAGCCCTCCTGACTCCCGACCAAAAACAGAAATTCGAGCAACTCAAAGAGGGGGGCATGGAGCACCGAAAGGGAAAGACCGCCAACCCGCCGAGTGGCTCGGACAAACCAAATCAGTAGGTTCGAACAAGCGACAACAACGTCTGCGTGACGAACGGTGCGAAGTTAATTTCCTCCCAGCCCCTCGCACCGGAAAAGCTTAAGTCAATCAGGTGGATCGGGGTTGCATTTCACGCTCGTTTAGCGCGAGGAGAGGCCGAGAATCTTTCCCTGACTTCCTGCGGAACAGTGCGCCCCTCGAACAGAGCTCGGCCGTCCTCCGAACGCACCACCCACACTCGTTTCTCGACGCCTTCCACTCCCAGGACGTCGTCCTTGAATAGCTTGTGGTGGACGGAGAAGCTGCTGCGTCCCCATTCGGCCACACAAGACTCGACAACTACGGCATCGCCAAATTGCGAGGGTACCAGGAATCGCGCCCGTGCCTCGACCAGCGGAATGCCGGCGATACCGTAGGTCTTGAGCATCTGCTGCTTGGGTAGGCCTGCCCGTTCGAACAGCGCAAGGGTGCAGGCATCGAAGTATTCAAAGTACCTCGGGAAATAAACAATTCCTCCTGGGTCGCAATCTCCCCACTCGATGTGAATCTTCCTGCGGCTGATTAACATTTCGCCTTCCTAACCGCGGTTTTCGAGCAACAGCGCGATGCCCTGGCCGCCGCCGATGCACGCCGACGCGATGCCGTAGCGCAGATCCGAGCGGCGCAGCTCACGCGAAAGCGTGAGGGCGAGGCGGATGCCGGTTGCGGCGAGCGGGTGGCCGATGGCGATTGCGCCGCCGTTGACGTTGAGCTTGTTGCGGTCGAGACCGAGCTCGCGCTCGACGCCGATGACCTGGGCGGCGAAAGCTTCATTGATCTCGAAGCGGTCGATAGCATCCAGAGAGATGCCGGCACGATCGAGGAGTTTCCGGATGGCCGAAACGGGGGCCATGCTCATCGTTTCGGGTGGTACACCTACGATTGCGATGGAAGCAATGCGAGCAAGCGGCTGGATGCCGTGGGATCTTGCATACGCCCCGGAACTAACCAGCGTGGCGGCGGCGCCGTCCACGATGGCGGAGCTGTTTCCCCCAGTTTGAACGCCACCGAAAGCAGGGCGGATTTTCGCCAGTGCCTCGTAGGAAGATGGACGGACGTGCGTGTCAGCAGCGAGATTCTCGACTCCTTTGGGGAGCTGAATGCCCCGCGGCTTGTAACCTTTCAGCTCGAACTTTTCGCTGACGACCGGGACGATTTCGCCCGTTAGGAAGCAGCTGGTTTGGGCTGCGACCGCACGTGAGAAGCTTAACTCGGCGAAGCGGTCCACATCCTCGCGAGTGATCTTATACATGCGCGCGACATTCTCCGCGGTGTCTCCCATGGTGACGCCCGGCGCCGTGTCCATCAGCGCCTCCCAGAGAAAGTCCTTGAACTCAACCTGCCCCATGCGAAAGCCGCTGCGGTGCGTGAATGCTGCGATGGGGTTGCGACTCATGGATTCCGCGCCGACGCAAAGGCCGAGTTCAATTTTCTTCAGCGCGATGGCATCGGCCGCCTGTCCGATCGCTTCGATGCCCGTGCCGCAAACGCGCTGGACCAGCAGAGCCGGGCGGTCCAGTGGAACCCCAGAGTAGAGGCCAATGTGACGCGGCAGCACATAGGCATCGAAGCTTGCCTGCGCCACGCTGCCGGCGATGACGGAGCCAACATCGGCGGGAGAAATCCTGCTGCGCTCGAAGGCCGCGCGAGCGACTTTGATTCCGAGGTCAATCGGGGAGACGAGGCCTAGCACGCCATTGTAGTCCGCGAAAGGCGTGCGCACACCGTCGAGCAGCCAAGCATCGTCGTACGAGATGAAAAGACCGCCTGAGTCGTTGGCCATGATCTACCCTTTGGTCCGCAGAATCATCGGAGATCGCTCCGATGCATATATAGTTTATCAACAAGCGCCGCGCGGCGGGTGAGCACCATGCGCTGATTCAGCAAGTCTTTGTCGGTAACCTCACAGCACCGAGTCGCATCGTGGAACAGCCGCGATCGGCGGGGAGGGGGTGGGCGTGATTCACGTGCGCCGTGATAGTGCCCCGCCGACGCGGCCCACTGCTAGAAGGAAAACTTCGCCGATTGATCCCGCACGAAGAGGTTTCGGCCGCCGCTCGGAACGCCGATGCCGCCGTCCTCACGTCAGAGAACGAGTCAGCCGTAACGGTCTTTCATCGCCGCTGACAACCGTCAATCGGAGTACTAAGCTTTGTGTCCCGAGGAAGTGGCTGCCTTCCGTCCCCACACTTCGTTCGCAACTTCGACGACCAGACGCAACTTTGCCATCTGCTCCTCTTCGGTCAGACGGTTGCCTTCCGTCGAGCTTGCGAAACCGCATTGTGGGCTAAGCGAGAGCTGATCGAGGTCGATGTACCTTGCGGCTTCGTCGATGCGGCGCTTCAGCAGCTCCTTGGATTCGAGCTGGGGAAGCTTGCTCGATACAAGGCCAAGCACGACCGTCTTGTTTTTCGGCACGAAGCGCAACGGCTCGAAATTGCCTGCGCGCGCTGTTTCGTATTCGAGGAAATACGAATCGACGTTGATCTTGTTGAACAGGACGTCTGCAATCGGATCGTATCCTCCCTCACCGAACCAGCCACTCTGGTTGTTTCCGCGGCACAGGTGCATGGCCAGGTGAAGTGAAGGCGGGCGATTGGCGACCGCCCGATTAATCATTTCGGGATAGAGCTCGTGCAGTGCGTGTTCAGGATCGTCACCGCGAGCCTTCATCATGCCCTGAAACCTTTTGTCGCACAGCGTTGCCATAGGCGGGTCGTCCACTTGCAGGTATCGGCAGCCCGCATCGTGCAGCGACTTCATTTCCTTCTGGTACGCGTCGACGATGTCGCTCCAGAAAAGATCCATGTCCGGATAGGCGCTCTTGCGAATGGCAGCGCTTCCGCATGTGAAGTGCAGTATGATCGGCGAAGGGATGGTTACCTTTGGCGTTCGCTTCGTGATGGACCGAAGAAACCGGAAGTGATCGGCGTAAATCGGCGCGCGCCATTGCATACGCGAGACGACCTGGGTCCATGGAACGGGAATCTTGCGACCCTCATGGTCGACGAAGTAGGCCTCGGTGCTTTCCATCCGCACTTCCACGCCGCCAAGTCCCCGCACGTAGAAGTCTGTATAGAAGTCCTGGCGGCGAAACTCGCCGTCCGTGATGGATTGCAGCCCAACCTGCTCTTGCTGGGCAACGACCCTCCGGATAGCCCCATCCTCGAGGGACCGCAGACCCTTAGCCGAGATTCTCCCCTCGGCGCGATCCTGGCGGGCCTTCTTGAGCTCCGGGGGGCGCAGCAGGCTGCCGACGTGATCAGCACGAAACGGCGGATCGTGCGGAGCACTTGCCGTCATGGAAGCCTCTCTTGTTACATATCACCCCAAACCTTGTCCCGCAATCACACCGTCAGAAGGAAAACTTGACCGAGAACTGCAGTTGCCGCGGATTGAGCATGGTCCTCGGCAGGCCGAAATTGGGATTCGGATTCGTCGGGATAAACAGAGTGTTGGGCGGGGTAACCCCTGGTATCACTGATATCGGCGTGTTAGCAAGGTTTCCGCCGGGCACCGGGGTCTCACCCGGCTGACCGGCCGGACATGCCATGGACAGTGCCCCCGCCTGGATGGCGCGGCTCGTAGCGTCTCGATAGTGCCTTGGGATGACCCCTCCGCAGAAAACGGGCGAGCCATAGACCGACGTCACCTCATCCACGTTCGACCTGTTGAGGAAGTTGAAGGCATCCATGCTGAGGTCGACTTTCATGCGCTCCGTGAGCTGGAAGTACCGCCCAAGGTGAAAGTCCCAGGAGTACAGCGGGTCGCCAATGTACGTATTCCTTGAAATCATCGTTGCACAGTTGCTCGCGGACGTGCACCCGCCCTTAATTGGCGCTCCTCCCACACGGTCCGTCGCGCCGCCAGCGACGTCGTTCAAGGTATCGGCGCCATAAAAAATGGTGAAGGGCCGTCCGGATTGCAGCGTGACGATGCTGCTGAGTGTAAAATGCCGGACCAAGGTCTCCTCAGGTCCCGTCGCTGTAAAGTTCGCCACGAAGCGGTGGCGAGCATCCTGGTTCGAGTTGGCGCGCTCCGCCTGGTAATCGAACTGGTTCACCGGTAGGTTGATGAACGTGGTGAAATTCCCGTTGTCAATCGTATGCGAGTAGGTGTAGTTCCCCGTCAAACTGAAATACTTTAGGCGGTCAATCACCGTCACCGTTCCGCCGTGGTAAACGGCGTTGGACACGTCATTGTTGTAGTCCTCAAGCCCGGAGCTCATGGTTTGCAAGCCGCTGGCAGGGCCGGCACCAGCGAACCAAGGTCCAAGGCCCGCGAGCGCGCCGGTTCCAAGCGTCGGCGTGCCGGAGCTGCAGGCCGAAAAGGTGCCGTTTGCGTTCACTTTTCCTGGAACCCAATCCGGAAACACCGGCGCAATGGGCCACGAATTCGGGTCCGTGGGTTTCGCCGCCTGCGCGGTGTCCGTCGTCCCTAGGGGGCAGGGTACGTTGATGTTGTTTCCGCGGACCAGCTTGTGTGCCCCCACGAAGAGGTAGCCAAGATTAATCGCGAAGCCGCCGCCGAACTGGCGGTCGAGTTCAAAACTGGCCTGCTCCGCGTAGGGGGTCCTGGAGTTGTGATCCATGCCTCCGACACCAACACCGCAGGCTAAAGTCTGTGCGCAAGTGCCTGCCATCGCAATCGCCCCGCCCCCAGGGAGCGCGGTATCGTAGGCGCTGCCTGAGATGATTTCCCCCGCGATAGTAGCCGCACCTGCCGCAGCCGGGAACCCGAAGATTTGATAGCCCTGGCTGGCTTGCGCGTTATTGGACTGGATCATCGGAAACTGCTGTGGTAGGACCGCGGCATATGGCTGCCCGAGGAAGTTTGTCCCGGGGTTGCTGCAAATGCTTTGAATGGTGGGGACCTTGGCCACATTGTTGCCGCACTGATATCCGGCGACGACCTTCTGAGTATTCGGGACGAAGAAGAAGGTGAGGTTCTGGCGGTCAAAGAACATGCCGAATCCGGCGCGAATCACGGTCTTGCTGTCCGGGGAATAGGCAAACCCGACTCGCGGTTGCCATTCGTTGTAGTCTGGTTTCACGTAGGACGCCAAGCCAGACTCGACGTCCCACCGCACGCCGTAATTGAGCGTCAGTTTGGGTGTAATCCGCCATTGATCCTGAGCAAAAGCGCCCCAGTATCCATGATCAATTATCCGCTGGTACCGCGAAAAGAACGACGGCGGATATGCATTCGCCCAGGTCGAATTGGGGAAGGTGGCTCCGTTGAGCGGATTGGCTGCCGTGACCGTCGGGAAGCAGGGGGGAGCTCCGGAGCACGCGGTGGGACTCGTCGGGAGCGGCACGCCAACATACGTGAACACCACGCCATTATCTTGGGGAACCACGCATTGCGCGGCCGCAGTGTTGAGGCCCGTGCCCGCGGTTGGATAGTTGCCGTTCTGTGAATTGAAACCCTCGGCGAAGTTCGCGAGGCACGTGACGCCCGGTACGAGCATCCGGACTGGGGTGAAACCTGGGAAGTTTTCTAGACTCGAGAGCCAGTTCCCCTCGGCACCGAATTTGACGACGTGAGTGCCTTTGACCCACGATACCGATTCGGAGAGCTGCGCCCGGGTCTCGTAGAGCCTGTCGTTAGTTCCGAAGTTGTGGCCAAGCTCGAGGTCGTTCAGGATGCTGAAGTCCGGCTGGCCGGTGGCTCCGAGGAAGTTGTAGTGCCGCCGGGCATATTGCGCCAGCACGGTGTTGACGACATTCGGCGTCAGCACCGAGTTCACCGTGCCGACCACCGATTGATCCCGCACGAAGAGGTTTCGGCCTCCGCTCGGAACGCCGATGCCGCCGCCGTCGAGGGTATTCCCGACAAGTTCGCCGAGCGAGCGGATGTCTTCCACGTTGTAGCGAATCGCCAGGCGGTTGTTGGTGCTGATTTGATGATCCAGCCGCGCAAAACCGAAGTCGTCGTCCCCGGTCTTCAAGAAGCCTTTGAGGAACCCGAAGGCTTGGCTTTGGGTGATATTCGCTGGATTGCCTGAAAAATTGGGAAGGCACTTCACCAGGCCGGCGCTGCAGCCTTCCGGGGCGAGTCCCATGAGCGCCTTCGCCTGGTCGATCAGCAAAATGTTGTTGACGAGATCAGGCGGATAAACCGGCGACTGGGCGCTGCGTTTGCCCTCGTAGTTCATGAAGAAGAAGGTCTTATTCTTGACGATGGGGCCGCCCAGTGCGCCGCCGAACTGATTCTGCCGCAATCCATGGGGCAGCGGCGCGGGCTGCAAAAGCGACCGCGCATCCGTGGCGCTGTTCTGGAAATAGTCATAGATCGAGCCGTGAAAATCATTCGTGCCGCCCTTGGTCACGATATTGACGATTCCCCCCATCGCCCGGCCGTATTCGGCCCCAAAGCTGTTGTTCACCACGCGGAATTCCTGCACCGATTCCTGCGGGGGCGTCGCGCGCTGGATGCCGCTCGCCGTATTGACGAAATCCGCGCCGTCCACCGTGATTTCGTTGCTGAAGGAGCGCATGCCGCCGAACGAGATCTGCGTCACCTCAAATTCGGTGAACGTAGTGCCCAAGCTCGTGCGGCTGGTAGCCACGCCGGGAGTCAGAAGAGCAAAGTCGGTGAACACGCGGTTGCTGATGGGCAAAGATGCCACCTGCTGCGTGCCAATAACCTGGCTGATCTCAGTCTTGGTGGGTTCGATCGTCGGCGCCACCTCGGTCACCACGATCTTTTCCCCCAGCGACGCAACCTGCAAGCCCACGTTGATTGTCGCTACTTGGCCGACCTCCAGCACGATTCCCGTCTGCGTGTAGTTGGCGAACCCGCTGTAGGACGCCTTCAGCTCGTAATTCCCCGGCGGCAAATTGGCCACTGCGTAAAATCCTCGATCGTTCGAAGTCGCAGTGTGCGTGGTGTTAGTGGCCGTGTTGCGCACGCTGATCATGGCGCCAGCGACGGTGCCTCCACTCGTGTCAGTGACAGTCCCGTTCAATTGCGCGTTGGCGACGCCCTGTGCCAATGCCGCCTGTCCGCCGCCGCAGCTGATGATCAAGGCAAGCACCACTCGCAGACCCAAAGATTTGCTCATGACTCACCCCTTTCCGGGAAAAATCGCTCCACCCAAAGCGAAAAATCCCTTTCCATGGTCGAATGGCGCCCTGGCGCGCACGCGTTCGAACAGCAGCGCCTGCGCTGGCCGTCAGCTTTTAATCGCTCCCTCGTGCAAATATCGGCCCGACGGGCATCGCGAAAAGCGCGCCCCATCTTCAGGCCACGCTCGGACAAACCGGACAATCTTGTCTTCACTGGCTGAACGAACTTCCACCACGGGTTTTCTTTCTTGTCCACCCCTTCGAGCTTGTGCTGAAGGCCCATATATAGGATAAAGTTTCCTTTTGGCTAGTAGGCACATTTTCGTAACCTGGTATCTGGAGGGATCCATGATGGACGAGTTCAATTGCCCGGTAAGAATCACGACGGAAATCATCGGAGGAAAATGGAAGCCTCTGATTTTGTATTTTCTTCGGGATGAAACGCACCGGTTTGGCGAGCTCCAGAAGCTGATTCCGGGGACGACCAAGAAGATGTTGACACAAAAGCTCAGAGAGCTGGAACGCCACGACATCGTACGGCGCAAAGTGTACGCCCAGGTGCCGCCGCGGGTCGAGTATTCACTCACGAGGCATGGACAAAGCTTAGGGCCCATTCTCGAGTTGATGGCTGCGTGGGGCAGCAGACACCGGGCCCGGCACAAACACGCCGGGAAATGAATCCGAAGAGAATTCATCGCTGCGCCGCATGCGCGCTCATTTTCGCTTGGGTGTCGCCTGGCACAGCACTCCCGGCAAGGCTCCAACGAGCTACTTCTTCTCAATCTGAGTTAGTGGTTGATCGGATCGAGCGCGGGCAGATGCATCCGATTCCCCCTCAGGACCTTTAGGCTCCGGTCTGCTTACGGAAGGTCTGCAAGCGGGCGTATTCGACGTCGAGCAAGTTTCGCTCGGGCGGGCATCGCGCTGCAGAAAATAGTTGATCCAAGAACTCGTTCCGCTCAGGGCGGGATTCGGCGGAGGGATGTAGACCTTTAATTCGTCGATTCGTCTCGCGGCTTTCGCGCGCTCGTAAACCGCCACCCAGATGCAAGGCTTATCCACCACTTCACAAAGCCCGCTCAGGGTCCCACCGCACGGCCCGTTCCGCAGATTCTTGGGGCAGGTCTGCGGGCAGACGTACTCCATGTGTCCCAAAACGCAGTTGCCGCAAGCCTCGCACCCAAACAATGGAGACTTGATGGCGAATTCCAGGCGCTCGAGAGTCCGAGCACCAATGGGCCGCCGATCGATGGATCGGAAAAGCGCGGTAAGAAAATCGCGGAGTTTGTTTTCCCTGTTTACGGGGAACAGGCGTCCCAGGGCTTCCAACAAAAGCGGAACGAGCGCCCGATTCTTTGGCGGGGCTGGGGGAGAATCGTGAAGGTAATAACCGTTCTTGGGTGCGTAGGTGAACTCCTCCGCGAGTTCTTCCCATCGCGCTGCGAGAGCTTCCGAGCGGCGAATGATCCATCGAATGTGCTCCGCTTGATGGTCTCCGCCCAGGTACGCTCCGGCAAAACCGAGGCCGCGAAGAATGGCCACCATGCGAGCGGCCCGTTCAAGGCGCGCCGCCAGGCCTTTGTCCGTGGCCTGAATCTCGGAGCGGATCCTTTCGAGCAGCTCAGGGGAAACCCAGCAGCCCGGAGGTTCTCCCTTGGCCATTTTTTCCGCTGCCTTGCCGTTCAGAACATACACGTTGCCCAGGACGGGGATGCCGAGACCTCGTTCCTCCAGGCAGCGCTTTAGCTCGCGGAACTTGCGGACGTCGTAACCAACCTGGGTAACCGCATAGTCAGCGCCGGCGGCCACTTTTTTCTCCAGTTTCAGGTACTGGTAGACGCAATCCGCTTCGGTGTACTTGAAGGGGGACACCGCGACTCCAATCCAAAACGGCATCCCAGCCTCGCGCAGTTGGCTGATCAGCCGCACGAGCTGGACGGAGTCCAGATCAAAGACCGGTGGAGCACCCTGCGGGTCCATAGTTTTCGGATAGTCCCCTGTGATCGCGAAGATATTCTCGATGCCGAGCGCGTGGAGATCTTCCAGAGTCTTTTGGAGACCAGACCGGTCCTGGCTGGCGCACGTGAGGTGAATGTTGGGGGTGAGACCTCGCGCGCGTGCCGCTGTACCGACGCGAATGGGATCATGGCCCATGGCGCCGCCCGCGTAGCTCGTGATGCTGCCGGCCACTACCCCAGGAACCCGCGCCAGTTGCGAGGCGACCTCGAGCAGACGCGCCTCACGCGTCAGACGGCTCGCCACCAATTCCACGACGTAGCAGAATCGTCCGCCGGTCAAGGATTCCCGCAGCAGATTCGAAGAGGGCATTTCAGTTTTTGAGCTCCTCGCGGACCAACCGGGTTCCTTCCACCATGGCGCAGAGCTTTGCGAACGCGATGTTTCGGGGCAGGTGAAAGCAGCCGCAATCAGGGAGAATGAAAATGCGCTCTGCCGGCAGAACCTCGAGCGCTTCTCGAATGCGCTCGGCGACCAAATCCGGCGTCTCGACGGCGTTCGTTTTTACGTCGATAACGCCCAAACCGAGCTCAAAGGGAGCTGAAAACTCCTTAAGGAGATCCAGGTCCTCTCCTCCACGCCGGGCAAACTCCAGCGTCAACTGCTGCACTTTTGCTTCCAGGATTTTCGGGAATAGATAGCGATAGCTGCCCTCCCAGGAAGGCTTGCCATACCGGTTGCCGTAACAAATGTGAACGGCGATCTTGGCTTCCACTCCCTCTACCATCGTATTCAATACCTTGACTCCCCATGACAGATCGGCAGGGAAGCCGGAATAGTTAGGCTCATCGATTTGAATCAGCCGCGCGCCCGCTTTCACCAGCTCTTTCAGCTCCAGGTTCATGACCCGGGCAATGTCCGTGGCAAAGGCTTCTTCGCTGGGATAGAACTCGTTGCGGATGCGTTTCGATAAAGAGTGGGGGCCGGTGACACAAAACTTTGTCTCCCGCTCTGTATTGGCGGCAAGGAATCGGAAATCCCCCGCTAATCCGAGGGGTGCCATGGGAAGCTTTCCGATGACCGAGCTGTCGTAGAAGTCGTAATAGAATTTCTTGGAGGACCGATCGATTTGCACGCCGGGGAGCCGTTCGACGAAATAGTCGATCATATTGTCGCGGCGAAGTTCTCCGTCGGTGATGATGTCGATGCCGGCAATCTCCTGGTCTTTAATGGCGGCTTTGATGGCGGTGTCATGGATCTCGTCAAGATCGTGCCGGCTGATCCGCCGGGCGAAATACTCGGTCTTGAGCCGCTCGAGCCAGCCCGGCATCGAGTAACTGCCCACCACTGTTGTAGGAAGAATGGGAAGATTCATCAGCGTTACTCCCGTTGCGTCGTGTATAGGATTGACGTGCGCGATCCTTGCCGATAGCGAAAGGGCGCGAAGTGCACGTCATAGCCGGCCCGTTCCCCCACCTCTCGCAGCAGCACACCATTGACCCAGTTCACGATGGAACCATCCAGCTTCCCCGGGCCGTGAAATCCCAGGAGGTATTCATTGAGGTCGGTGACGAAAATATCCTGCACTTGAAGAAAGCCGCGAGGGTGAAGCAGCGGAAGCGTGCTGCGAAAACTTTCGAGTGCGCCCGAGCTCAAATGAAACCGGAAATCAGCCGGGGCTTCCTGCAGAACATCTTCCAGATGGGATGGATCCAGCCCCGCGGGAAGCGAGACGTCCGGCAGGTCTTCGAGACTCACCACTCGTTCTTCCAGGCGCAGGGCCTTCCAGATCTCCTGCCAAAAAGCGACACCGCGAGAATGGTCGGAGAAATAATCGGGCCCGCTTTCGAGCAAGCGGTTCACGGTGCGGCTCATTTCACCGGCCGGCAGCTCAAAGGCCTTGGCAATGCGCACTGACTCGCCGCTGGGGATGTAGGCGCGGACCTGGACAAGATGAAGCCGGCCGTCCCGGCGCGCGAATTCTTCGTCAGGGAGATTGTCGTACACATTGGTCAAGTGGATATGAAGAAGCTTGTGGCGAAGAAAGGAGAGCGTTTTTGTGGGATCGATGGCGTCCAGGACGATGAAGCTGCAAAGATCGAGGTGCTCCCGAACGGCCGGTCTCGACCGCTCGAGAGTGGAAAGCGAATAGTCGCCGAGAAGAAACTTCAAGCGCGGGTAATAGTTGGTCCCGCGTTCCTGATCGAGCGCGCGAAATCGGTCGAGCCAGATGCGCGACCGGACCCCCATCCCCACGCCGATTTCCAGAGCAAAGATCTCAGGAGCCAACCGATTCTTGTTTTCCAGATCCCTCAACAAAGTCCAGAAATCCGCGACACAATCCGCCACGGCTTCGGGATGATTCGCGTCGGATTTTCCACCCGGGAGGGCCTGCTCGTAACTTCGGCCGGTGGCTTCTTCCCAGTCGGGCAGCCGGTGCCAGTAGAGCCGGTTGAAATCCCACACCAGGCTGGAGCGAAACGTTTTGAAATCCTCCAGGAATAACCGGTCCTCAACTCCTTCGGGCTCAGGGTTGGCGCGGATCATCGCTCGCAAGATATCTTCCCGCAGGGAATCGGGGACGAGTTGCCGCGTGTCAACGTGCATTTCAATGGGGGGATGGATCTCACCGTGCTCGCTCGGCTCTCTCGTGACCGTTACTGCGTCGCGAAAATTTTGACGATACTGGATCCAATCCAGATGGACCCGAAGATGCGCAAATTGGCTCTGCTCTAAGCGGCCCTCCTCCAGAAGGGAATACAGCGCCCCAATCACGTCCTGAGCGCTTGATGCGGCGTGATTCCGCTGGAGGTGGTTAAGTTGCAGGATCATGGTTCCGCTGACCGGATCACTCCGCTACGAATGTTCTCTGACGTTTACTTCTAACAACGGTTCGATATTCGCCGCCCAGCGAGCAGCGCAACTCTGGCGCAGCTTCAACTCGCTGCAAGAACTCCCGTCGCGCGGCTATCGCAGCGAGAAAAGAATGACCGTTGGAGTTCCACCTTGGTCGGTCCCATTCAGCGCGAAGAAGTCCGAGACGAACCCTGACACCACTGCCACATATTGCTTGCCGCGAACTTCGTAAGCAATTACGCCGCCAGCCACGGGCCCGCCCGTGTTGAACCGATAGAGCACTTTGCCGGTTGCCCCGTCCAGCGTCATGAAATCGCCTGTAACCTCGCCGGTGAAGATCAGTCCCGCAGACGTTGCCGTGACGCCCGCCAGCATCGGTTTCGAGGAGGCATAGCGCCAGCGCTCTTTCCCCGTGGAGGCGTCGAACGCCGTGAGCCGGCCGATAGCTTTCTCCCAAGGGTCGAGTTTGGGCAGGCCCCCCAAATAGAGCCCCTGGTCGAATCGCGGCGGTTGTTTATCCTTCTGGATGACGTTGCACCAATCGTTCGAAGGCTCAAACAGAGTGTTCGTAGTGGGGTCGTACGCAGGCCCGTTCCACCCTGCGCCCCCGAGAGCGCCGGGACAGACGCGAACGGCATCACCCAAAGGAACATCCACGTTTTCCTGTCTCGTGAAGGGCGCGCTGTAGAGAACTTCATGCGTGTCGCGATCAAGAAGCCGGAGCAAGCCGTCTTTTCCCGATGCAGCGACGACGTTTCGCGTCTTGCCCTTCACACTAGTGCGGAAAACAGGACTCACTTGTGGCAGATCCCAGTCGTGAATATCGTGTGGCACGGTCTGGTAATACCACTGGAGCTGGCCGGTGCGCGCATCCAAGGCGACGAGCGAACTGGTATAGAGGTTCGCTCCTGGGCGCACGTCATCATAGAAATCAGGCGCGGGATTGCCCACCGGCACATACACCCAGCCTTTCTCCGTATCGAATGAAAACGGCGTCCACACGCTTCCGCCGCCATGCTTGAGCACTTCCGGATCCTTTCCCCACGTCTCGGACCCAGGTGCTCCAGGATCAGGAACCGTATTGAACTTCCAGACCGGCTCGCCATTTTCGAGCCGGAACGCGCCGACCCATCCTTTCGCTGCCCACTCTGATCCAGCCGTCCCAATGACGACCAGGTCTTCGTAGACTAGCGGCGGCATGCTGAAAAAGTATCCTTGGCCTGGGTCCGCGATCTGCCGGCTCCAAAGCAGTTCGCCTGTCTGAGCACTCAGAGCGATCAGATAACCGTCGGCGGTGCCGCGCACGATCTTTCCGTCCTTGATCGCTGCGCCGCGATTTGTACGAAAAGGTTCCTTGCCCTTCGCCTCCCAATGGTGTTCCCAGCGCATCCGGCAGGTCGTGGCGTCGAGCGCCACCGTGTGTTGCATCGTAGTGATATACATCACGCCGTTGTACACGATGGGATTGGTCTGTGCCGGCACCCGTTCTTTGCTTTGATACATACAAACCGGACGTAGCGAACCCACGTTGCCGGCCGTGATCTGCTTCAGATCGACAAAGCGCGAACCCGCATAGTCGTGGTTGGGATGCAGCCAGTTTTCCGTGTCGCGCGCTGCACTGTTGAGTTCCTGCTGCGTGGGGCCGCCTTGGCCCGATACGCCAGAGGAAAACGCAAGAGCCGTGACGGCCACAGCCACGCAAAGACATCGAGTTCGCATGTTGTTCTCCTTCGGCTGTATTCCGCTCGGCCTCGGTTTCCTCCCGCCAGATGACCGATTCAAGGATTCTTACTGCTGCGCAGCCAGGTCGTTCACTGCTCGATTCTCTTCAATGGACGCTCCGATCCCGACCTGCCCAGAATGGTTGGCGGAGCGCTTTCTTGTCGGTCTTTCCGGCCGGTGTCTTCGGAATTTCGGAATGGAATTCGACCGACTTTGGCGCCTTCACTGCACCGAGCTTGGCCTTGCAGTGCGCGATGATCGCCGTCTCTGTCAACGATTCGCCCTCTCGAAGCACAACGATGGCCTTCACTGCTTCGCCCCATTTCTCATGTGGCACGCCGATGACCGCGCATTCGCGAACTTGCGGAAGCTCCATGACGCCGGCCTCCACTTCCGTGCAATAAACGTTGAAGCCGCCGGTGATAATCATGTCTTTCTTGCGGTCAACGATATAGAAGTAACCGTCTTCGTCCCTGTAGCCGACGTCACCCGTATGATGCCAGCCATGGGAACGTATCTCGGCGGTTGCCTCGGGCAGTTTGTAGTAGCCGGGCGTGACAAGGGATCCACGAGCGACGATTTCGCCGGGTGTATTCGGAGGAAGGATGCGCCCGCTGTCATCCATCAAAGCAAGACTCACCGCAGACGTGGGCTTGCCGCAGCTTCTTAGCCGCTCAGGATGATCCCCCGCTGCAGCCGCTGCGATCGTCTTTTGATCCAGCCAGGTCAGCAGCATCGGCGCTTCCGTCTGGCCGTAGCACTGGCACATGCACGGGCCGAAAACTTCGACGGCCTTCTTGAGTTTGTCGGGAGAGACCGGCGAAGCCACCAGCAAGAAGACCCGCAAACTCGAATAGTCAAAATTGCCGAGCTGCGGGTGCGCAAGCAACGCATACAGCGCAGTCGGAGGCAGGAACATATGCGTGACGTGGAACCGCTCGATGTTCCGCAGAACTTCAAGCGCATCGAACCCCGGCATGACAACGTTGGTGGCGCCGAGCGACGTCATCGCGAAGGCCACAACACCCGCGGCATGCGAGAGCGGCGCACTAGTCAGGCAGACACGGTCGGTGGCATCACCCGCCCAGTAGTGGCTTGCCATCTCTGCCATCGTTCCCCAGGCGAGATCCGTCACCATGACCCCTTTTGCCGGCCCGGTGGTGCCGCCCGTCGGGACGAGGCCCATCAGGCGCTCGGGATTTCCGTACGGATCGCCCCAGTCGATTTCATCGGCAGCCCCGCCACCGTCCATGAACTTGTCGAGTGAAGGATTGGGGCCGCCCTCGGCGTCGATGCAGACACAGTGGCGTAGCGTCGGGACGCGCTCCTTGAGCTCCTGAACCTCATCCTGGTAGCTGCTATGGTAAAAGAGCCAGGACACCTCCACGTAATTCATGTATTGAATGTTGGCGTCCGGCGCATTCCGGGAGTTGATGGGAACCCAGACAGCGCCCGCGCGCAAAAGGCCCAGCATGCAAAACAGAACGCGCGCGTCGTTCGGCGAGTAAATCGCGGCGCGCTCCTCGCCGCGCAGGCCGCTGGCCCACATCGCGCAAGCAATTCGGCGCGTGAACTCGCGCATTTCGCAATAGGAGTAGCGAGTCCCGCCGTCGATGATTGCTGTCCGCTCGGGATACGCGTCAGCGCCTTTATCGAAATAGTCGATCGCCCGCATCTGCTACGGCCTTTTCTCGCCGAAAGCGATCGCCACACGCAGTCTCACCCAGGTGCTTCATGGACCTCGCGACCACCGCGATTCGCCGAAAATGCCGCCATGAGACGAACTTTGCCTTCGCAAGACCCTAACTTTCGAGAGCGCCGAGGAGCTCTCGATGGCCTCAGGGCTGCTCAGTTCCAGACGCGACGCGCCGTCTCCGCCACAACCCGCAGCTTGGCCCATTGCTCCTCTTCGCTCAGCAAGTTTCCTTCCATTGTCGAGGCGAAGCCGCACTGCGGGCTCAGCGCAAGATTTTCAGCGGGAAAATAACGGGAGGCTTCCTTGATTCGCTGGACGAGCTCGTCGCTGCTTTCAAGCTGCGGCCGCTTCGAGCTGACCAGCCCAAGCACGACCGTCTTGTTTTTGGGGATGAAGCGCAGAGGCTCAAACGTCCCCGAGCGCTGATCGTCGTATTCCAGGAGGAAGCGATCCACAGCCATGGTCGTGAACAGCTTCTCGGCGATCGCATCGTAGCCGCCCTCGGCGTACCAGTGGCTGCGATTGTTGCCGCGGCAAAGGTGCATGGCGAGTGTCACGCCGGGGCGGCGCGCCGCTTCAAAGCACGCATTGTCCGCCCGGATGGAATCATCGAGCAGCGCGTCCGGATCAACCTTCATCTCCTTGCGGATCCACTCGCGCCACTTTGGATCCAGGTAGTAGCTGTATCGCGGCGCGTCGATCTGGATGTATTTCACGCCTTCGGCCGAGAGCCTCGCGAGCTCCGTCTTCATGATCTCGACGATGTCCCACAGCAGCGCGGAATGGTTCTCGTATACTTTGTCGGTGACGCCGAGCTTGAACGAGATGGCGGGAAACTGCGTGGCGCTTGGCAGTGTCATTTTGATGGCGCCCGAGCTGTTTGCCTTCAGAAACGATAGCTCGTGCCCCGTCAAGGGCCGCAAGGCGCGAAGCTTTGCGGTAACAACTCCCGTCACCCGGCTTACCGGGGTGGCCTTTGCCTCGCCGGCTTTCCAAGTGCGCCCCACCGTGTCGCTCAAATCGAAGCCCTCGACGGCATCGACGAAGTCGCTCATAAAGTTTCGGCGGCGCAGCTCGCCGTCAGTGAAAACTTCAAAGCCCAGCTCCTTCTGCTTGGCGAGGATACGCAGGATGTGACGGTCCTCGATAGCGCGCAGGCGCTCCGGATCGGCTGCTCCGGCGTGACGCGCTTCGAGCAGTTCGGGCGGTCGAAGGAAACTCCCCACGTGGTCGGCTCGGTATTGGGCGGGCATCGCTTTGTCCTCCTTCGTTGAATAGACCTCAGAGCCCACTCGGCAGCGGCACGCCGGAGCGACGCTCTTCAAACCAGGATGCGCGGTCGCCGACGCTCGCCGAAATCTTTGCTGCCGTCTCCTTGGCGAGCGCAATTCGTCGCGCCAGCTCTTTTCCCTGAAACCGCGGCGTCGGACCCGCAATCCCGATGGCGGCAATGAACTGGCCCTCCCGCGTCAGGACGGGAGCCGCCACGCCGCTTAATCCTCGCTCGAGCTCTTGCTTGTCGAGGGCATATTCTCGCTCACGGATTTGCTGCAGGTTTTCCTTAAGGTCGGACACCCGCACGATTGTGAACGGCGTGAACCGGGTGAGTCCGCTGCTTTTCAGGATCGCGTCGACTTCCTCCTCCGGCAGGTACGCCAGCACTGCCTTGCCCACTGCCGTGCAGTGCGCCGGGAATCGCGCTCCGACAACCGTGCGCACGCTGATGATCGTCTCGCGCGAGTCGAGCCGGTCCAGGCAGATCACCCCGCCACGCCCCGGCACGGCAAGACTTACGGCTTCGTTCGAGCGCCGGGACATCTCCGCTAGGAAGCGGTGCGCTTCGGTTCGGAGCGTTCGAGACTCGATCGCCTTCGTTCCCAGATCGTGCAGTTTCAGTCCCAGCCGGTATCTTTCGCTATCCGGGTTCTTCTCGATCAGCTCGAAATTCTCCATTGCGTTCAACAGCCGGTGGACGGTGGTCTTGTTCAGACTCAACGCGGAGGCAACCTGCGTGACGCCCAGCTCGGGGCCGTGCTGCCCCAAGTGGAGAAGAATGCGGAGTGCTTTCTGTAGGGACTTGCTGGCGCCGAGTCCACCGTTTCTTCTCTTCTGGAGCCGCTTCCTTTTCGCGATGGGAATCAGTGCCAAAGCCAATCCTCCGCGACTCGGTCGTTGTTTCTCTCTCTAGCGAGGTCCGCGCAGCGGCGTTCCAGCCAGGTTCAAGTGTCCTTCGCCAGATCTGGCGGCATTGTAGATAGAATCCAGCCAATGTCAATATGAAATTATATTTCACAATATGAAACAACAAAGAAAAGATTCTCAGGTCAGTACGACGTGCTCGGCTTCGCCCGCGCGAACGCGATCACCTCCGGCTGTACAATTGTTGAGTTCCGGATGAAATCAAACCAAACGGGGAATTAACGATCATGAAGAACGTCGAGTTGCTGGCCTCGTACTGGACGATTGCAGGAGGGGCTCTGCCCCATACGGACAGAGAATATAGCCCCTTCGACTTCAAGGACCGAGTGGAAGCCGCGGCGAAAGCCGGCTTTAAAGGCATGGGAATATGGCATGCGGACCTCGCCCACATTCTCGAACGCAGAAGTCTCCAAGAAATGAAGCAGATCCTCGACGACAATAACATCAAACATCTCGAGCTCGAATTTCTCACTGACTGGTTTTTGGACAGCGAGCAGAAAAAGCAGTCCGACATCAGGAAGAAAATGCTGCTGACGGCGGCCGAGGCGCTCGGGGCGAGACATGTGAAGGTTGGTGACTTTCTTCACCAGAAAACGCCGATGCCCCGGCTGATTGAGTCCTTCGCCGCTCTCTGTGCCGACGGGGCGGATCATGGGACGAGGATCGTTTTCGAGCTGATGCCTTTCTCAATGATCGATACGCTCGAGCAAGCCTTGACCATGGTGGATGGCGCGGGCGCAAGGAACGGCGGCATCGCCTTCGACCTCTGGCATATCGTCAAGCTGGGCATTCCTTACGAAGAAGTGGCCCGAGTTCCTCCCCAGTATCTGCTCGCTGTCGAGCTCAACGACGGAACCTTTAAAGCACCTTGGAGTCTTCACGAAGACACTGTCAACCACAGAAGACTATGCGGGGAAGGAGAGTTCGACATAGGAAGTTTCATCGATTGCCTGCAAAAGACTGGCTACGCCGGTCCGTACGGGATTGAGGTCCTATCAGAGGAGCTGCGTCAAAAGTCACTCGAGGAGCTAACGACGCGCTCTTTCACTACCACCATGGAGCAGTTTCGTCGCTAGTGTTGCGCAACCGAAATAGTTGCCACACGTTCCCGCCTGGCTGTCATGCCGAGCGGAGCGCGTCTTTTGCGCTCCGGATGCGTCTGCGGAACGAAGTGCGCCTTTTGCACTCCGGATGCCTTTGCGGAGCATCTCTCAGTGACGATGGGCTTCCTCGCTGTCCCGGTGATGACTAAACTGCGGCGGCTTGTGTCGCTAACACAGACTTGACGCCCTGAACGATTTTCTCTTCGCTCGGCAGGACGTAGCTTTCCAGAGGCTCGCTGTACGGGACTGAAGTGTCGAGCGCCGTCACCATTTTCACGGGTGCCTTGAGGTACTTGAATCCTTGCTCCGCCACCTCTCCAGCGATAACCACGGCGGCCGAGGCATGGCGCGTCGCTTGATCCACAAGCACCAGCCGCCCTGTCTTTTTCACCGACTCCACGATGGTCTTCACGTCGAGCGGCGCCAGCGTTCGCGGATCGATCACCTCGGCGCTGATGCCCTCCTTGGCCAGGAGTTCAGCCGCGGCGAGCGACTTCTTCACCATCCACCCGGTCGCGACCACCGTGACATCAGCTCCAGCGCGCTTCACGTCAGCGACCCCGAACGGAATCAGGTAATCTCCGTCCGGCACCTCGCCCTTGTCCAGGGTCAGCATATAATGGTGCAAATAGACGACAGGATTGTCGTCGCGTATGGCGGACTTCATCAGCCCTTTGGCGTCGGCCGACGTAGAAGGAATAGCCACCTTCAGCCCTGGAATCCCCATCATCGCGTGATAGATGCAATTGGAATGCTGCCCTGCCCAGCCGGCGGCGAATCCGAAGCCCGCCTTGAAAACGGCCGGGACTTTCACCTGCCCGCCGGACATGTAGCGAAGTCGCGGCGCCTCGTTGATCACCTGGTTGAAGGCGACTAGCATGAACTCGCTCATATACAGTTCGACGATCGGCCGCAAGCCCGTCATGGCCGCACCGATCGCGATTCCCAGCTCAGCGGTTTCAGAAATCGGAGTGATCCGCACCCGACTCTTCCCGAACTTCTTCACAAACGGATCGCGCTCCGTCATCGCCATATTCTGGCCATAGAAAATGACCTCGGGATCGCGCTCCATCTCTTCCTCGATTGCTGTTGCGATCGCCTCTGCGAACATCATTTCGCGCGCCATCACCTGCCTCCTTCTATGCGTACACGAAGTTGACCGCGTCGTCGGGCGCGGGCAGCGGGCTCGCCAGCGCAAATTTCACCGCGTCATCCATTTCTGCCTGACCGGCCTCTTCGATACCCTTGGCATCCGCATCCGTGAAGGTGCGGTTGCTGATAAGCTGCGCACGGAACTTCCGGATCGGATCCTTTGCCTTGCCCGCCTCGTACTCCGCCTTATTTCCATAAACTTCTATGGCCTCGTGCTCCTGGAACTGCGTCGGCACCGGCGGCACGGTGATGGCATTGCCATGCGGGCTCAGGCGATAAAACTTCGACTCGATCAGGCTCGGCCCTTCTCCGGCTCGAGCGCGATCCACGGCTTGGCCGACTGCCTCATAGACCTTGAGTGGGTCGGTGCCATCTACGGTCACGCCGGGGATGCTGAAGGCTTTCGCTTTCTGCGACAGCGGGTCGCCGGCGATGTAGTTGGCATCCTCGAGGCTGATGTGCGTGTAGGCTTGATATTCGTTGTTCTCGAGGATGTAGACGACCGGCAGCTTCCAGACGGCTGCCATATTCAGCGCTTCGTGAAACGCCCCCTGCTTCGATGAACCATCGCCGAAAAAGCAGTACACCACCTGCCCGGTGTTTTTCACCTGCGCCGTGAGCGCTGCGCCTGCTGCATGGGCAATGCCCTGTCCAATGATCGCGGACGCTCCGGGGAAGTGGTGAGCGGGGTCAGCCAGATGCATCGAACCGCCAAAACCCTTGCAGATTCCGTCCGCTCGCGTGTAGATCTCCGCCATCATCCTTCGCGGCGACGTGCCCAGCACGATGGGATACCCGTGACACCGGTAGCTCGGCATCACCAGGTCGTTCTCCTTCCGCGTCGCGAGAGCTCCGACGATGCTGGCCTCTGCTCCGTCGCCCAGATGCGCGTGCCCGCGAATCACCCCTGGATGCTCGGCAAATGTCCTCTTCACTCGTTCCTCGAACTCACGAATGCGGACCATCTGCGTATACATCCAGATCAAACGATCTTTCCCGAGTCCTTCTTTCGTTTGCATCACTGTCCTCCCGGCGTTTCGGAACCTGTCACCGTGTCTTCCGGCCCGCCGATGTAGCCGAGTAGGCCGCCCACCGGCACCTCGGCCGGTTCGCGAGAAATAATTTTCAGCAGCACACCCTCGACCGGCGAGTCCAACTCGTAATTCACCTTCTCCGTTTCAAGCTCGACGACAGGCTCCCCTCGCTTGAGCGTATCCCCTTCGTGCTTGAGCCAGCGGACAACATTCACCTTGGTAGTGTTCATTCCACCTGTCTTAGGAACTACAAGATTCGTTACGATGGCAAATCCCTTCCTCGGCCCTGCCCGGCTAGGAGACCACCCTGATCCACTATCCCGTCAGGAACCTGCCCGCCCAAGAAATGGAACGGAACATGTTCGAGTCATCGTTGTGATTTCCGGCCCGCCGTCACATCGGTGTTAAACTCCCGGGACTTGTCGCGTGCCACGCTCAACGAAGTCCAACTTCCCGTCGCCTTTGCCGTTAAGTGTTTCGCCAGAAAAACGATTTGCCCCACGTGATATGAATAATGAGCGATTTGCCGATTGATCGCTTGCATCACAGAATGTGGCTCGGTGCGAATCGTAACTGTGCGCGTCAAGTCTGCCTCTGTCAACGGCTCCAGCGCGTCGAACAGCGATTTCCAGCCGCATTCCCACATCGCGATCAACTCGGCTCTGTTCCTCGGCGGCTCTTCGAATTCGCTATCACGGTTCCGGTCTGGTTTCTCTCCGTCCGTGGTCAAGAAATCCGTCCACCGCGACCGCATATTCCCCGCCAGGTGTTTCACGATGATTGCAATCGAATTTGACTCGGCATCTAGTGTCGAGAATAGCCCTTCCTCCGGGCATTGCTCGATCGCTCGTTCGGCGAGTCGCTTGTAATACCGGAATAGATCCACCGCGTCTTTGGTGTAAGAGGTAGTCAGATGGTGTGCCATGGCCGGATTTTGCTGCTAGGTTGGCTCGAAAGCAAGTAAGTCGGCGCGAGGCGCCTGCCGTCTCAAGGTGTTGGAGCTGGTTGCCTGGTCTTCGTGGCAGACGGCCCCCGGTCCGCTACTTGAAGGGGGCCAAGCCCGTGACCCCTTGCAGAGTTGACGTACTTGACGCGGCTGATCCCTTAGTTCGAGTCGAAAAGGAGCCCTAAAGCGCGCACAACCAGGCTCTGCTGGCGGAGTGAAAGATCCGTGGAATCGGAGCCCGCGTCGTTCTGCGTAAGAAGCGCTAGCTGCGCGGCCAGCTCGCGCACCGCGACGTCGCGCGGCACGTAAACGCGATTTGGAACTGCCAGCAATTGCCAACCCTGCGATGTCCGACGAAGTTCCCAACGGAATTTCTCGCGCCGGTGTTTTCGTTCGAATTTTTCGCCGGAGATCAAAAGCCTCCCGTCGACTTGGACGTGCGCCCATCCGCGGTCGCCCTGGATCTCAAGGCGTTCGACCCTGAGCTGGTCATAGATCACGACTGTGCGCCCCGGCTTTACAGGAGCCCCATTGCGCAAGACGTTGCCAGCCGCGCTGTTGAGCTCTGAAATGGACTCGCCGATTTCATCCTCGGTTGGCCAATCCCCGGCGATCGCTACTAGAATGCTGGAAGGAGCCTCCAGGGGGCGGTCAGCGGTCGGCGTTCGGGTAGCCGAAGCTGCGACCGGCTCAGGTCCCGCTAGGGACGAAGTTGCCGGAGTCGGTGCGTCGCTGGTCTCTCTTGGCGCAGGCCCGGTAACGGCCTGCGCTCCTCCCTCGGAAATTCGCCCAGGCCGAGGCGAGTCCGCTGCGAGAAGCGTGCTGGCACCTCCCACGATGTACCGGTAGAACCGCGGACGGCCTCGTGCTCGCCAGTAAGCTCCATCGTAGTACTCCGCGCGTGAGCCCAACCGCACAGAGCTGTAAAATGAGCGCTGCGCAGGATCAATTACGATGCCTGCGTGTCCGCGCCAGACCACGAGGTCCCCCGCATGGGGGGTAGCTACTCGTCTGAAACTCTCCACTCCCTCGTAGAGGTCGAAAGAGCTCGCGTACGGGTAAGGGAAACCTGCCAGGTCATAAATCTGATGCACCAGGTGGGAGCAATCAGGCTTGTGCCGCGCCTGCTCCCTGCGGTCCCGAGCGGCGCTGACAACGGCCAAGCCCTCTTCCGCATTCAGGAGGCGAGGCCCAACGCTATTCTCCTGTGCCGCGGAGCTGGCGGGAAACAAAGCGAGCAGCACTGCAGACAAGAGCAGATATCTCCCCAAGATTCGGAGCAGCACACTCCCTCCTCCTTCGAGTCTGCCAGATAGAAGTACCGCCCACCTTTCGGAGCATTGAAACGGTTACTGGTACTTTCGGACAGGCTCTCTTCTCGTCGGGAGCCAACTTCCCTGGGGATCGTCGATCGCGATTCGTCGATCGCGATTTTGGAGCTTGTCGATCGCCAAGCCTTTCAAGCGATTGGCGGTTCGCGATTGCTTATGACGCCGCTCTTCAGCCAGCACAATTTGGGCACAATCGACCCTGAAAGCCCATTTATCCGTCTTCGACGCTCTCCCACCGGCACTAACTCGCCGTCGTGGATCACGAGTTCGGGTTAGTTCTACGGCTATTGCTGCCAACCACCGCCCAATGCCTTATATAACTGAACCAGAGCCGACAACTCATTCAGTTGGGCCTGCACAAGTCCAAGCTCAGCGGAGAAAGCATTGGTTTCGTTGGTCAACACTTCGAGATAACCCGTGACGCCGCCGGTGTAACGCATGTGGGAAAGGCGTGCTGAGTCCTGCGCCGATTGGAACAGGAGTTCTTCCTGGATGCGAAACTCCCTGGATTTACGGTATGCGATCAACGCATCGGACACGTCGCGGAACGCGCCTTGAACCGTCTGCTCGTAAAAAAGCAACGCGGCTTGCTGCTGGGCTTCCGTGAAACGTACGTTGGAACGGAGTCTCCCGGCCGTGAAGATAGGTTGCGCCAGCGACGCTCCAAAGTTCCACGTGCCTGCAGGGCCACTGAGCAGGTCTGTGAATGCGGCACTCTGAAATCCAGCGGTACCGCTCAGGGAAATCTGAGGAAAATAGGCAGCTCTAGCAACCCCGATTTGGGCATTCGCTGCGATCAATTGTTGTTCAGCTTCACGGATATCGGGTCTGCGTTCCAGCAACGAAGAAGGTAGGCCGGGTGGAACCTCAGGCGGATGCGGCTGCTCTGTGAGCTTCTCCCCGCGCGGGACAGCGTCAGGATTTTTCCCCAACAGAATGCTGATAAGGTTCTCTTGCTGCTCAATCTGCTGTTCCAGCGCCGGGATTTCCGCGGCAGCGGTGAATACCAACTGTTCGGCCTGGCGCACGTCGAGCATGGAAGTAGAGCCGTGGTCAGCGAGAACGCGGGTCAGCCGCAGCGATTCCTGGCGTGAACCCAGTGTGCGTTTGGAAATTTCCAGTTCCAGGTCCAGGGCGCGAAGCTGGAAATAGGCGCCGGATACGTTGGCCACCAGGATGGCAATGATTTCCTGGCGAGCCCATTCGCTGGCGAGAAGGTTTGCGCGCGCGGCTTCCGTCGCGCGGCGAAATTTGCCCCAGAAATCAAGCTCCCAAGCGGCAGACACATTCAACTGTCCTGTGCTTCCTTCGAAAGCCGGGAGGAAGACAGACTTGGCGCTTCGTTGATCACTTATGCTCGCCCCTCCACTGACACTGGGAAACTGATCGGCGCGGGTGATTCCGAGTTGTGCTTGCGCTTCTAAAATGCGCGCTCCCGCGATGCGCACATCGTAGTTCTGTTGCAGTGCTGTCCGGATGAGGGACCGGAGTTGCTCGTCCTGGAAGACCTCCTGCCATTTTTGATCGCCAATTGAGGCAGACTCGGTTTTCCCCGCTTCTTCCGGCGCTAACCCGCGATAAGTACCCGGGACAGTAACGGCAGGCTTCTTGTAGTTTGGCCCCACGGCGCAGCCGGAACTCAGGATGGCAATGCTCATTAGGGCGATGAACTTGTTCATCTCAGTTGCCCTCGGCAGGAGTGGGTCTTTGCTGCAAAACGTCTTGCTGGGGCTCCTTGCCGGCGCCCGACCACTTCTCGACTACGTAGAAAACTACTGGGATGAAAAAAACTCCGATGAGGCTTGCAGCCAGCATGCCTCCGACAACGGTGGTGCCCATAATCTGCCGGGCAACTGACCCCGCGCCGGACGCCGTCCATAACGGGACGGAACCCAGGATGAAAGCAAACGAAGTCATCAAGATTGGCCGGAGACGCAACCGAGCGCCTTCCAGCGCGGCGTCGACCAGAGGCTTACCTTGTTCGTATTCGTCTTTGGCGAACTCGACGATCAGAATCGCATTCTTGGCAGCCAAGCCGATGAGCATGACCAAGCCGATTTGTGAATAGACGTCACTTTCGATTTGCACCATGTAGGCTGGCAAGAAGACCGCGAGAACGGTGCGGCGCAACCAGAGCATCGCAAACGCTCCGAAAACCGCAATCGGCGTGCTCAACAGGACGCTGAATGGAAGCGACCAGCTTTCGTACAAAGCCGCCAAGATCAGGAATACGAATAGCAGCGAGAACCCAAACACAACCGACGCGGGTACGCCCTGCTGCGCCTTCTTCTCCTGGAAAGACATCCCCATGTAGTCGAAGCCCATCTCTCGCGGCATCGTTTGCGCGAAAACCTCTTCAAGAGCGGTCATGGCCTGTACGGCGCTATAGCCGGGAGCCGCGGCGCCGTTGATTTGCGCAGCGCGATATTCGTTATAGCGCATCGTGAACTCTGGCCCTGGGCGCGGCTCGAATCGAGTGAGGGCGGAAAGCGGCACCATCTCGTTCTTATTGTTTCGCACGTAGAACTGGCCGACGTTCTCAGCCCTCGTCCGGTAGTCGCCTTCGGCCTCGATGTAGACCTGCCACTGGCGGCCGAAGCGGTTGAAGTAGTTGATGAACAGGCCCCCCATGAAGGCCTGGATTGTTTTGTAGACATCGTTGACGGACACGCCCTGTTTTATGACTTTGTCGCGGTCCACATCGACAAACTGCTGCGGCACACTGGGCAGGAACGTGGTGCTCAAGCCGGCGATCTCAGGGCGCTTCCGCGCGGCTGCCAGGAAAGTTTGCAAATTGGATGCGAGAAATTGGACGTCCTTGCCGGCTCGGTCCTCAAGTGCAAAAGTAAATCCACCGGAGGTGCCGACTCCCGGAATCGCCGGCGGCGAGAAAGAAAAGGCGATGCCTTCAGGAATCTGGGCGAGTTCCCGGTTTATCCGCTGCTTGATCTCCTGAAACTGTTCTGCCCGAGACTTGCGCTCGCCCCAAGGTTTTAACGTGACGAAAAAGAATCCGTTGTAACTTGTGCGGACGAAACTGAGTAAGCTGAAGCCGATAACGCTGGTGGTATATTGGACTCCGGGTGTTTTGGCCAACGCATTTTCGATTTTCTTGGCGACTGCATCGGTACGTTGAAGGGAGGCGGCATTCGGAAGTTGAAGATTGATATAGAGATAGCCCTGGTCCTCGTCGGGTAGAAAGCTCGATGGGACCTTGCTGCTAAACCAGCCAGCCGCAGCACCGAACACCGCCAGCAGAATGAGTGCGATCGCGCTCTTCCGAATCAGGATCCCGCAGAGTCGAACATACGCATTTGTGACATGGGCAAAGGTGCGGTTGAACCAGGCGAAGAACCTTTTTAGGAGTCCTCCGCTGGTCGTTTTCGGCCGGAGCAGTAGCGCGGCGAGCGCCGGGCTAAGGGTCAGCGCGTTGAATGCAGACAGGATCACGGAAATCGCGATGGTCACTGCAAATTGCTGATAGAGGCGTCCAGTGATGCCGGGTATGAAAGCCGTCGGAATGAAGACCGCCGAAAGTACAAGAGCGATGCCTACGACCGGGCCGGAAATTTCTTCCATTGCTTTGAGCGCCGCGGCTTTGGGCGTGAGGCCCTCCTCAATGTGGCGTTCTACCGCCTCAACGACAACAATGGCGTCGTCGACGACCAGACCGATGGCGAGCACCAGTCCGAACAAGGAGAGCGTGTTGACCGAGAAGCCGAACACCGGAAAAAACACAAATGTACCGACCAGTGAAACGGGCACGGCCAGCAGCGGGATCAGCGTGGCGCGCCAGCCTTGTAGGAAGATGTACACGACGATGATGACGAGAACGATGGCGATGACCAACGTCAGGATGATTTCCTTCATACCTTCGGTAACTGCCCGGGTGGTATCCAGCGATACGACATAGTCCATATCGTGCGGGAAGCGTGTCCTTACTTCGGACATCAGTTTCTTGACGCCATCGGCGGCTTGCACTGCATTGGAACCGGGCAACTGATACGCCGCGATGATCGCCCCGGGTTTCCCGTTCAAGCGGCCCAGAACGCTGTAGTTCTGCGAGCCGAGCTCGATGCGAGCCACATCTTTGAGGCGCACAACCGCTCCACCGGGGGATTCGCGGACAACGATTTGCCCGAATTCTTCAGGAGAAGTGAGCCGGCCCTGCGCTCGGACCGTGTAGGTGTACTCCTGACCCTTGGGGGCAGGCTCGCTGCCGACCTGTCCTGCGGGATTCACCGTATTCTGCGACTGAATTGCGGCGGTGATTTCAGGGACGGTGATTGCAAGTTTGGCCAATTGGTCGGGCTTGACCCACAGCCGCATCGCGTATTGGCCTGCGCCGAAAATCTGCACGCTTCCGATGCCGTATAGGCGGGTGATTTGATCGGCGAGATTGATGTAGGCGTAGTTGGAAAGGAACCGCGCGTCATATGTGCCGTTCGGCGAGTACAGGGTCATTAGCATGAGGGGAGCGGTTACTGTTTTCTGGACAGTGACGCCATAATTTGTGACGTCGAGAGGGAGCTGAGATGCGGCTTGCGTTTCGCGCACCTGTGTCAGAATGAGGTCCGTATTTGGATCTGTTTTCACGTCGTAGTCGACAATTAGTCTCATTTGCCCGTCGGCAGTGGAGTTCAGGGAATACATGTAGTTCATATTGTCCACGCCGCTCATTTGCTGCTCGATGGGGGTCGCGACGGACTGCTCAATCGTCTGCGCATCCGCGCCGACGTAAGTGGCGATCACTTGAACCTCTGGCGGAACAATGTTCGGGAATAGGGCAACCGGAAGACTCGTGATGGTGACGGCGCCCACGATCACCATGAGAATCGAGATCACCATGGCCACGATGGGGCGGTTGATAAAAAATTTGGACATGGCTAGTTGCCGTTCGCGGGGGGGCTGGTCTGCTTGACCCTGACAGTCGACCCGTCTCTGACCTTTTGCAAGCCTTCGAGAACGACCAGTTCTCCTGCCTGGACACCGCTTTCGATGATCCACATCGTGCCCACGCGCTCACCGACCTTGACAGGCCGGACGGTCACCTTATCGTCGCTTCCTACAACCGCCACTTGATAGGCCCCCTGAAGCTCCGTCACTGACCTTTGTGGGACCAGTAAGGCGCCAGTTCTTGTTTCTGGGGCCGCGCGCACCCGTCCGAACTGGCCGGGGCGCAGAATGTTGTTGGGATTGGGAAATGCGGAGACGATGCGGATACTGCCTGTTGTCACATCTACTTGCCGATCGGTTAAAAGCAGAGTCCCCTTACGTGGATAGACCGTTCCATCCGCCAGGATAAGATCAAGGGGTGGTGCATCGGACGGCACTTCCTGCTGATTGTGGGCGTTTATTCTGGCGGCGAAATGCATGTACTCCTGTTCACTGATGGGGAAATAGGCTTTGATCGGATTCACCTGCGAAACGGATGTCAACGCCGTCGTAGGACTAACCAGGTTGCCGATCTGGACTTGAGCGATTCCCGCGATGCCATCCACAAGCGATGTGACATGTGTGAAATCCAGGTTCAATTGTGCCTGTTCCACTTGGGCCTCGGCGGACTTTACCGCGGCCTTGGCGGCGAGATTCGCTTGGATATCGTTGTCCAGCTGACTCTGGGCGATGGCGCGCTCCTTAGCCAAAGGAGTGTCCCGTTCCACATCGAGTTCGGTCTTGCCCAACTGGGCCTCGCTTTGAGCGAGTTGAGCCTTGGCTTGATCGAGCACCGCTTGAAATGGGCGGGGATCGATCTCGAAGAGCACCTGGCCCTTCCGCACAAAGGAGCCTTCTTTATAGCTCTGCTTGATGAGATATCCACTAACCTGCGGTTGGATTTGTGCGTTCAAGTACCCATCCAACGTCGCAACCCATTCTCCGTATATCGGGACGTCTTGTTGTACGACGCTGACAACTTCTACCTCAGCGGGCGGCGACGCGGAAGCCGCCCTTTGGCTCTGACAGCCCAGAAACATGGATGAAGCGGGCACAGCGAGCAGAGCCAAAATGGGCAAAAGGCTTTCGGAAGCGATACGTGATCTCCAACAGCGCGGACTTGTTATGCTGATCATAGTTTGATATTCCTTCCGTGCGATTGCGACGTGCATCATACACCCGCAAGAGTTGGCTATCGACCAGATCGCAGATCAGTCGCGGAAGTCGGGAAACGAGCTTCGATATCAGCTGGAGGTAGTGTCCTAACGATTGACCGGCGGCAAGCCAACGATGGTTTCCTGGTCGACTACGCTAACTCGTCGAAATTGGTGTGCCCGGGGAGGGAGTCGAACCCACACGCCCTGTAAAGGGCAGGGGATTTTAAGTCCCCAGCGTCTGCCATTCCGCCACCCGGGCCCGTGCACGAACGACGCAAAAAGGGTAGCACGAGGTACCTCTCTGTGGCACCCGTGCGCGGGTCCAGGACGACTGCTCAGAAACACCTTGCCCTTCTGTACGCTGCAAAAAAAACATAATGAGCATGCGGCAGAAAAAGTGCGCCAGCTCAAAGCCTGCTCCGGTTCGTTGACTTGCTTGCGTGCCGCGACCTAAGATGGCCGCCGAGAAGACGGTGCCTTCCTGATGATCGGCCAAACGCTCGGCCATTACCGCATTGTGGAGAAGATTGGCGCCGGTGGAATGGGTGAAGTATATCGCGCCCATGATGAGCACCTCGACCGCGACGTCGCGGTGAAAGTTCTACCAGTAGGCGCGCTCACGGATGGAGCAGCGCGCAAACGCTTCCGCAAGGAAGCCCAAGCGCTTTCCAAGTTAAGCCACCCGAACATCGCTATGGTCTTCGACTTCGACAGCCAGCACGGCGTCGATTTCTTGGCGATGGAACTCATTCCCGGCGCCACCCTCAGCGCCAGACTGGCGGAAGGCCCGCTCGACGAAGCCGAGATATTGAAGCTGGGAATGCAGGTTGCGGACGGTTTGACGGCGGCCCATGCGCGAGGTGTCATTCACCGGGATCTCAAGCCAGGCAATCTGATTGTGTCGCCCGAAGCGCATCTCAAGATTCTTGACTTCGGGCTCGCGACCCTGCTCAAGCCCGCCGATGAAATGGACGTGACCCGCAGTATCACCGAGACGTACAGCATTTCCGGTACGCTGCCCTACATGGCGCCGGAACAGTTGCGCGGCGAGCCGGCCGATGCGCGCAGCGACATCTACGCCGCGGGCGCCGTGCTCTACGAGATGGCCACCGGCCAGCGCCCGTTTCCGCAGTCGCAGGGCGCCGAGTTGATCGGCGCCATCCTGCACCAGATGCCGGCGCGGCCCAGCACCCACAACCGGCCCATCACGCCGGCACTCGAGGGCGTGGTGATGAAGGCCCTCGAGAAGACCCCGGCGCAGCGCTACCAAACGGCCCGAGAGTTGCTGGCCGCCCTCGAAACTGTCGGCGGTGTGATCCATGAAACCGTTCGGGCGCGGCGCGCGATGTCACAACGCGGGCGCTGGGGGTTCGCATCGCTTGCCGTTCTCCTGACTGCAGGCGTGATCCTTGGTCTCAACCTTGGCGGCTTGCGCGACCGCCTGCGCCCGGGAAGCGCAGCAGGCCGCCTGAGCTTTCTTCCTAGCCCGATCAAGACACGACGTTCGGTCGCCGTCCTCGGCTTCAAGAATCTTTCGGGACGACCGGACGAATCGTGGCTTTCCACGGCTCTTGCAGAAATGCTGAACACCGAGCTGGCGGCCGGCGAGCAATTGCGAGTCATCTCCGGAGAAAATGTAGCGCAGATGAAAGTGAATTTCTCGCTGCCGGAGGAAGACACCTACAGCAAGGCAACCCTCAATCGCATTCGCAAGAATTTAAGCGCGGATGAGGTGGTGGCCGGATCCTATCTCGCGTTGGGGAACGGGCAGCTGCGCGTGGATTTGCGATTGCAGGATGCATCCTCGGGGGAGGAGCTCGCTTCGGTGGCAGAGTCCGGCAGCGAGGCCGAAGTTTCCGATCTCGTCGGGCGCGCCGGGGAGAAGCTGCGCGAAAAACTCGGGGTCAGCTCTGTCTCGACGGAAGATGCGGGAGCGGTGCGAGCGTCGCTACCCTCCAATCCGGACGCAGCGCGTCTGTACTCAGATGGCCTGGCCAAGCTGCGCGGGTTTGACAACCTGGCGGCGCGCGACCTTTTCCAGAAGGCGGTCGCCGTCGAGCCCAATTTCGCCCTCGCCCACTCGGCCCTGGCCAGGGCGTGGAAGAATTTGGGCTATGACGCGAAGGCGCGGGAAGAAAGCAAGAAAGCTTTTGATCTTTCCGGTAGCCTCGGCCGCGAAGAGCGGCTCTGGGTGGAGGGTCAGTATCAGCAGACGGCCCACGACTGGGAGACGGCCATCCAGACCTATCGCGCGCTGGTCGCATTCTTTCCCGACAACTTGGACTATGGTCTGAGCCTCGCCGACGCTCAGGTATTTGCGGGAAAGGCGGACGAGGCGCTCGGCACCGTCACGGAATTGCGCAAGATGCCGCCTCCCGCCGGCGACGACCCGCGCATCGATCTCCGCGAGGCCCAGGCAGCCGAATGGGTCGGGGATCCCAGTCGCGCACGGACCGCCGCGCTTCATGCTGAGGAGAAGGGCGCCAGTTCGGGAGCCCCCCTCATCGTCGCCCTGGCCAAAAAGTTTGAGGGCGCCAGCTCCTCGGAGCTCGGCGACCGCCAGAGGGCGCTTGCCGCTTATGAGGAGTCCCGCCGGCTTTTTATCGAGGCGGGTGACAAAGGACAGGCCTGTTACCCACTCCTCCAAATCGGACGGATGCGTAGCTACACCGGGGAGATCTCAGAGGCCATAAAGTCATACCAAGAGGCGGTCCGAATTGCCCAAGAAATCGGAGCGGGAAGAAGTACGGCTATGGCCCAGCAATACATTGCTGACCTGCTTGTCCGCCAGGGCGAACTGCGCAAAGGCACGACGATCTACGAAGAAACGTTGAAGATGTATCGTGAATTGGGAGAGAAGAGCGACATCATCATCACGCTGGGTCACCTCGGAAACACCCTCGCGGACCTGGGAGATTTCCACCGCGCACAGGACCTGCTGCAGGAGGCAGTGCAAATCGCCCGCGAAATACACGATAGGACCTTTCTCTCGGACAATCTGATGAGCCTCGGAGATCTTCTCGTTCTCGAAGGCAATCTCGAGACCTCCCGCGCTTCTTACGAAGAAGTACTGGCGATCTCTCGCGAAATCAATCTGAAATGGGGGATCGCTTCGGGTCTCTCTGGCATCGGAGACATCCGGCTCATACAGGGCGACCTTGCCGATTTTCGCCGATATAAGGAAGAAGCCTTGAAAGCGTTTCAGGAGGACAGCGACAAAGGGAGCTCCCTGGGGATGCAAGTGGACCTGGCAAATGGTTTGATCGAGGCAGGCCAACCGGGAGAAGCCGAACCCCTTCTACGGAAATTCGCCGACGATTTTGCGGCCTTGCAGATGAAGCGGAGTGAGACGATTACCTGCCTCGTTCTGGCGCGCGCTCTTTTCGTTCAGGGCAAATTTCCCGACGCGAAGAAGACGATAAACCGGCTTAGGACGCTGACACGCGGGAACCAGTCTCCCACCACGCGTGTGGACTTCGACACCGTGGCCGCATCAATCGACGCCTCGGAGAAGCCCGAGGAAGCGGTTAAGAGCTTGGAAGCCACGATTGCGCAGGCAGCCAAGCTTGGCTACGTGCCGGGTGAGTTCGAGGCGCGCCTGGCGCTCGGTGAGATCGAAATGAAATCGAGGAAGACACCCGTGGGCCGCGCACACCTTGAAGCGCTGGAAAAAGACGCTGCCTCGAAGGGGTTGCTCCTTATCGACCGAAAAGCCGCCGCGGCCGCCCGCTGACCGCCAGCAACGTACCTTCCGACCCCCATGCAGGCGACCCCACGTCCAGCTAGGGCCATCCGCGCACATCACCTGCGCGCCGGCGTCGCCTAGCCCGCGCTTCAACAAGCTTGTATGGGACTCGGGTGTGGATTAGCATCCGTGCGGATGATCGTCCGCATTCGCCCTCTCTTCCGTAACCCCTTGTTCCTCGTGGGCCTCACGGCGTTTCTCACCGCCCTCGTCGTTCAGTCCGGTGAACTCGGCTCGAGCGACACAACCCATCGCCTCCAAGCGGCGCACTCCTTCTGGACATCGGAGCCACCGGTGCTCCCGCAGGACTACCCGGAGTTCGGAATCCATGGCCGCAACGGCCAGCTTTACGGCTGGCACGGCATGGGCCAGTCGCTGCTGATGCTTCCCTCCGATATCGTCGGCACTTTTCTGGAGCAGCTACCCATCTTCACCAATTACGAAAACGTCGATCCCGCCATCCGCAGCATCGTTGTCAGCTTCTCCACGAACATTCTGGTCTGTGTCCTGACCGTGCTCGTGTGTTTCCGGTTGCTGCGCCTCCTGGACTTTAGCGTCAACCAAAGAATAGCGGGCGCCCTGGCGCTGCTGTTCTGCACCACATTTCTCCACTACACGCAGAACACGATGGAGAACAACTACATCATGCTTCTGACGCTCACCGGGCTGGCATTTCAGTACGAATGGCTGCGCACCGGCAGCCCTCGCGCGCTTTGGGTCGGCTCCGCCGCGCTGGGCGCGAACCTGCTTACCCGCCTCACCACCGGAATGGATCTGCTCGCGGTCGGCCTTTTTCTTCTGTTGGCCTCATGGTTCACGAACACTCGAGGAGGTGCGTTTCGCCCCCGGCTCGTCACCTACTTGAAAGTCGCAGCGCCGGTTTACGCGCTCTTTGGGCTGATCGACCGCGCCTACCAATACCATCGCTTTGGCTCGTTCTTCACCACGTACGTGCAGATATTTGCCCAGGAACAAAAAATGCGGAATCCCGCGTTGCCACCGGCCTACCCCTTCGAAACGCCTTTCCGCGTCGGCTTTCTTGGCGCCTTGATCGCGCCGGAAAAATCCATCTTCCTCTTCGACCCGCTGCTGGTGCTTACCTTGATCATCAGCGTGCTCCTGTGGAAGCGTTTCCGCCCCGAGATCAGGGCTTACGTCATCACTTCTCTCCTGCTGCTCTTCGCCCACATCAGCTTCTACGCAAAATACACGGACTGGAGTGGCGATTTCGCCTGGGGCGATCGTTACGTCTCGACGGCCGCACAGCTCGTCGCGTTCATTTCCGTGCCCTTGTTGTTGCGCCATCGCAAGGATGTGAGCCGGGCCGTCTGGAGACTGGGGATCGCGCTCGTGGCGGTCAGCGTCGTGATCCAATTTTCTTCTGTGATGTTCTGGTGTCCACTCGAGATCTATCAGATGGACACTCTCGGCCATCCAACTTTCATCGTCGCTCTCAGGCTCCGGAACATCGCCGCCTTTACGCTGGGAAAAATGACCCAGTGGGGTCTCATCAATGACTCGGTGACCGCGGACCCTTGGGACTACGTGCACATCACGACTCTGAATTTCCTGCCCTTCCTGCTGAGAAGAGTCGGACGAGCCGCCGCCTGGGTCGTCGCCACGTTCACGACGGTCTGGTTTGCCGCGTTGCTGACTCTGATGGCCTTGCTGATCTTTATTCGGATTCGAGCCGTGAGGAATGAATTCGATGCCGCCGCGGTCCCGGCCATGTCCCACGGAGCGCCAGCCTCATCCTAATCGCCTTTTCTGCAGCATACGCACCGGCCGGAGCAATTTGGTGGCACCGACTTCAGCCTGTGCGGCCCTTCAGCGCCCTCTACGATTCTCTGCGGTCCCTGCGTAATATTCCGCGGGCCCGAGCCCCAGCGTCCGAGGAATTCTGTTCTGGAACGCCGCACCACTTACCCTTCCCGATTCAGAACAATGGGAAACATTCCAACTACTCCCGCCCTAGGCCTTTCCTTGAAAACATTAGTCCTTGAGTCTCGATCCGGTTGGGCACATGGATTGCGTGGCAACCCTCCGCCAAGCAGCGCTGTTTTCAACTGCCAAGGAAGAAAACATTGCCCGTGGAGTATGCCTGACATGAAACCAAGAATTTTCGCGCTCCTGCTGTTTGCTGGCTTTGTGGCTCCTGCACACGCTCAGTGCCGCAATCCGTTTCGACGCCCCAGGATAACTGAAGTCCGAGAGCCGACGCCATGCGAAGGAATGAAACACAACCTGATCTGGCATGTGGTTCACTACGTCGGCACTGACAAGGAATTGCTGGCAAGCGACGCCATCGTGCTGATGGCGGCGAATGCCGATGCCGCCTCCACCGTTCATAACCTGCACCGAGGTTTTATTGAGACTAACTCGATTCTCGGACAGCATCCAAGTAATGTACAACTGTATACCTTCGCCGATGTAGTGCCGACGCTGCTGATCTCGACAAATCACTTTGCTTGGCATAGGTACCAACAGCCGTGGAGTCCTCGACGGCCAACAGACCCTGATCGTCACTGGATTTGGTTTGATGTCGCGGCTTACGCGTTCTGGCAGCAGGTAGCAATTCGGCACAACATTTCGGTCGCGGAGACGAAATAATAAAGATCTGACGGCGTTACGCTATCCGCAACGGAATCGTCGAGCCTTGAGCGGGGAACGATTCGATGTTTCCCTGGCCCATCGCTTCCTGATGTGATGGGGTTCGATCCCTAGACGTTTTAGAAAGAGTCGTTCTTGCTGGGGCTTTCGGTCATTTCGTGATAGATCCAGAAGCCAAAGAACGTGGCGGTCCCAGTGCCGATGAGTAACAGGGTGGTTCTCTTTTTTTGCGTAGGAATCGTTCCAGCTTGGGGTCCTGGCAGCTGGGAACCGTTTGCGCCGGGTTCTGCCACTATCCGATAAGCGTTGCCTTCGGCGATGGTGTGCGCCTCGCCCTCGAATTCGACTTCAAAGGATCCCTTGAAGCTCGAAACCACCAATTCTTCTGGCCCCACGATCGTGACTTGGCCGTACGCGCGCTGTGCCGGTTTGCTGCGGATCGTGGCCAGCGCGGTGTGCAACTCCACTACATCGCCCGTTGACGAGAATCCCGCGGTCCCTCGATCCACCCGCACGCGTGGGCCCGAAGAAGAATCCGAGAGAGTCGCCGCACTCGAAGCAAGCAAATAGATTTGTGAAGCGCCGAGCCTCAGGCGAACGGTTCCACCCTGATTGGTGATCAGCGAATCGCCAGGATACACGGTCGCGCCCATCACCGCGTCGGCATTATCAAGCTGTGCGCCCTGCGCCTGCGTGACTTCTCCGAGCGCCTTGGCGGACGCCGCGAACACAGGTGCCTCTACCAGCGCACTAACAAGCAGCGCCGCCATCATCCCTCGCAGAAGATCCCGCACGCCCCCTCCGGAACAACTAAATGCACTCTAGAAGCGAGCGGACGGTTGGTCAATGAATGTGGACGGAAGTGTGCTCGAAAGGAAAACCTCCAAGCGAACCATGCTCTGTCATCTCGGAAAGCGCGGCTGTCAATCTCGGGCTCCGGTTGAACGGGGTCGCACCCAGTCATCTCTACGCCCTCAAGGGGCATGAACATCTTCTAGGGGTGTGTCGCATTCATCCCGCGAGCCAATGGCTCATGACAAAGTCGCGCTTACACCCCCGGTCCGACCCGGTCTGCTTTCGGATCTCGATAGGCCTCCTGCCGGCTCAGCACGTAGAACGCGGCTTCGGCCAGATGCCGCGCCACTGCTCCCACCGCTTTGTTGTGTCCTTTGCGTTGGCGCAGCCGGAAATAGAGTTCGCTCACATGCCGCTCCGGACAGTTCTGGTAATGCACCGCCACCGAATTCCCCGCTTCGGCAAACGCCCACTTCAAATACCGATTCACGTCCGGCCGGGTCCGCCCGTAGCGCGTGCGATCTCCGCTCGAGTGCACCCGCGGCGTGGTCCCCGCATAAGACGCCAGCCGTTCGGCGGTCGCAAAGCGGCTGATCTCGCCAATCTCCAAGGCGATCGTCGCCGCCAGGATCACTCCCACTCCGGGCAGAGTTTCCAGCCACTGCATCTCCGGGGTGACCTCGACCAACTCGTCCAGCCGTTGCTCGAACTCGTGAATCTGCACGTTCAAGCCATCCAGGGCCACCAGCATCTGCCGCACCACCCAGCGCGTCTGCTCCGGCAGTGGCTTGATCCGCGCCTCGAGTTCTTTCCGCGCGCTCTTCCCGTACGGATCGCTATATTCGCTCGCCGGCAAGCCCCACTTCGCCAGCGTTGCGGTGATGCGGTTCTTCCAGCGCGTCCGCTGCGCCACCAACACCACCCGCGTGCGCGTCAGTTCGCGCAACTCCCGCAGCGGCCCCGGCGGAATCCACACTGTCGGCAAGGTTCCGTTGCGCTGCAGCCGGTTCATCCCGTGCACATCGAGCTGGTCCGTCTTGTCGATCAGTCCCATCATCAGCTTCGCTTTGCGAGGGTGCGTCAACCGTGGTACGCAGCGCGCCTGCTCGATTTCGTCGGTGATCCAATACCAGTTCGCGGTGGCTTCGATCGCCACGGCCGTGCCTGGCTCGCACCCCGCCAGCGCCCGGCGGATCGCTCCCGGCGCATGCTCGATCCGGTATTGCCGCACTTTCCCGGTGGCCACCTCTTCATGCTCGACCAATGTGTAGCGCTTGTGACTGTCAAATGCGATATATTCCTTCATGCGCGA
>JBARRP010000295.1:0-23029 GCA_049644285.1 Candidatus Acidiferrales bacterium | reverse complement strand
CCTTCGGATTGTGCTTCGAGAGCACTTTGGTGATCGCCGCCGTCAGCGTCGTCTTGCCATGGTCAATGTGGCCAATCGTCCCCACATTCACGTGCGGCTTGCTGCGTTCGAATTTCTCCTTCGCCATCGTGCCTACCCTCGTTTTGCAAGCTGAGCCGCGCTCTCAAGGCGCGGAGGGCGCCTTCTGCGCTCCGGAGTCCGCTGCTGCTACAACCCACTCAACCGTTTCCTTCGTGAGATGGAGCGGGGGACGGGATTCGAACCCGCGACCATCTGCTTGGAAGGCAGAGACTCTACCCCTGAGTTACCCCCGCTCATCTGCCTCCTCTGAATCTCGCATGGCGATCTTCAGGATGGAGCCTGGGACCGGGATTGAACCGGTGACCTCGTCCTTACCAAGGACGCGCTCTACCAACTGAGCTACCCAGGCCCAGACGGCAGTTTCCGGCGCTTCGCAATCCTCGACGCCAGAGGCCGATCCGCGCTCGACTTCGCACAACTTTTTTCAGGACCGTCCAGCTTTTTTTGCCGTGCCATCAGGGATGAACCAGTTCAACGGGACAATGGTGGACGGGGGAGGATTCGAACCTCCGTAGCCCGCAAGGAGCGGCAGATTTACAGTCTGCTGGTTTTAGCCACTCACCCACCCGTCCCGCGAAACCATCCGGGACACCAACTTCGTGCCCGCAAAACCCACCTGGGACACCGAGTTCATGTCCCGCCGCTCAATTGGGACACAAAAGTCGTATCCCCCAACGGGGAACTCCGCAATGCAGAAAGGGCTCGTGTCCAAAGACACCAGCCCCTCCTCTTTTGTCACGAGGAATCCGTCCGCAAAGATCAAGAAAATCCCGGCCCCTCAAACTCAGCTGGCGGAGGGATTTGAACCCCCGACCCTCTGATTACAAATCAGATGCTCTACCAACTGAGCTACGCCAGCATAGCTGAACCGAGCAAAAATATCATACAGGCAACTAAATTGCAAGGGGCGTTCTGAACCGGGCAAGTCCGGTGCCAGCCGAGCCCCAGAATGGCGCCTTTTCGCCCGTTGTTGCCTATTCTAAGCGGGCAGAAGGCAAGTAAGTTTCGCATCGTTGAGTCTCAACATATAAGAGGCGCTCACCAGCTTTACAGCGTTTCTCGCGAAACCTATACTCGCGCAGTTGGCAAATCTTTCATCAAGACAGCGCGCTTGGATCGCGGTGGCGGTGCTGGTTGGCGTTGTTATCGCCGGCGCGGCCGCTTTCTTTTTTCGCCTGCACCGCGCGGCGGCGCCAGCGATCATATCCGGCCCACTACCCGACCTCCTCAGCCAACTTCCGGGCGATGCGCCGGTAATCGCGTTTGTTGATATGGCTGCACTGCGAGCCACTGACTTCGCCGCAGGAATTGAATCGCTCGCACCGCAGGCTAAGGAAGATCCTGATTATCGAGAGTTTGTCCGTGCGACGGGGTTTGACTATGCTCGCGATCTGGACCGCGCCGCGATTGCAGCGTGGCCCAGCCCCGACGAAAGGCAGGGACCAAATAAAATCCTGGCGGTGGCGGACGGCCGCTTCGATCGGGCGAAAATCAGCGGGTACGCGCTGCGCTTCGGAAAAAGCGCGGGAAAGGCCGATCGGCAAGTATTTGAGATTCCGGGAGACTCAAGAAGCGGACCGATCTCCTTCACCTTCCTGGCACCGAGCCGAATCGCGCTGGCCAGCGCAGTGAACGTGGAAAATGCGCTCGCGCACCGCAGTGTGCCTCCCTTTGACCCCACGAGGCAAGCGCAGATGGCGCGCGTTGCCGGCGCTCCGATTTTCGCGATGGCGCGCGCAGATAATCTGCCGAAAGAGCTTCAGCTAAATTTCGGCAACTTCGATCAGCTACGAAAACTGCTGGAAGGCATCCGGGCGATTGCCGCCGCGGGACGCCCGCAGGGCCAGAACTTTGAAGTGGCCGCGGATGCTGACTGCGATTCTGCACTGCACGCGCTTCAACTCGCCACGCTTCTCGATGGCCTGCGAATTTTCGGGCGCGCCGCGCTATCCGACCCGAAAACGCGCGGGCAGATGACGCGTGAACAGGTAGTGCTGCTGGATACGCTGCTTCGCACTGCGAGCGTTTCGCACGACGGCCACTGGGTGCGGATCAACCTCGAGATCACCCAGGCAATGCTTCCAGCGCGCATCGCGTACCGCGACGCCCACTGAGACCTATCGAGCAGCTTTCAAAGGGTTCGAGTGTGTTAGTCGGCGCCGGGGGCACTGGACTGCAAGTAGCGCCAGGGGTTGACGGGCGTGTTGTAGATGCGAACCTCGTAGTGGAGGTGAGGGCCGGTTGATTTCCCGCTTTGGCCCTCATAGCCAATGACTTCGCCGCGCTTTACCTGCATGCCCAGATGGGTATTGAAAGAAGAGAGGTGCCCGTACCAGGTGGTAACGCCAAAGCCGTGGTCAAGGATGATCAGGCGGCCGTAACCTGCGCGGCGCTCCATCACCGTCACGACACCATCGGCTGAGGCGCGCACCCCATCTCCATAGTGGGAAGCAATGTCCATCCCAGCGTGGAACGCACCTTCACCACTGAAGGGGTCAAGCCGCTCGCCAAACTTCCCCGTGATCTCACCCATCACGGGCCACAGCGAGGGCACAATGCCCAAGTTGCCCAACGTCGGGCTTGGAATCAAACGAATCCCCTGGCTGGCCATGGTGACCGCCGGAGTGTTCCGTTCCAGGAAGTTGAACTCGTCGATGGATTGCTGGAACGAAGCTTCCTCCGCGACTGCTGTGTCGGTGAGGCCAAACGGGGTCTGGCGGAATCGGGTGATGCCGTAGGCCATCGCTACTTCGCCCGCGAGCGACTGAAGGGAATTCAGGCGCTGGTTGGTGTCCTTGACCTGCGTCTGGAGCTGGAGATACTGTTGCTTCAAGCTGTCCTGCTCACGGCGCAGGCTATTGTAGTTGGTTACCTTCCAGAGCATCCGCGAATAGGAGCCGATCCCTGCAATTACCGTTATGCCGCCCACAATCGCAAGAACTGCAAATAGATGCACAAGATAAAACGGCACGCGCATGCGGCGCACACCACGACCATCGTTGGAGGCGACAAAGAGTGTGTAAGACTTGGCCCTCATCTTGAGTATTCGCCTGACATGAATTCTAGCTGAGCCGAAAACCGCGCGCCCCGCGGCGGCCCTGTTAATGCTACGAGAGTCTGAACCGAGAGTACTGGTTCGAAACCAGCGGGATTGTATGGATTCGATCATTGCGCGTCAACCAAAATCTTCCATTTTGCGTAGGGAGGCGCCACTCGCTTCCCTGCCGCACTCTTAATATAATCGGCCGTACCCCGACGACCTCTATTGTAAGGGCGGGCCTACCCCCTTTGACAACTGTACGAGCGGACAGCGAAAGAGCATTGATCGAACGGGCTAGAAAGGCCCTAGCACCCAGCGTGTCAAAATGGGGCACGAAGGGATCGCGCTTAGGAATCGGCGACGACGCCGCGATTCTGACGCCCACGCGAGGCAAAGAATGGGTTCTAAGCTGCGATTTCTTCTTAGAGGGAATCCACTTTCTCGGGCGCTCCCACCCACCTGAATCCGTCGGCTACAAGTCCCTCGCCCGCGCGGCGAGTGACCTGGCAGCGATGGGAGCCGAGCCACGGTATTTCCTTTTAAGTATGGCGCTGCCGGCGAGCAAGACGAGCACGTGGCTCGACCGGTTCCTCATGGGAATGCGACGCGCGGTGCGTTCCTTGGATATTGAGCTAGCTGGCGGTGACACTTCCCGACATCCGAGCGTTGCCATCAGTATTACGGTTGTGGGGGAGGTGGAGGTCGGAAGAGCTGTGTATCGCTCCGGGGCACGGCCTGGCGACCTTTTATATGTCAGCGGCGCTCTCGGCGCAGCGCAACTGGCTCTCGAGTTGATTCTCCGTAAACTGGACCGTCGCCGGGGGGTCCGCAACCTTCTCTTCCCACATCTCTACCCGTCTGTTCGCATCGACCTCGGACGCTGGCTAGCCCAGAATCGGATGGCTTCGGCGATGATGGACATTTCGGATGGGCTTTCGACAGATCTGGCGAGGATGTGCGCTGAGAGCGGAGTCGGCGCACGAGTCTTTGCCGATCGAGTCCCGAGCGTGAGAATACCACCGCAGATTCAGAAGTTGGTGGGTGCGGGAAAAATGCGAGCCGAAGACTTAGCTCTCCACGGGGGAGAAGACTATGAACTGCTCTTCACCGTCCAGCCGAGGCTGGCGGCTCGCCTCCGGCGAGCGCCTGGGGCACCGCGAATCACTCGGATCGGCGAAATCACGCGCGGGAGGCAAGTTCTCTTGATGGATAACAACGGTGGCGCTAAAGCGCTTCAGCCTGAAGGATGGGATCCTTTTCGAAAAAAACAGGCTATCCGGAAGCGATCCTCCTTTGCCTAGGCTACGGATGGGATCACTGTGGCGAAGGTGAAGCGGCCGCCGGCACCGGAGGAGGAGGCGTTGTTGGCGGGGTGACCCCGTGCGGGGTTGTCGTCGGAGGCTGGGGAGGTTTCGGTGACGCGGCGCGTTCGTTGAGTCCTTGCTCAGCGGCATCGGAGGGGGGCGCGGTATCCGGCGTGTCCACTTGTACCGCCTTTGTTACTGCCACTTTTTCGAGCGACACCACGTTTTGAAAATTCTCGACGGGACTGCCCTGCACGGCCCCCTTCATGAACTCCAGCCAGATGGGCAGTGCCGCCTTCGCGCCTGTCTCTTTCTTGCCAAGGGAGACGCGCTTGTCGTCATTCCCGACCCACACACCCGCGGTAAGCGAGGGCGTGAATCCGATGTACCACGCGTCGGTGAAGTCGTTGGTGGTCCCAGTCTTTCCTGCCGATGGCCGACCGAGCTCTTTGGCGCGCACGCCAGTGCCGAACTGCACGACTTCTTCAAGCATCGCGGTCATGGTGCGGGCGACGTCCGGCGGGATAACGTCTGTCACTTGAGGGCGAGCCTCTTCGAGCACAGCTCCGTCGTAGCTGGTGACGCGGCGGATCATGTGCGGCTCGATGTGGATGCCGTCATCGGAAAAAACAGTGAAAGCGGAGGTGTGCTCGAGCAGGGTCAGGTCAGCGGCCCCGAGCGCCAGCGGTAGATATGGGGGCAACGGACTGGCGATGCCGAACCGCCGCGCGGTATCGATCACGCTCTGGACGCCGACTTTTTCAGCCAGCCGCACGGCCGGGATGTTGCGGGAATCGGCCAGCGCCCGACGGAGTGTGATGCGGCCCTCGAATTTGTCATCGTAGTTGTGCGGTGAATATTCCTGCCCGCCGCTACGGTAGGTGACCGGCTCATCGAGGATCGTATCGAAGGGTGAGAAACCCTGTTTGAAGGCGGTCGCGTAGACGTAAACCTTGAACGAACTTCCGGTCTGGCGCATGGCCTGAGTGGCGCGATCGAACTTCGACTCTTCGAAACTATACCCGCCCACCATGGCCCTGATCTCGCCGCTGGGATTATCGATCGCGACCAAAGCTCCTTGCGCGACAGGTTGTTGCTCGAGTTCGGCTCGGGCGGTCGTTCCGGCAATGTCACTGATGTGCAGAAAAATGAGGTCGCCCACTTTAAAGAGATCGGTAGCGGCACGGTGCCCCGTCCAGGCGAAGTCCTGGGGCGTCAACATGGCTTTGTACGGCCCAATCTTGATCCAGGCATAGGTGGATGCCACCGAAGTGACCAGCCCGGTGATATGGCTTCCCTTCTCGACTGTTCCGCGCCAGTCGTCGGACTGATAGGTGTCCAACGCGCCCAGATGATCGCGGAGGACATTGGGGGAGTCCCCGCGCCAACCATGACGCCGGTCATACATATGGAGGCCGTCGCGAACCGCCTGGTCGGCGGCACGCTGCATGGCCACATTCAGCGTCGTATAGACGCGCAGCCCTTGCTCGTGAACGGCAGCCGTTCCGTACGTGCGTTCCAGGTACTGTCTGATTTCCTCGACGAAGTAAGGCGCTAGATCATTCTTCTGCGACGAGAGATGCAGCCCAAGCGGGAGTTGACTTGCTGCTTCGGCCTGCGCCGGGGCGATTTTGCCGTCACGCGCCATCAGAGAAAGCACCAGATTGCGCCGGGCCTTCGCGCGTTGCGGATGGAGGATCGGAGAATAACTGGGGCCGCGGATGATTCCGGCGAGGAGGGCGGCTTCGGGAACGGTCAGCTTGCCGACTGGCTTGTCGAAATAGAACTCAGAAGCGGCTTCAAAGCCATAGTTTCCGTGGCCGAGGTAAATCTGGTTGCAGTACATCGTGAAGATTTGCTGCTTGGTGTAGTGACGCTCGATCTGGATCGCCAGAGCGGTTTCTTGAACCTTGCGGCGAAAGTTTTTGTCCGGATTGAGAAAGAGTACGCGGGCGAGCTGCATCGTTAGGGTGCTCGCGCCTTCGGCCTTGCGGTGCAGCAGGACATTACGCCAGGCGGCTTCTACGACGCGCGGAAAATCCACGCCCCAGTGCTCCTCGAAGTGCTGGTCCTCCGTGGAAATGATGGCATCCCTCAATACCCTGGGAATCTGTTCGTAGGTGAGCAGGATTCTCCGCTGCAAGGCGAAGCTGCCGACAAGCTGGCCATCATCGGCGTAGAGCTCAGTGACCACGTTCGGGTGATAATCCTCAAGGGCGCGGATTTCCGGCAGCTCGCTCGTATAGACGAAGAGAAGCCCGATAGCAGCTCCCAAGGCGATTGAGCAGATCAGAAGGAAAGTAAAAGCGAGGCGGCCAAAGAGAGTTCCACCGCCGATCTTCATCGAGGCTTGGACGAATGGTTCCATGAAACGGCAATTCTATCTCAACGGAAGGGAATATGCCGCGGACGTTGCTGAACTTCGCACCGCCCCGAGCCTGTCCGGCTCCGAGCGAACCTGAGGGAAGCGGGCGCTCCCAGTCGCGCCGCCACAGGGCGGAAGTTACCCGAGGGCGGCCTCGGCTTCCTCGACGGTAGCGTAGGCCGGGAGAAGCTGGCGGACGCGCGTCATGTCCAGAAGAGCGTTCACCTGGGCATTTGCGCCCGCGAGAGCCAGTTTCCGCTGAGCTCGTTGCATGGAGACGAAGGCGCCGATGATAGCGCCAAGGCCAGATGAGTCGAGATATGGCACGCCGCTGAAATCCAGGATCAGTATTGGCTCTGTTTCCGCGCGTACGGCCGACTGAAAATTGAAGACGGTCTGAAGGGTCAACGCGCCAGCGAGGCGCAGAATCTTGTGGCCATTCCGCGTCCCCGCCAGGCTCTGAATCTGCAGATTTTCATTGGCCATAGGCGCGTATTCTACCGGAACAACAGCGCCCATATGTTAACACTGTGTTACAGGGCTGCGGGCACTTTCGCCTCACACGGCTGGCAGTTCGGCGAGGAAGAGCATTTCGGGGGAATCGTCGCGGAGCGGCGAGCGATCGTAATCGCCGAAGAGCTCGACGACACGAAAGCCACAGCGCGCGAGTAGATGTTCCACCTCGTAGCGGAAAAAGTAGCGCATGCGGAAGGCATGCACGAACCGTTCGGCGCGGCCGTCAGGATGGGTGACGTAGAAGATCTGTTCAACGTCATTGACCTGCGCGGCGCGATGAAACGCGACAATCCGGTCCGTCAAGCGAATGCACCGACCATCTGGTAGTGTGAACTCCCAAGGCTGCTTCGATTCTTCGAGGAAGAACGGATCGTGCAAGCGCTTTAAATCAGCCTGAAAAACGTCCAAGATGAGGCGTCCGCCCGGCTCGAGATGGCGATGCGCTGCACGCAGGCAAGATATCTGCTCTTCCACCGAAAGGAGATGTTGGAAGGGACGGAACGGAATCGAAATGAGCCGGAATTTTTCGCCAAGTTCGAATTGGATCATGTCTGCTTCAACCAGACGAACCCGGTTGCGGACTTCCGGGGATAAACGGCGAAGCTTTTCGCGACATTTTTTGAGCATGTGTGGAGAAAGATCGAGACCGCAGACGCGATGACCTGCTTCGGCAATCGGGAGCAGAACACGACCGGTGCCGCAGCCGAGTTCGACAATCGGATCCCCGGAGCGCTTCGCTTCGTCGAGATAGAACATCAGGTCGGCGCGGTCCTTCACGAACGGGATCGCGTCGTAATATTCGGCGACGAACGATTCATAAGTGTTGCGCGACACATCCGGCACAGCCACCCCCTCGCTTCGTATCTGTCAAGACCGCATCAACTTCGATTTCAGCCAGCATTCCCCGACCTGCGCGTTGAGAATACCACTCTGATTCGCGAAAGACGTTTGCTCGCGGCACACGGTCCAAACTGACGCTGGACAGATTTTCGGGGAGTCTCTAATCTAGATTGAGTTCGGAACGCCAGCAGGAGTCCGGGAATGAAGTGCAAGAATATCCTTGAAGCGATCGGAAATACGCCGCTGATCCGGCTGAACCGGGTGGCGAAGAACCTTCCTGCCGAGGTGTACGTCAAAGCGGACTACCTCAATCCCGGCGGCTCCGTCAAGGACCGCATCGCTATCTGGATGATCGACGAGGCAGAGCGCAAAGGGCTGCTCAAGCCCGGCGGCACGATCATCGAAGGGACGTCGGGCAATACCGGCATGGGACTGGCGCTGGTCGCGACAGTCCGCGGCTACAAAGTAGTGTTCACGATCAACGACAAGCAGTCGCGCGAAAAGATCGATCTCTTGAAGGCGTTTGGCGCGGAAGTGATCGTCTGCCCGACGGCAGTCGAGCCGGAAGACCCGCACAGCTACTATTCGGTGGCGAAGAAACTGGCGCGCGAAATCCCGAATTCGTTTTATCCGAACCAGTACGAGAACCCGATGAACCCCGAGGCGCACTACCACACCAGCGGCCCTGAGATTTGGAAGGATTCGGAGGGTAAGGTAACCCACTTTGTTTGCGGAATGGGCACCGGCGGGACAATCAGTGGCGTCGGGAAATACCTCAAGGAACAGAACCCCAACATCAAGGTGATCGGCGTCGATCCCATCGGATCGCTTTACTACGACTACGTGAAGACGGGAAAGGTCGGGAAGGCGAAGACATATGTTGTCGAAGGCATCGGAGAAGATTTCTTTCCCGCGACGATGAATTTGAAAATCATCGATGACATCATCCAGGTGAACGATGAGGAATGCTTCGTGTGGGCCCGGCGCCTCGCCAAGCAAGACGGCATTTTCACGGGCGGCTCCGGGGGAGGGTGCGTTTCCGGAGCGCTGAAGGTAGCGAAGAACTGCAAGAAAGACGACATGATCGTGGCGTTCCTGCCGGATTCAGGGTCGCGATACATCAGCAAGGTTTATAACGACGGCTGGATGCGCGAGCACGGCTACGTGGACGCGCAGGTAGCGCTAACGGTCGCGGATGTCGTACGGGTGAAGCGCCAGAACGGCAAAGCCCGCGAGCTGATCGTTGCGCGGCCCTATCAGACTGTCTTCCATGCGCTGCATACGATGCAGCAGCAGGATATTTCACAGCTGCCCGTATTTGAGGACGATGCGCCCATCGGCACGATCTACGAAGATCAGATTCTAAACCTGGCGCTGCAAGGCAAGGACCTACGAAAACTGGTCATCCGCGAAGTGATGGGCTCGCCGCTGCCGCAGGTGCCGAGTAATGCCCCGGTCGAGCGGGTCACTCATCTGCTGAGTCACGAAGGCCCGGCCGTGTTCGTGGACATGGGCGAGGGAAAATACGAAATCCTCACCAAGTTCGATCTAATGGATACGATTGCAGGCCTTGTCGATAAGATGCGCTGACTTGTCCAGCGTCTCAGGAGGCCCGCAACCCGCCCCACAAGCTGGATGGTATACTCGCGATTTATCTAGCCGGCGCCCGAAATCGCAGTTCGGGGCTGAATTCGAATGAGAATTGAAGACTTCAATAGCCGTGTGCGCGATTCGATCCTGATCGCCGATGGAGCGATCGGATCGATGTTGTACGAAGCTGTCGGAGCCCAGCGTTGCGTGGATGAACTGAACGCGACGAATCCGGAGGCGGTTTTCCGGGTTCACATGGCCTATCTCGAAGCCGGAGCGCAAATCATCGAGACGAACACGTTTGGCGCCAACCGACAGAAGTTGGGCGCGCTCGGGCTGGGCGAACGCGTCGCCGAACTGAACCACCGCGGAGTGAAAATCGCGCGAGAAGCCCGCGAGGCCGCGAAGCATGAGGTACTGGTTGCTGGATCCGTTGGCCCTCTTGGCACGCTACTCGAGATCCAGCAACTGCCTGTCGAGCAAGTCCGGGAGATCTTTCGAGAACAGGCAACAGCGCTCGAGGAGCGTGGCGTGGACCTGTTTCTTCTGGAAACGTTCAGCGACCTCAATGAACTGCTGGCGGCGGTGGACGCGATCCGCTCTTTTTCGCGCCTGCCGGTGATAGCCCAGCTCACCTACTCGGAAGAGGGCACGACAGTCGGCGGAACGAGTCCGCAGGATGCGTGGACCAAACTACGAGAAAAGGAAATTCAAGCGGTCGGCGCGAACTGCACCATCGGCCCGCAGTACCTTCTCCCTGTGTTGCAAGCGCTGGCCAACGCCACCAGCGGCTTCCCTCTGAGTGCCATGCCGAATGTCGGTTTTCCGAAGCGCATTGGTGACCGCACCGTCTACCCGAAGTCATCGCCGGAATACTTCGCCCTATTCGCGCGGGAAGCCAGCGAAATCGGCGCGCGGATTCTAGGTGGGTGCTGCGGCACCACGCCGGAACACATTCGAGCGATGGTCGAGGCCGTGAAGAACCTCCGACCGACGAAGGGCGCGCGAGTGAAATCGGCCATCGAAGCGGTTGCGGAGCCGCAGCAGGTCACGATACGCGAGCCGGAAAGCAAGCTGTGGAAGAAGATCCAGGCGGAGAAATTCGTCATCTCGGTGGAAATTGATCCGCCGAAGGGCGTCTCGATTGATCGAATCCTACAACAAGTGCGGCGCGTGATGGATTCCGGCCGCGTGGATGCGATCGACATTAACAGCGGCACGCTCGCGCGGGTGGGAATGGACGCGATGGTGCTCGCAGGGGCGCTCGAGGCGCGCGGCTACGAAACGATTCCGCATTTGACCACACGCGATGCCAATATCATCGGCTTGCAGGCGATGCTTCTGGGCGCATGGTCCATCGGATGCGTGCGCAATGTTCTCGCGATCACCGGCGATCCGCCGTCGCTGGGAGATCATCCGGAAACTTCCGGCGTCTATGAAGTCGATTCGATTGGATTGGTGAAGGTGCTCTCGCGGCTGAATCAGGGGACCGATTGGGCCGGAAAAAATCTGGGCGGCGCGACGAATTTCACGATCGGCGTGGCAGTGAATCCAGTGGCCGAGGATATCGAAGAGGAGTTGCGGCGGTTTGATGCGAAGATTGAAGCCGGTGCGCATTTCGCGATGACACAACCGATTTTCGACCCAACGCATTGGCAGGCCTTCCTGAAGAAGCTCGGAGGCAAATCCCCTGTCCCGATACTCGTGGGACTCTGGCCGCTGACGAGTTACAAGCAGGCGCTTCGATTGAATAACGAGGTTCCGGGCATCGTTATTCCGGAGCCGACATTAAAGCAGCTCGAAGCGGCTGGAAACGACGCGCGGGCTTGCGGCTTCGCCCTGGCGCGACGGATGATCCAGTGGGCGGCTTCCGCGCGCCACCTCGGAATTGCGGGAACCTACCTGATCCCGCCCTTCAAGCGCTACGAAGAGGTCCTAGAACTCTTTGACTGATGGCCGCTCCTGACTTGACCACCCCGACAGAGAACAGGCCGCCTCAGGCATACGGAGCCGGTAGACCGTGTTCGAGACGGTGGCGCCTCATCTCCCACTCCTGGTGCGTTCGGAGGCGCAGGTTTGTGCAAGGCTTTGCCGTGCAGAGCAAGACGAAACCAGAAGACAAGTCCTGGGGAAAATACGATTCGGCGCGGCTGTGATCGAGTTTTCCTCGGCCAATCAGGCGGCCAGCGCAAGACAAGCAGCGTCCCTGGTGACAAATCGCCGGAAGCGTGATGCCACTGGCAAAGGCCGCATCCCAAATGCTTTGATCTGGACGAGCCAAGATCGTTCGTTCCCCTTCAGGGGTTTCCAGAATTACGCGAAATTCCGAATCACAGTCCAAGCGGTGGATTTTCGGAGCCCGCCACCGGGGAGCGCCGCCTGGAGTACGCCGTCCAGGGAGCGCTCCAAAGTGCTTCCGCCCTCTATGGGTTGTAGAAGCCTCGGTTCTTGCTGTATGGGGCCTCGCCCGGCTCACCCCTGCGGAAGTGGCCTGAGGGAATCGATTTTCCATCGCGTTCGTGGGCCAGCAGCTCGATGAACCAGGCCTCGTGCTCAATTTCCTCGTTAAGGATGCGAGCGGCAAGGTCGTAGGTCCTTGGATCCTTTCCAAAGGTCATGTCGCACACGGCGCTCCAACTGCGGATTGCGCAGCGTTCGGATTCCAGGAGGAGAGTCAAGATGTTGACGACAGTCGGCGGGTCCGGCAACTTCGCCGCAGCGCAGCCGGCTTGGTCGTGGAAAGCTTTCAGATCATTCGGCAAATTCCCGCCCAATTCATAAATCCGCGGCACGATAAGCTCCCAGTGCGCTCGGTCCTCGAGACGGGCGTCTTCGCAGATTTCCTTGTAGTCTTCATAACCCGCCAGATTCATGCGCAGGATGGTGTAGTAATAATACGTGCTGGCAAACTCCGCGGCCGCATTCGCCACCAGCATTTTGATGAGTTTTTCGACGTCCACTCCTCGTGCACGAATCACTTCAACTCCAACCCGCTGGGTCACATCTCCGTGTTTTACGACTTGGATGTCTGGCATTGGCACCTCCTCAGAAAGACTGTAGGCAAGTCCCAACCAGACGTCTAATATATGGTAGCTATGAAATCCATAGGCAAAACAGTGCGCAATTTGTTGCCAGAGGTCAAGGACTGAAGCGTGGAACTTCATCAATTGCGATACTTTTGCGCCGTCGCGCGGGGAGGCAACTTCACGCGAGCCGCTCAGTTGGAACACGTGGCGCAGCCTTCGCTCTCGCAACAAATTCTGAAGCTCGAGGATGAACTCGGCGCGAAGCTGTTTGACCGTTTCCCACGCTCGGCGAAACTCACGCAGTTCGGAAGGGTGTTCCTGCCCAAGGCTCAGGGCATCCTAAGGCAGATCGGCGACGCAAGGACCGAAATTCAGGAGATGGCTGGCGAGGAGAAGGGAGAAATCGTACTTGGCGCGATACCAACCATCGCGCCTTATTTTCTGCCATCGATCCTGACGAGCTTTGCCCAGCGGCATCCAAGTGTCACGGTGAGAGTCACCGAAGAGACCACTCCCGTCCTTTTGGAACAGGTACACGACGGGCGTATCGACCTTGCATTGCTTGCATTGCCGGTACCCGGAGACGGACTCGTTTGTGAGGAACTTCTTCGTGAGCCACTCTTCGCCGTCATCCCCACAAAACATCCTCTCGCCATCAAGAAGGCCATCGATCTGCGGGAAATCAAGGGCGACTCTTTCTTGCTCTTGAAGGAAGGACATTGTTTTCGTGAAAGCACGATCTCGGCTTGCCGCCGATCCAAACTGCGGCCCAACGTGGTCTTCGAGAGCGGCCAATTTTCGACCATCCTGGCGATGGTGTCCGCTGGGATGGGCGTCTCAATCGTGCCAGCCATGGCGGTTGAGAAACGGAAGGGGTGCAGGTTCATTCGGATCCAGGACGAACGGGCCACGCGCTGCGTGGGAATCGTTCAGTTGAAGCACCGCTTCCCGCCGCGTGCTCAATGCGCTCTCCTAGAACACTTGCGACAGTGCGTCAGTCCAATGAAGAGCTAGCTCGCTAAGGCTCGCGAATGTTCGTCTGGCGGCGTTCGAGTCCGAAGCATCCTTGATCGCAGACTTAAAGCTGCGTATTCCCTCGCCTAGGCCCTTTCCGAGCTCAGGCAGTTTCCGAGGGCCGAGAACGAGTACGGCAACTACAAAAAGAATGATCAGGTGCACTGGTTGAAAAAGGCCTTCGAACATTGTGTTCTCCTTGTTGGTTATTGAGCAGCAGCCTTGAAGCCCGCGTGAATTCGTGGTCGTTACGGCGTTCGATCACGTGCGGTTTTCAGCGGCCTCCAGGCGTGGTGGGCGGACTCGACGCGTCGGAGGTCTGATCAGGCAACGCGCCCGTGTAAACGGGGGGCTCACCCAAGCTTCCTTTCGGTGGAAGATGCCGTATGTAATCGACGATGGACCAGATCTGGTCATCGCTGAAGAGCCCCTTCGAGGCGGGCATGCCGGAGGGGTAGATTCCGTTGTCGATGATCCACTTGAGCTGGCCGTCCTTGTAGCTTTGAACTTCCGAAGAAGCCAGCGAGGGCACGGGCGGAGACATGCGATCAGCAAACGGAACTCCCGTGGCCTGCCCGTCAAGCCCGTGACACACCGCGCAGTATTGGCCGAAGGCTTTCTGCCCTGCGTGGAGGTTTTCTGGCGTTGCCGGCAGAGGATTCGCGTCGCCTTTTCCGCCGACCGTGATTTTCTGCTTCACCTGTTTCGCAACGGCGCGCTCGAGAGCGCTCGGCGGGCTAACACTACACCCGCCGAGGCTCAAGAGCAGGAGGGATGAAGCCAGATGAAACCGTTTTGGTGATCTTCGCCTCACGTGCGCTGCCTACTCGACGACAATAGTCATTCGCATGTCGCCGTGACCGCTACCGCAGAAGTTGTCACAGACGCTCAGATACTTCCCGGCGGTCTGCGGAGTGAAAGTCACTTCCGTGGGCTTTCCCGGGTGGAGGTCAGCATCGAGCTTCAGCTCTTTCACGAAGAAACCATGCTTCACATCCTGCGAGGTCAAACGCAGGGTCACCGGATGGCCCTTTTTCACGGTGATTTGGTTTGGGGAAAACTCAAAGCGTTTCGCGGTGATTTCGATCACCTGCGGTTCGTCGCTGGCCTTGACGAGCCGCGCGTTCGTTATCCCAGCCGAGACCAAGAGAATCACAAACAGAATCGAAAGTCTCCCAACGTTTTTCACTGCGAGGCTCCCTCCTTTTGTTTCGTCTGTAGTTGACGCCCATCCGACGACGGTGCGCCTGTTCACTTCGACTCCACGATGACTTTTCCCGTCATTTTGGGATGGACGGAACAGTAGTATTCGTATGTTCCGGCATCGGCAAACGTGTAGGAAAACTTTTCATCAGTATCCAGGCCTTGCGACTTGAATTTGTTGTCGGTGCTAACGACCGTATGCGGCACATCGTCGTGGTTAATCCAAGTGACCTGGGTGCCGGCGGGCACCGTCAGCGTCATTGGTGAAAAACTGAAGTTGTCGATTGTGACGACGTACTTTGCTGCGTTTTCTTGCGACGGAGTTAGCGCCGGCTTCGCGTAAACCGCCGCGACGACGGCAACCGTAAGAATGAACAACATCACAATGCGCCGGCTGCTGGCAGTACCTTTCAGAATTGGGTGATTCGGTCTAGACAGAGTCATCGGAGTCCCTCAGCCTTCCAGAGAAGAATCGACGATCGCCAGGGTGTGCTTGCTGCGAACAAAGCTCACGTCGGTGATTCCGAGCAATCCGGGAAGCTTATCCGCCTCCACTTTCATGGGACCGGGCGAGGGTGCTTGGCCCGGCTGCGGCTGCGGGAAAGCAGTAGACGTGGCGGTGTGGAATGTGACATTGCCCTCGATCTTCTGCATGGTCTGGTGGATATGGCCGTTGAGAACGGTCACGGAGCCGAAATGCTTCAGATAGGAGAGCGCCTGCTCGCTGTCTTCCGTGCCCCAGCCCCATTCGGGATAAACCGCCCAGAGAGGAATGTGGGCAAAGACGACAATGGGTGTGCTGCTCTTGAGCTTGGCGACGTCCTTCTCGAGCCATTCGAGCTGCTCAGCGCCGAGATTGCCGAGTCCTCCGGCCTTCAGGTTCACGACGTTCACGAGGCCGATGAAATGGATGCCTTTCTGGTCGAAGCTGTACCAGCCTTCGCCGAGCGTGTCTTTGCCGAAGCGTTCGCGATACATTTTTCCGTTGTCGTTGAGAACATCATGCTCGCCGGGGACGTAGAAAATCCGGTCGGTCTTGAGGCTCTTCAGCTCTTGGGCCAAAGTGTCGAACTCTTCGGGCTTAGAAAGATGCGTCAGGTCACCGGTGTGAAGAATGAATGCCGGGGGGGTTGGCAGCGCATTGACTTTAGCGATTGCCTGGCGAAGCGTTGCGGTGACGTCCGGATTGGCTGGTTTGTTGAAGCCAATGTGGCTATCACTGATCTGGACGAAGCTCAAATCGCCCTTGAGCTCTCGGGCCGTTCGCGTCACGACATCGGCCAGAGCGAAGGATTTCAAGACTCCGCCCTGAACCAGGCAGAATGCCCCGGTACCCGCCCAGGCCATGCACTTGAGAAACCCGCGGCGGTCGATCCCGTCCTTGTTGAAATTTTCCGTTATGAATTTCGACATGGTGCTTCCCTTTCCCTCCTGCATCCAATTACTTCGAATGCTTCGCTTGAGTGCCTGCACTTGTACTGACGGGACGGCCCGGGGAAAAATTCCCCAATTGAGAAGCAAATTTCAGGCGGGAATAAAATGGGTGGCAAGTGAGTCTTGCAAGAGATAGGGTGCACGGAAGGAACGGGCCGCTTGCCCCTTGAAAGCCAAACCGCGCGTTTTGAAGAGGTCATCTTGCCCCATCTTGACGCCGCCTATAACCTGGCGCGCTGGCTGCTGTGCAATGGGACCGATGCGGAAGACCTGGCGCAAGAAGCGTACCTTCGTGCCTGGAAAGGCTTTGCCGGTTTTCGCGGAGAAGATGCCCGCGGCTGGCTTCTGGCGATTGTGCGAAACGCGTGCTACACATGGCTCCGCCAGAACCGGCGGCAGGAGCTGGCTGTGGAATTCGACGAAGCCGTGCACAGCAAGGAGAGCGATGTTCCCGAACCCGCGCGAGTGTTGGAAAGAAATGCGAGCAGCCGCACGCTAGAAAAAGCGCTCGGAGAATTGCCAGCGGAGTTCCGCGAGGCAATCGTGCTGCGGGAGCTCGAGGGTCTATCGTACAAGGAGATCAGCACGATCGCGGGAGTGCCGGTGGGTACGGTAATGTCGCGGCTGGCGCGGGCTCGCGCGCGACTGCAGCAGTGGGTGATGGTGCGGACCGGGAAGGAGGGCTGAAGTGCGTTGCGACGATGCTCGTCCCCTGATCGACAGCTACCTCGACGGCGAACTCGATCTGGTTCGTAATCTCGAGATGGAGCGCCATTTGGAACAATGCCCGGCGTGCGGTCCAAAGTGTGAAGACGCGCGCGAGCTGCGGTTGGCCATCCGCACCGAAGTTCCCTATTTCCGAGCGCCGAAGGGTTTCGAGAAACGCGTGCGTGAGATGGTGCGAAAAGAGAGCGGCGAAAAATCACGAACAGGCGCAGCGCCCTGGCAGTGGATTGGTGTGGCAGCCGCGCTTGCTCTCGTCGTGCTGCTGGGTCCCCGGGTGGCTGGAATCTGGACAAGACCTTCCCTGGAGATGCTGCTCACGCAAGAGGTCGTCGCGGGGCATGTGCGCTCGCTGATGGCGAACCATTTGACGGACGTAGCGTCCACGGACCAGCACACGGTAAAGCCTTGGTTTCATGGGAAACTCGATTTCGCTCCCCCGGTGGTGGACCTCGCCAGCGAAGGATTCCCGTTGGTTGGTGGCCGACTGGACTATGTTGACCACCGCTCTGTGGCAGCTCTGGTTTATCAACGCCGGCAGCACTACATTAATCTCTACGTTTGGCCGGCGACTGGGAAGACCGACGCGAGCGAGAAAGAGCAAACACGCGATGGATACAACATCCTCCACTGGACGCGCGCCGGCATGACGTATTGGGCGATTTCGGACTTGGCGAACAACGAGATGGAGCGTTTTGCCGATTTGCTGCAGAAATGATTCAGGCAAGAACAGTGCTTACGCCGAAATCAAGCGGGGCCCATTCGAACTCTAGAAAAACCAGAAGCGTTTTCGACGTCTCGGAGTCGTCGCGCCCGGTGCCTCTCCCTGGCCCTCGGATAGTCTCGGGAACATACGGCAACGGCCTGCCTTCAATACTGCTTGCTTGAGCCGAGAGCACATCGTTTCCGTGCGCGCCGAGTCTATTCCGGGAGGCCGATGCGGCGCACTAGGTCTTGGAAGCGCGGGTCAGTGCGCAGGGGGTCGAAGGCCGGCCGCAGGAGGACGCCAGGGTTAAAGCGCTCCTCGTAGCCTTTTCCCAGCCAAGTCATCGCCTGATCCCTGTCGCCAAGGGCTGCATAGATCGCGGCAATCTCTGGGGCATTCGAATAGCCAGGATTCGAGTGCTTCTTCAGATCATTGAGTAGCTGTACCGCTTCGTTCCTTCTGCCTGATACGGCGTAGGCGCGAGCAAGATTGGCCGTGCATGTCGGGCTGCCTGCGGAAAACCGGATCGCTTTTTGTAGTTCCGCGATCGCTTCCTCGTACATCTGCTTTTGGAGGTACGCCTGGCCCAGTTGATTATGTGCTAGGGGGAAATTCGCGTCCATTTCGATCGTCTTGCGGCTCTGCTGTATCGATTCGTCATAGAAATGCGCAATGAGAAGGAGCTCTGCCAAATCGGCGTTAATGATCAGGGATAGCGGATCCAAGTTTTCCGCTTTTCTCATTTCGGCGATCGCTTCGCGATTCCGCCCCAACAGGCTCAAATGCCAGGCATACCAATGGTGAGCGGTTGCGTAGCCGGGATTCAGCTCAATGGCTCGCCGGAATTCCCTCTCACCAGACTCCAAATCCCAGTCGAAGCCATCCAAGCAGAAAGCAAGCGAGGTGTGAGCTTCGCCGAGCGTGTTGTCCAATTCCAGGGCTTTGATCGCCGCGGCCTTCGCTTTGGGGAGTGCCTCCTTGGTGGGCATCACCGCATACTGCCAATCTCCCAACAAAGCATACGTGTCGGCTAACCCGCTGTAAGGCTGTGCATAGTTCGGGTCCTTTGCGATTGCCTGGTTGAAATAGTCGACGGCCGTTTTCAAACCATCCGCGGTTCTCTTATTCCAAAAGTACCGCCCCTTGAGATACGCCTCGTAGGCTTCCGGATTCACGACCTTCGCGCTTTTGAGCACAGCCTGTTCCTGTGGACTCAAGCTTATCCGGATCTGCTCGGCAATGGAGCGGGCCACCTTGTTCTGGAGCGCTAAGGTATCGCGCAGATCACCTTCATAGCTGGCAGCCCATAAGTGCTTGTCGGCAGGAGCTTGAATCAACTGCGCTGTGATTCGAACGTGGTCGCCGGAACGCAGGACGGTGCCTTCCACGACGGCGTCAACATTCAACTCACGTGCGATCTGTGGCAGAGGCTTGCGTGCACGTTTGTACGCCATCACCGAGGTGCGGGAGATCACACGCAATGCGCTGATCTGCCCCAAGTCAGTGATCAACTCGTCGGTCATGCCATCAGCGAAATAATCCTGCGACGCATCAGCGGAGAGGCTTTCCAATGGCAGCACTGCCAAGGATCGAATGGTAGGCGAAGCGCGGCCCCTCGAGTGAAATATCCAGACCATGAGAATTACGAAAAGCGTCGCGAGAGCGAAACCGGATACACTCCAAGCAAGCGACCATCGCAGCCGTTTGCGTTCAGTAGTCTTCCCCGTAAGCTCAACCTGATCATGACCTCTCGCCCCGGAAAGATCCCCGGTCGCAAGTTCTAGCTTGTTAAGAACAACTCCATTGACAACCTTCACGTCCGCGAGGAAGCGGTAACCGCGACGTGGAACGGTCTGAACAAATCGCGGGCTCTCCGCTGAATCGCCCAGCGCCTCACGGATTTTGTTGATTGCTTTGTTGAGCGCGTGGTCGAAATCCACGAAAGTGTCGGCGGGCCAGAGTTTGCTCCGCAGGTCTTCCCGGGTGACCAATTCGCCGGGGTTTGCCAGGAGAAGCGCCAGAACCTTAAAGGGTTGTTCCTGAAGCCGGATATTCAGCCCGTGCTTCCGCAGTTCGCCGGCTCGAAGATCAACCTCGAAGACCCCAAAACGAACGCGCCGGGGAATGTAAGGACCTTCTTGCATCGGGGAGGCCACCGACGGGGCGAGTGTACCACTGGACTGGCCCGGCACAAACCAGAGGACAGTCTTCTCTAAACCTCCCCACTAGAGGGAGTTACCGGGGGACAAATTCTCCTGCGTGGGAGGAGAGTCGGTCCATTGATGCCGTTGTCTAACTCAGCGTGATGCAAGCTACCGATACCATGATCCGGCCCGCCGTCGTTGAGACAGACGAAGAAGCCCAACTGGTGCTCGCAGCTCAGAGGGGCGACACGAGCTGCTTCGAGGCTTTGGTCAGCCGCTATGAACGAAGGATCTTCCGACTGGCGAAAAATATCATCCCGAACGACAACGACGCTGAGGAAGTTATGCAAGACGCTTTTTTGAAAGCCTTCGAGCACATCGGGGATTTCAAAGGCAATTCGCGGTTCTACACATGGCTCGTGCGGATCACGATCAACCAGGCACTGATGAGACTGCGCAAGCGGCGGCCGAATCACGTGTCGCTCGATGAACCAATCCACACCGAAGAGGGGTCGCTCCCCTGGGACGTAAAAGATTGGGGACCGACACCTGAAGAACACTATTCGCAGAAGGAACTCGCCGAGATCCTTTCCGAGGCGATTGCGGCTCTAACTCCCGCACTTAGGATCGTGTTCCAGTTACGCGATGTCGAGAACGTCTCCACAGAGGAGACTGCGAAACTGACAGGACTCTCTGTTCCGGCAGTGAAAACTCGCCTCCTGCGTGCGCGTCTGCAACTGCGCGAGAAGCTGAACCGATTTTTTCGAAAGGACAACCGATACTCAACCGCGTTCCTGCATAGCGTGGCGGAGACCCACGGCATCCCGCGGGCGGCCACCAAGTAGAGTGATCTGCATTGACAAAGCAAACCGTCCGCGAAAACTTTGAAACGGACGTCCTCCCGCACCTGGATGCCGCATACAACCTAGCACGCTGGCTGACACGCAATGGCCAGGATGCGGAAGACGTAGTACAGGAGGCCTGCTTGCGTGCGTTTCGATTTTTTGGAGGTTTTCGTGGCGGGGATGTTCGCGCGTGGCTGCTCAAGATCGTGCGCAATGCCTACTATACCCGGCTGCAACAAAACCGACGCCAGGAACCGACGACGGCGTTTGACGAAGAAATCCATTCCGGAGAGGCTGCCTCCCTGAGTCCCGAAACGTTGATGCTGCAAGACGCCGACGGTCAGTTGCTCAGGCACGCTCTCGAAGAATTGCCGGCGAATTTTCGAGAGGTACTTGTGTTACGCGAGTTGGAGGGCTTGTCTTACAAAGAGATTGCCGATGTCGCGGATATTCCCCTGGGCAGTGTGATGTCGAGCCTCTCGCGTGCGCGCGAACGGCTCCGGGAGTCTCTTACAGCTCTTGTGAACAGACACGCTTCGGCCGGACCAACGGCAGCCATAGGGACAAGCATGTGAACTGCGGCAAATCCCGCCGAACGTCGAGCACGAAGTGAAAGAAGATACCGTTCGACCGTCGCTCAGTTGACAGCCCGTTTCCCCCGTTGGAGACGTAATCCGTGCGGGGATAGTCTCGCACACAGTTTCTTGATCTTGCCAGATGTGTGCGCGGCCCACGAGACAAGCCCTTGAAGCGAGTAGCTGGGCGGCAATTTGTTTGGGATCGCGGGGAATATTTCGACCTCCCCACCGGTCTTACAGTGTGCGAGTTTTCTGGGTGGCAGCAGACAATCATAGAAAAAAGGAGAAAGAAATTGGAAAAATCCGGAAGTGTCGTTAAGCCTGGTTCGAATCGACGCGCGTTTTTGAAGAACGGAGTCCTGGCGGCAGGCGCAGCGGCCGTGGGGGCCGGGATACTGGCCAAGGGGCTGCCCGCCATAGGTGAAGAGCCCGAGGAAGGTGGCCTGACAAAGGGAGATGTCGCGATTCTACAGCTGCTGCTGGCCGCAGAGATCATCGAGACCGATCTGTGGCAACAGTACAAGGAGCTCGGCGGAGTCGAGGCAACGAACAGCATCAGTCAACCCTACATCAATGCCCTTCAACAGCTTGATGGCGACATGCCGCAGTACATCTCCGACAATACGGATGATGAGATCAGCCACGTCGCCTTCCTCAGGGCGTATTTGCTTTCTAAGGGCCACGCGCCAGTGAACTTGGATAAGTTTCGTGATTTGCCGCCCAGCACCGTGCCAGGAGTCCCGCAAACCGGACGGCTCACAAACCTGAAAAGGCTCAGTGTGGACACCAGTTGGTGGGGCCGGTACCGTAGCAGCGAAAACCCCGATCTCGGCGGGAAGAATTTCGCTCAAGCAGTCCCGAGTTTGAATGTGGGGCAGCATCCGGCAATTCCCAGAGACAAGGCCGACCTCTCCAACCCTACCCGCATCCAAGCGATCGCGAACACGGCAGGATTTCACTTCGGGTTTATCGAGCAAGCTGGCACCAGTCTCTACGCCACTCTCAGCCAGAGGGTAACGAGTCTGGAAGTCCTAAAAATCACCATCAGCATCGGCGGGTCCGAGATCATGCACTTTCAGGTTTGGCATGACAAGGCCGGCAATGCGAAGCCGTTGACCGACGGTGGTTTGACGTTTGTGGACTTAACCACAGGCCAGCCGGAGTCGTTGCAGGCCAATTTGATCATGCCGGAGCCGACAGACTTCATCAAAGGCCTGCCGGAGGTTGCGGTCATCCGCCCCACCGGTGCAGGACAGATTGACGCAGTCGGCGCTATCAACGGTTTCATTGCGGACGGGCTTTTCATCGGCCAACCGAAAGCGTTCTCTGAACTTCTGCTCGATCTGGCAAACGAAGCGGATAAGACCAAACGCGAACTCTAACCGAAAGCGGGGAAGAACTGCAGTCACTCGCCTTGACTCGATAGCAGGGCTTCGAGGAAGCAGTTCACAAGCTCCCCGGGAGAAAGTATGGATCGATTCTTGCGCAAAGGCGATCGGCGCTCAGACGCATCATGCTTTGTGACGCTGCGTTCGTGGGCAACGACAAAAATAGCCGATTTCTTGACAATCTTTTGACAAAAACAAGGCAGCGCCTTCGGTCTTGTAGCCGTCTGATAGG
>JBARRP010000294.1:0-33531 GCA_049644285.1 Candidatus Acidiferrales bacterium | reverse complement strand
CTACGACGTTGGATCGCGCTTCACCATGACCCTGGGCGGGGAGCGCTATGAGAACGAAAGTCACCGGAGCACGCACAGCATCGCGACGATCTTCGGCGCCGCAGCGGCCGCTGGCTGCACTGCCAGCGAATTCTCCGAGCGTTCGTAGCTGGTAAGGGTGGCTACCTATTCGGCACGGCATCGGGGCGGCCACTGCTGCCGCGTAATGTTTTGCGAGTGCTGCACGGCACCGGCAAACGCATCGGTTTTCATGCCTTCAGGAGATACCGTGCGGCGGTCCTTCGCAAAGCACAAGTGCCGGAGGACCTCATCACGCTATGGCTCGGGCATGCGCGAACGCTAACGGACAGGTACGCCTCGCAATTGCGCGAGGATGATCTGTACCGGAGCGAATGGTGCAAACATGCGGGCCTGGGCTTTTCGGTAGTTACATTGTTCCACACGGATGTAGTGCCGATTGGCAAAGTGAAAGTCGCATGAACCTACTGAGCGGTAAGGGTTTTGAAGTGGTCGGGGCGAGTGGATTTGAACCACCGACCTCCTGGTCCCGAAGATTGGACGCACGAAAAATCAATGAGTTATATGGAGCGCGATGGATCGCTACCGAATACTACAAGTGCAACGTCCACTTGCGGTTCGCGGCGACGCGCAGACAGCCGGTAGCATTCGGTAGGGATTGGTGGTGGGCACAAAATTGGGCACACGCCCATGACGGATTTCACGCGAGCCGGGCCGGCCCTATTCGGCCTGGTCCGTAGAAACAGCGACACCGGTCAGGACGATCCCCGGCCCGCCAGCAATTGAAGCGGTCCTGCGAGCCTATGCAATCCCGAGGGCGCAGCGAGCGTGGAGCGAGCGATCGAGTTTCGGCGGCGCGTGGGAGGTTTGAGCGTATGGTCTTAGAGCACACCGTCGAATCCGAGAGTCATTGGGGCGTCACCTTCGCCTTGCGGTTGACTAGGGCGGCGGGAATGCACCACTCCGATAAGGCTTCCCCTCTTCACGCCGCTCGTAGGGTGCTAGTTCATCTTCTGTCGCATCGAGTTCGACTTCGAGCAAAACATCGCCCCGAGCGCCCTCGTTTATGTCGAGGGGTACGTCCGACAGCCACACGCCTGAATGCAGGTGATTCGTCAGATAGCGGCCAGTGGAGTCCTTGAAACCGTTGCACAGGTTGGCCTGGGCGTCCTTCGCCGTCGCCCGGTCGGCATTTCCGTCTGGGATTCTAAACCCATCCCCGTCCCCTTCAGCCGCCAACAAACAATTCCTTTTCCGAACCACGAAAACTGCTTCACGCGAACGCTGTGCCGGCAGAACTCAACTGCTACTGAATGTCTTTTTGTCCCCGTGCGGTGAAGACCGCCTTCCAGGCGTTTCCGCTCCGATCTTCCAGACTCAGGGGAATCCACTCGACGGCCCGTGATGTCGATTGGTCGCGCTCCGGCGCTTTGGGAAACAGATTGGAACATGTCCGCAATTAATTTCATGGATGGTTACCATGAAGTCATCAAACGGGTTCTGGGACGTTTTAGTAGTAGTCCCCTTCTGTCTCACTGAAACATCTGTGCTTGGGTAGCCAGCTCGGTATTGAGAGCGATAAGTCGTATGGGCGAGCCGGTTGCTCAGCCTATTCCGGGTTTGCTTTCTATCGACTTTTACAACGTTGTGACCGCAGCAGCATCCACGGGGTGTGACGGGGAGTGATTGCCGAGCAAGACTAATAGTTCTTGTGAGCGTCCTCGCTGGTTAAGTGTCGTCGTGTGTCTGGATGGAGTTCGCCCCAGCATGAGACTATCCAAGAGGGGAAACCGAAATGACGAAAGACAGTAGGCTCCATCGGTTGTTGTGGATTCTGTTGGCGATACTACTTTGGGGAGGGACCGCTCGAGCAGATGAGATTGACACATTTACGGTGACAGAGATCACTACGATGGTTAACTCGTTTCCGGATAATACCCCTGTCCCGGGCGTCATTTGGGTAATCTTCGGCCCGACCGAGAGATCCGATATCCCTTTCTTCGCTAACAGTTGTGGCGGCGGGCCTTGCGACTACTATGCGGATGTAGCAGAAATATTTCAGCTTTTCTCAATTAACTCTACCGGTCAAGGACCGCCCCTGTTCATAACTAACTATTTCAATTGCTCCCCGCCAGAGCTGGGGACTGTCTGCTACGACAGATATGCCTTCGCATTCAGAACTACACTTCCACTAGGAGACTTCGTGACCAGCACGGTAGCATTGTCTGACCCGGTTGCTACTTCGGAGCCGGCGAGTCTTGCGCTCGTGGGTACTGGAATTTGCCTCATTGGACTGATGCTCTTTCGGGTAACAAAGCCCGGTTCTTGCGGAAGCGAGTCGGCTATTCACCTACAGAACTAGCAGAATCTACCGGCTACTCGAGGAGCCAGCCTACAACCGTTGGCACCTTCCCATTCCAGGCGAGACTGTGCCCCTGTGCGCGAGAAAGGGCGGCTCGCTGCATGTGCTCGCCTCAAGCCAATTGGTGCCGGCGTCATCCGATGGTGCCCACGGACAAGCTTATCCCCAAATCAGGTAGTAGCCTACGTAGAGCCAGCTCCCGAGTCCCTGTTGCGCCAGTTCTTGAGGAAGCAAAGAAACTGAAGCATCCGGTGCATGGGCCTCTCTATTTCGTTCTGGAAGGCCGAGTCTGCCAGACGCCCAGGGGAATTCATTCGATGGCCCGCGATGGCGGTTGGTCCCGGTGCGGAGCTTTGGGAAACAGATTGGAACATCCCTGCAAGTAAATTCATGGGTGGTTACCGTTACGGTACCAAGAAGGTTGTCGAACGTTTCAGTGATGGACCCCACCTTTATACTTGGCGTTGCCATTCATTACTGGTGTGTGAGTCGGAGTAGGTCTGCCCGGCCTTTCTTGGCTGCGTCGCATTACCTGCAGATTGATAAGGAGAATCCATGAGAACGCGGATCTTGAGGACACTATGGGTCGCTTTGGCAGTAGCCGCCCTTGGTCAAGTTGCCCGTGCGGACGAAATCGACACGGTCACTGTGAATGAGGCGACTGTCCAAGGATTCATTCCAGGCACCCAAGTTCCGGCGACAATCGTGGCTTGGCTAATCGTGGGAGAGACCGAGGACTTCGATACCAACACCACCGACATATTTGAGCTGTTCCGAATTAATGAGGTTCCGGGAGAAACGGCTAAACTTAAGAACCCTTTTGTCGACTGCCCGCCAGGGTCCCCGGCAAACAACTGCGACACGCTGTTCCTTGTAGAGTACCCTACGACTCTCCCTCCCGGGATCAACCTTTCGAGCACGGTCCAAATACCGGAAGCCCCGGAGCCGACATCCATACCTGAACCCGCCACTCTAGGAATGCTCGGGAGCGGACTGGCGATGATCGCTTGGTGGATCCGTCGCAAAGCTCGAAAGAGTTCAGAAGAAATGGCGTCCTGAATCATTTCTTTTCCGAACCCCGAAAACCGATCACGCGAACGCTGTGCTGAACTCACCGACTACTGAATGTCTTTCTGTTGAGGCAAGGTTGCAAACACGATTCACTAAGAATTCCGCCTGCCGAATAATAACTCAGCCAGCTTTTCTCTCCACTCGTCCGGCAATACCAGCAGGACAATTTCAAGCACTAAAACTACAGCCAAGAAGGCTGGCGCGAGTTGTTCGATGGAAACCGGTGGCGGAAGCCAACCCGATGTTGGAACAGGGGCCTGCATAATGCGTCGCCGGCACCTGGATCCGCGACAGGGTCAACCCCTATAGGATAAGACGAAACCAAAAAGAAGCGCCAGGAGTGCGATGCTGATAGCAGCGGTTCCTACTGTCTTCAGTAATTCATCCGCGTCATCGCGTCCGAGGTGCCCGAGACGACTGAGAGCCCACATAAGTCCTCCTGAACGGGTGACCTACGTATTGAACCCCCATCATCCCCTAGCCCCAGTTGCAGTCCTGATGCTAGTGCTATCGCGAATCGCTGTAAATGGTACGGGGCTTCAGTGGCCCAAATCTGACCATCGGTACAGGATTTCGCTTGCGCTCGGAAACATTCCACGCCTCACATCAACTCTGCGGACTACCTCAGGCGGCGAGTACCGGTTCTCTAGAATCAGCAGGTTGCGGACACGGCAGAATTACCCCTTGCTGACTAGTCCCGATTTCCTTCATCAAGCGGCAAACGCTCGCTCTCGATATCTTGTGCTTCTGAGCGACCTGGGTCAGCGACATTCCCGAAAGCCGATCGCGCACGACCTGCTGCCGGTCAATATTCAGCGGGGCACGGCCTATCTGCCGCCCTTCCAGCCGTGCTCTCCGCATTCCGGCCCGGACGCGCTCGACGATCAAGTTTCTTTCGAGTTCCGCAATTGCCCCGACGATGACTACCACGGCCCTGCCCAGTGGCCCTCCGGTGTCTATGTTTTCGCGAAAACTAACGAACTCGATGCCGAGATGGTTCAGCTCATCCAGCACTTCCAAGAAATGGCGCACGCTTCTGGCGACTCGGTCGAAGGCAGCCACGAGCACGACATCAAACCGGTGACGCCGGGCATCCGCCATCAGCTGGTCGAGGCCGGCCCGTTTCGACTTGGCGCCCGAGATTATGTCCGTGTACTCCCGCACGATTTCGTATCCGCGCTGTTTTGCCATCCCGCGCAGGTCGTAAAGCTGCGTTTCAGGATGCTGGTCGGCTGTGGAGACCCTGCAATAGATGGCGGCGCGCTTCATTACTTTGTCTCCTTCTTTCTCGATCGATGGGGACTTCGGCTGCGCTTTCCACGGTCTCCTTTGGACTTGCGACCTCCGCGTCCTTCCCAATAATGCGCCGACTTGTAGCGGCGCAAACGCTTCACGTCGGCAGCCGTCCATAGCCAGACTTTCCCGCCATTCAGCTTCAAGCTCTTTGACGGACGAAACTTGCCCGAAGAAATCCACCGGAGAAGTGTTACCCAGTGAATCCCGGCAAGTCGGGCCGCCTGTTTGGTCGAATAAGTTACCAATGCTATCGCATTATAGCATAGATGCTGTCACGATTCAATGCTACCAAGTAGTTTGCGAGAACGCAGGTCTACGTGCCGGCGCTGTCGCCGAGCTCAGCCTATACCGAGCTAACCGCGTGGAGGACGTTTCTTCGGGCGCAGGGCGCAAACTTGGCCGCGAGCGGCATCACAGGTAAGGGCCGGCGAACAGCGAGGAAATGGTGACCCCTATCCGAATACGCTTGCGATGTTTTGCAGGCGTGGAACAAGGAGCAATATGTTTGCGACCCTTGCCATGAAAAAGCGACTTGATGATGACCTAACTGGATCAGAGCACGAGTCAATTCGCAAACAAAGCGAAACGTCAGATCCTGAATTTGTCACCCGAGCCGGCGTTTCGAAAGCCGACCTCTGCTGTGAGAAAATCACCGCCTCGGGCGGCTAAGTGGCGCCGTCAGGCCTGCATCCAGCTCATTGCTGCGACAGAATGATCGCGGTATAAGGACCAATTCCCACGTTACCGCTAAACGGCATCCCATCCCTTCCGGGTTGGCTCGCCGTAGTATCGTACGATGGATGATTGCCGAAATCGGGGCTGTAACCATTCCAATCGCTATTGAACCTGACCTTCCACGATCCGTCACGCGGGAATCCAATCGAATACGCCTCATACGATTGGTCGGCCATATTGATCATTACCACGACGTCATCCCCTCGCCCTCCGCGGTCCCAGCGATGAAAAGCAATTACTTTCGCCGCGTCATTCACGTGGAACACGTTCAACGACTGCCCCTTCAATCCTGCCGTGTTATTGAACCAGTTGCGTCGCAGGCGGATCATGTCGCGATACATCGTCAAGATGCCGTTGAACGATTGCTGCTTCGTCCAATCCAGCGCTTGCGTGTCGCTGAAATAGCCACTCTCCAGGAACTCCTGCCCTTGAAAGATCATCGGAATCCCCGGAGCCGTGAAAACGAGCGCAGCGCCCAGTGTCGAGCGTTTCTTCGAAAAGTAACTACTCGCGTTACCGGGCCAGATCTCCTCGGGAACACGCGATTGCCCGTTGGCGTCTTCGTCGTGGGATTCGGTATAGACGACGCGCTCGAATGCATCGCTATTGTAGCCATGGCTGATTGCGTCGTGAACCGCATACGTATTTCTCGCCGAATCATCCGGCGTGACTATTGCTGAGCGGACAGAGTGCACGAATTGCGCCTCCCATTGCGCACCGAACCCCGCCCCCCCAGCGCCTGTGTCTTTCGTCAACCGCTCATTCCCTTGCATGTCCTCGGCAATGCTGATCTTCCACGGCTGGCTCTGCTTAATCTCGGCGTTGATCACTTGCATCAGTGACCATCCATCCGGCAGGTCGTTACCCGGATCGTTATTGTTACCGTAAACGTTGCGTATCCATCCGGTCGCATCCCAGCGCAAGCCGTCCGCGAAGCGCTGCTGCAGCCAGCGGCGGGCGTTGTCGAGAATATAATTCCGAACTTCGGGTCGCCCATAATCAAACCGTGTCTTGCCCCACGGCGTTGTGCTCCTCCAATCGTTGTAGAAATAGATGCCGCCATACCCCCCCTGGCTCCATCCGTCAAACTGCCACATGTCGGCTGCGGGGGAGCCCAAGTGGTTGTAAACGACGTCCATAATTACGGCGATCCCGCGTCTGTGCGCCTGCTGCACGAACGCCCGAAACCCGTCCGGTCCACCATATTGTTCCTCGATTGCGAAGATATAGGCGGGGTTGTATCCCCACGAGGTGTCCGTCTCGAATTCCCCGGCGGCCATAATTTCGATCACGTTGATTCCAAGATCTCTTAGATAATCCAGCTTAGTCGCGGCCGAAGCGAAGGTGCCACCCGGCTGCGCCAGCCTACTGTCGGTCACGAATGTGCCGACGTGCAACTCATAAATGACCATCTCATTCCATAATGGGGTCGCGAACGAAATGTCAGCATATTGTGTGTCGCTGGGTGCGATCAGGCTGGGACCGCCGCGGGTCCTGAAAGAACGGCTATAAGGATCGACGTGTGTAAGAATCGCTCCCGTTGCCGCATTCGTGATTAGGTAGTTGTATTGCTGTCCGACTGCGGCGCCGGTTTGGTCCACACTCCAATAGCCGTTTCCTTCCGCGTAAAGATGTGAGCCAGGCTTCCAGCTGTTGAAATCTCCCTGGACTTGCACGTCGGAGGCAAACGGAGCCCACACGCGGAACGTCACGCCGCCATCATAAGGAGTACTTCCCATGTAGGGTCGCGTCGATGGTGCCATGTGAATTCTCCTCGGCAGGTAACTTTCGCCTGCAATCAGATAAGTCTCAGGAATAGCACGGAACGAAGATTGTCCCGCGTCGGTCGCGCCACACATGAATTGGACACTCTTCGAGTCTTTAACCTTCGAGAGTGAGAAGTTCATTAGTTCCGCGCCAACAGCGGCGGAGATATCCCACGTTAGCGAGTAATGCACTTGCGTGCTGATTGTAAATTCCTGTCGGATCGGCTGGCTTGCGGTGGATAGTCATAGCGTCGCACCTCATGCCGCGGAGGATGCATCGCAAGGACTAGTCAATCCGAAGTTCGCGAGTGCTTGCTCCCTCAGGGATTTGGCGTGTACACGTCCACGCGTCCATCGTACGTTGGCACAAGCAGCTTCCCATCCGCTACGACCGGCGTGCAAAACTTGCTGTAGTCGAAAGTGACTCCCGAGCGCTTGCTATCCCAGATTAGTTTGAGTCGAGGCGTTCTGGGATCGATTGGAGTTGAGTCGAGGGCCGTGGCATCGTAGGCCCGTGCAATTCCCTCGACGACATCGTGGTTAGCGTCGCCGTCAATGGGAGCCAGGCCCCAAACGACGCCGGTATTCGGTTTCTTCCCATTCGAAGAGACAGTAAGCATGCCGCCTGGCATCCCTCCAATACTCGTAGGATCTGCCGCGAGCGCCGCCGATGCAACCTCCGCTCCTTTCGCCACAAATGTAACTACTCCAGAGTCCAGATCTATCTTCCATGCGCGAAGAGATTCGTTTTCGCCCCAGGTGAAGACCATCGGTCCGTTCGAACCGTTCCAGTATGCTGGTGAACCATGCAAATGATGCGTCTTGTTCGGATAACGTGAGGGGTCGCCCAGCGGAAAGTCGAGGAGATGATGAACCCCGTCGTCACTGGTGGGAAGCCCGATACCGTTATATGTGGCATAGATAGGTGGTGATTTCAATGCGCTCAGGTCCGCCACTTTCTTGCCGAGGTTTCTTCTGTCGAGCACGTAGAGGAGCCCATCCTTTCCGGCCCCAATTACCAAGTTACTGTCGGTCGGAAGTACCGGTGCGGCAGAGCCAAGATCCTGGTCTCTGTAGTCATAATTCCCTTCATGTTGTCTTTGCGAGTCACGGAAAGGTATGAACCAATCACTGAGCGTGAGCGTTGCCTTTCCGGGTGCGGGCTTGGTGAGTTTGAGCTTTACGAAAGCTTCCGCAAAGTCCGTGTCGCCGTTGAAATCCCTCGCCTGCCCGCGGTCGTCCGTTATGTGGCCACCATTTGCAGTCATGGCGTAGACATTGCCTTCGTCGTCAGCCGATGGTCCTTGGGATCCCTGCCAGATGCCTCCCCCAAAACTACTGGGAGTTGAAACCCACGCAGCAATTTGACCGAACGAATCGATATCAAACGCTACGATCCAACCATGAGGCGCTCCTGGATTCTCTCCGCCTGTCGTCGCGACATAGAGCGTTTTGTGCTGGCCGGTTAGCGGCACCAGAAGCAGCGCGGCCCTTTGCTTTTGATCGGGATGGAGAATGACTGGTTGACCCTTGGCGTCGTTCACCTGTTGGCCATTCGCGTCGCTCAGAGCAGCTCTTATCGGCACCGCTTTGCCGAATTCTTTCCCATCCTTAAGTCCGATCTGATGCAGGAACAGAGATGGCTTGCCATCCGGCCCCACAACCCAATTCACGACGCACATTCTGTTTGCATCCAGGTCGATTACCGGCGTGCTCAAGATGCCCCACAAAATGTTGATTCCCCAGGAGTCGATCGTGGTCGAGCGATGCGAACCGGGCTTCTGAGTTTCCAGCGGACGAAACGGTGTCCCTAGGAAGGTCTTCCAGAGGAGGTCCTTGCCTTCTTCCGCGTCGGCGTCAAACGCCCAGACATGGTTCCCCATAGTTGCGACGAAGACGACATTGTGAATCTTCCCGTCGAGCGTTTGCAGGTGCGGCACATAGAGGGGTTGAGCTTCGATACGAGGGTCGTCATCCACTCTCAAGCTTTTCAATCTCTTCAACCCTTTGTACTGGACTAGTTGCGGGGTAAAGACGGTCTCTGATGTGTTCGCACCCGTTCGGCCGTTATCGTAGGATTTCGTTACAACCTGCCCTGCCGCTTGGCTGGCCGATATGAGTAGAGCCAGTGTGAAGCGCGCGAGTGTCGAGATCATATACTTCCTCCTGGGACCCAGTTGAACCACCCCAGAGTTACGGGTCTCGCTAAAATGACTCCGATTTGCGCTCGGCTACGTTCGGATTTTCCCTCGCGGCGGCTTCATGACCACAGTTCTGCGATAAAGCCCCTAGTTGGGTCAAGACAGACGGTGTCGATCAGCGACTGCACATCGTCTGCTGATCGACCGAGGATCGCCGCAATTGACGCGGTAAGCTGGGACTTGTTCGCTTGATCCCGAACCCCGCAAAGTTCGACGGCCCCGCGAATACCCATTGAACGAAGCTCAACAATCTTAGGTCCCACGTACACCGCAAGGAACGCTTGATCGACGAGATCGAGTATCACTTTCCAGTCTAGGTTTGTCCTGACGAGTAGACGCAGCGGATCGGTGAACGCGAGTTGCTGGACGTTGTAAATACCGGCCTCGCCCAGGCGATCGATCATTTCAGGGCTGAGTCCCTGGATAAAGGCGAGCAAAGCATCCGGCACAGGGGAGCTCGGGGCGGGTAGTTTCAGGGCACGCCGAGTTGGTTCAGCAGCTACTTGGGCAATCGTGTTGAGTGGCATGACCCCAAGGCCAAAGGCTATAGCCCAACTGAACTCGGTTTTCAACACTGTCGACAGAGCAGGGCCGACCCCGGCCAATACCATTAGGCGGATACCGGTAAAGTAGATTACAGAGGGAGTAAGATCACCGATTCGGTATCTTCTGAGCAATTCATAAAGCCCCCACACAAATGCGCCAGCACAACCGGCGAGCATGGCAGGAATAGCAGGGGCGGTGTTGATGAACTGGACAAGACGACTTGGCAAACTGATCGGCAAACCAGCTTTCGCAATTGCTACTGCCGTGGCTATGGTTGTTATGAAGGCAGTGAATACTAACGCCCGCAAGTAGCTCAACGCTGCGTAGTTGTTGCGTATGAGTACGCGTGACGCGATTTGCTCCGCATCATCGCCTAAGTTTCCATAGGCACTGGCGTATTGCTGCATCGCGCCGCCGCGCACAAGGAGTCGCTTCAGCTCGTCCCGCTTATCCCGTATGACTTGCAAGTAGCTGAAGTAAAGCCAGACGTATAACGCCGCCGGTGTCAGGGCGATAATCCAAGTCCAGATCGCATCGAAATCCATGCCAGGCCCTCAGATTCGGCCAGGTGTATCACTTATGTGATTAGCGAAAGCGATAATGGCTAGCCGATATTTTCCAGATGAAACAAGCGCGAAGATTGGTGTTCTCTAGCGGTTGTCGTTGTGGAGGTGGCATTTACTTTCCTCCATCTCAACCCCGAGACTATAGGATGCGGGGAAGCATGCGCGGCGGGTTTAGCATTATTTAATCACAGCGTCAAGTCACAAATTCGGGAAAAATTGACTGTCAGGATGAGGGCAAGATTACACGGGCGAATATTCCGACTTGGGCAACAGAGTAGGGATCATGGACCTGCAGCGGATGGCGCCGCTGCCATTCGGCACGCGCCTCTCGTAGCTGGATAACGAACGCTTCCCGCGGTGGCTCATTGAAATTAGCTTTCGGCGAGCACATGAACGCAGCCGCCTTTCCGAACTGCAAGAGCTGTTCGTCGCTCATCTTTCGCAGTCGTGTGCGCACGTCGTCCGTGTCAGTCGGCTCATTGCTGGCGAAGCGATACACGGGCCTTCGTCCTTGGCAGGAGTGTAGCAGTTCGAGCAGTCTACCGAAACCTCACCGGACAGGCTACCGCCCGCAGGTCACTACTCAAGAATTTCGAGCGTGAAGCGCTTCCCCAGTTTCATCCCGGCCGCGGCAAGAAGCCACCGGATGGCTTCCGCCGTCCGCCCCTGTCGCCCGTATTGCCTTTCCGAGGTCATCGGGATGCACGCGCAACTCAAACACCGTTAGTTGTTCACCTTCCACAGCCCTTACCTGAACGTGTTCCGGGTGATCTACAAGTGCCTTTGCAATCGATTCAACCAGGTCCTTCATCGCGGGTTCTCCACAGTGACTTGTGTCTCAGCGAAACGTCTCGCTCGAGCGTGAACCAGAGCTAGGTTCTCATTAGCAGATTGGATGCATCATGCCGACCGAATAGTTATTCCTGCGAGTGGCTACCGTAGCAACGGTCCTGCACTTGCGTTTTTCAGTTGGTCGTTCGCGGATCGCTGCGTGGCAGCGCCGGGTGTAATATGAGCGCCATGGCAAGCAAACGTCGGCTGGTGTTTGTGATCATCTCTGCCGGCCGCTGCTCTAGCTGCGACTGGACGAAGGATTACCATGTGGAGGTTGTCGGCGTGCCGGGAGATGCCAAATCGAGGGAGGCAGTTGAAAAAGAGTGGCGTCGGCACAAGTGCGAGAAGCACCAGCCAGAGCGACAGCTAGGCGGTCGCACGCTTTAGGTCACGCCTCACAGCGCAGGGCTTTCGCGGACAAGCGACGCGACGGGCCGGCTAGGTGGCGCTCAGGTTCGTGACAGCTGTCGAGAACACGTTGTTGATCGCTGTCGCTGAGGCACTCAGAGAACCGATTCGCGGCCAGGACCAGCAGAACCAATAGGAGGGCGTATTCTGTCAGGTCTTGGCCTTCTTCTTCCCTCCAGAGTCTCTTCATGAGCAGCTTCATTTTCGATACCTCCGACCTTAGAGTTTGGGCCCTCGATGGTGCGTCCCGCCCGCATGCCAGAGCTAACCGAGTAGGTTTTACTTTCTTGTCCGACGATGTGGACCAGTGCGTTTCCCCCTGCTTGGGCTGGCATGGATCGAGGCGCGCTCTATTCGGGCGACCAGCGCCTGAGGATAGCTTGGAAACCCTGCCTCTCGAGCTCGCCCTTGACGGTGACAGTGGAATCCGCATCACCGTAAGGTCCGACGGCCACTATGTAGAAGCGGTCGGTGCCGTGCCTGAACACAAACGCTGGAAGATTCCTGTGGTGCAGGGCCTCCGCGAGCGCATCCGCGTTGTCTTCATGCGTCATCGCGCCTACTTGAAGCACGAAACCGGGACGGTCCAGAGAAATCGTGGGAGGGAGAGATGGGGTTGTCGCGGGCGACTGATTTACAGGTGCCGCTGAGCTCTTGGACGGAAGTTCAGGCACTTTCGCCGCAGCCGAGCTTCTGGCCTGCCGGTTATCCCCTATCCGCCCGAAGTAGTGGCCCAGGAAAATGAAGGCCCAAGACAGCAGCGCTGCTGCAAGGACGAGTTCGATCTGAAGGCGTAACTTGCCATGCCGGCTCGGCCCGACCATATGGTCCTCGCTGGTGGGAGGTTAAGTCCGATAGTAGGCCCAAGCTTTGCCGGCAAACTTCGATCTCAAGCGGGGAATTGCTCAATGGAATAACGTTCTAGAACTCGCCAGGAAGCTCCTACGGCGCGGCAAAAACCTGTCCCCCTCAAGCCATGCAAACCGCTGTCCTACAGCAGCCGATTGAGCTAGCTTCACTGCGGCAAGAGGTTCCGCAATGCCTGCGTGAACTCGTCCATCTCCCGGCGGTAGTCAGCCGTCGATTCACAGGGCCCGGACCATTCGGGCCAGCAAAGCCCAGCATGGCCGCGAAGCCTTCTGATTATCGCTCGCGTCGCTCGCCTAAAGGCAATCGCGCTTGCGGAGCGCCACCCGTGTCGTAGCCGTCCGTTTTCGAAGTTGACATCCGCGCCACATCATTTCTCATCGCGCCGAAGTTTCGCCTCCGCTAACGCTCGCAACCGATTCCATTCCGCAGTATCGCTGAGCGATAACGACAAAGACTTCCCGCCGGTCATCCGATCAATTTCGTTCGCCAGGTCTAAGTTGTGCTGCACTTCTTCTGGAGTGGGCAGTGGGGACAAATCGAATATTTTTTGCCTTTCCTCCGCAGCCCGCAGGATCTCTATTAGCTGAAGCTCGGTTGGGGAGAGACTACCTTCACTCGAGACCTGCATTTCCATTAGTCTCTGGCGAAGTTCTTCAGGATCCGGAACTACTCCGATATTGCGAAGGACTTCGTGGGCTAGCCTTCCGTCCTTGCTCTGCTGCAGGGCACGACGCACTCCAACTAGAGCCAACTCACCCAGCCCAAAATAGGATTCGCGCAGGTTTTGAACGTACGCTTGCATTTCTTCGGATCGAACAATTTTTGTAACCGTCGCACGATCTCTTTTCTCGTTTCGGGCGATCTGTCGGAGGCTTTCGCCGCAGATGTGCCGCTGCATGATGCGCACCGACTGCGGCGCCGGTATGATTGCTCGAGGCTTTTTGGTGGGTTTTGGTTGATGTTGGCGGGTGCTGCGGCGGAGTGACCTAGGCTTTGACACAGCTATAGATGGAGTTTTCTTCGAGGCAATGGTGAGGGACGTTGCCGCAGGACTTGCTCGCCGATGTTGGTCGGTCATCTTCGCACGCTCCGCTTCTTGCACATTTGAAAGCAACACCAGCGTCCTAAGAAACCGACGTGCTTCTCTGGGGTCGAGACGACCTGCGCGAGCGATTGGAAACCCTTAATTGACTACGCGGACCAGGCGTCGAGACTACTGCAGAGCGGAATTTTGCAGAACTGCGAGTAGCCATGGCTGCGTGAAACCTCCGGGTGGAAGTGCGAACCAAGCCGACGTCCTGCTCGAAACCATGTTCTGGAAACGTTCCAAACTTCTTCCCCTATTGTCTGACCTCGGGTGTTATGCGTCAACTGCGGGGCAGGCCCCGGGGTGCTAGCCGTCGAACTTCCCCCCAACGGAAGACCGAGCACTTGCTCACGGCATTCATTCCGCCCAAACCACACTCTTATAGTGGGCAGAAAGAATACTCAGGTTTTACGTGGAGAGCGCCGTGGGCCGAGCTTTTTCTCGCCCGCTTGACGTCGCAGCATCCTTGAGATGGCTTCAGCTGAATCCTCATATTTCAGTCCGACCGCAATCATCGCAGCGCTAATCACTGCAGCCCGTTGGGCCTTTTCCTTCAGAATGAGCGACAGCCGATTTCGCAAGCGCCTGTCAACTGCAACCACATAGTTTCGGTAGTGTTCCTGCCAAGAATCCCATTGAGCAAAACTCTTCCACCAGCGGATTTGGCGACTCAGACCGCGAAGGTTCTGTTCCAACTGTGCAGCGCGCTGTGCCGTCCTCGAATCCTTTCTGCTCCCAGTCGCTCTTCGCCATATGCGTTCCGGGTCAAACGTCGGATAGACCCTCAACAATTCGAGGAGGCTGACCATTCTAGCGTCGCCTTCCCGCCACGACCTCGCACTGAGGGTTCGTCGCGCAAGCTTCATGGTCTCTTTCTCCAACCGGGTCTGGAGGGAGATGTCATAGAGCCAAGCCATGATGTTCGGTGGGAGTGGATGCTTCAGGTGAAACAGCTGGCCGTTGATTTGTTCACAGAAATCTGCAAAAGGCATCTTGCTGCGTAGTTGCCTTTCGATTCGCCTTTGATAGGCGAACGGCCCTAGGGCGAATCCCTGGGTGAGCCATTTCCCCCACGCCCTCCGCGAAGCTCGCCTTTTCATTTTAGGGCTCGATTCTCCCATCGAACCGCCCGGCGGACAAATTCCCGGGTTGGGGAGGAATCATGAAAATTTGTCCTTGTTCCGTGTCCTAAGATGGATTCCGACGACCGAGGTTTCGAACACCAGCCAGGAGGGCGGCCAAGGTTGGTCGAGCTTCGACGCGTAACTGCCCTTTTTGGCGCTGAGAAAGTGGATAACATGGATAAAGATGAGATTCCCACCTATCACACCGATCATCTCTATCTCGCAGCGTACCTGAGCTGCTCGGGTCACATCATGATCGGCACGACGAGCCACGATGGCCGCGTGGCCTTCGTCTTTCGGCACACTCCGAGACTCTCGGCCGCAGTCGCTGATTTCATGTCCGGTGCCGCCATTCCTGCGCGGCAATTTTCCTTCGAAGTGCTGAGACTAAAGCGCCTGATTCCAAGGCGTGGAGAAAGAGTGAAGACAGTTGACGATGCCTCGCAATATTCCTTCAAATTGCAAACTTGACGCCGCGCTGCGTGCTGCTCGTCGCGGATGGCCGGTTATCCCGCTCCATTGGCCCGTAAAGGGGGGGTGCAGCTGTCGTAACCAAAAATGCGGGAACAGCACCGCCAAACACCCGCTCACCGCCCACGGACTTAAGGACGCAACCACGGACGAAGCAAGGATCCGCGCGTGGTGGAAGGAGTCACCGCAAGCGAACATCGGAATCGCCACGGGCGCGGGATGCGGAATCGTTGTGCTTGATGTTGATTCGCGCCATGGCGGGCCCAAATCTCTACGCAAACTCGAAACGAAGCATGGCCCGCTCCCCACAGGACCGCGGGTTCAGTCAGGTGGCGGAGGAACACACTACTTCTTCGCACACCCAGGCAGCCCCATCAAAAGTAAAACCGGGCCATTTCCGGGAATTGATGTGCGGGGCGATGGTGCGTACATCGTCGGAGCGGGAAGCATCCACGCCTCGGGCGAGAGGTACCTTTGGGAGCATGGAAAGACCCCATCGAAACTGCCGCTCCCGCCTCTTCCCGGTTGGCTCTCGAAACAACTCGCCAAGGAACAGCCTCCGCAGCGCGAACCAGTAGACGCCATCCGCGACGGCCAGCGCAATTCCACGCTGACTTCTTTCGCGGGTACGATGCGCCGACGCGGGATGACCCCTGAAGCCATCGAACTTGCCTTGCTCGAAGAGAATCGTCTGCGCTGTGCTCCACCTCTGGAGGACACCGAAGTCCGCGGTATTGCCTCCAGCATCGGCAAATATGCACCCGAGGCGGACAAAATTCTTTCTGCCCTTACAGCGCAGCAAGTTCGGGCACAACGAAATCTCTTGTTTCGCACGGGGGCGGAAATCGCATCTGAGACGCCACCGAAACCGTTTTGGGTGGCCCGTCCATGGGTTGCACAAGGAGCCACGACAGAACTCGGCGGCAAGGTGAAGCTCGCTGGAAAGACGACATTCTCGACCAACATGGTGCGGGCCGTGCTGGATGGTGCTCCATTTATGGGCGAGCAGACCATTAAGACACCAGTGCTGTATCTGACGGAGCAGAATCCGACCTCATTTCGAGAGGCGATGAAACGAGCGGCGCTGCTCGGACGGGAGGATTTTATCGCGCTGTTCTGGAAGGATACCCTCGGGATGTCATGGCCGGAGGTTGTGCACGCGGCTGTGGACGAATGCAAGCGGCGGAGTGCCAAGCTGCTGGTAGTGGATACACTTCACCCTTTTGCCGGGCTTGGCAGCGACAGAGAAAACAATTCGGGGGACGCACTCCTGGCACTTCAGCCGTTGCAGCTCGCAGCAGATGAAGGAATCGGCGTGCTTATTGTTCGTCACGAGCGCAAACGCGGAGGCGAAGTCGCCGATTCGGGGCGCGGCAGCTCGGCTTACGCAGGAGCCGTGGACATTGTGCTCTCTTTGCGTCGAGCTCCGGGCAATCAGAAGCGCAACGTGCGGTTGATTCAAGCCGTTTCCCGCTTCGACGAGACACCTTCGGAACTTCTGATTGAACTAGGGGATGGAGGATATCGCTCCCTCGGAGAACCCGGTGAGGCGGCAAGGGAGCAAACCAAAGATGTGATTTTGGCGGCCCTGCTGGAGACCAAAAAGGAGGCCGTCGATATAGAAGTCCTCGCCGAAAGAACCAAAATCAGTCGCGCCCAGCTTCAGCGGGTGTTGGAAGAACTGTTGAAGGAAGGGAAGATTGAAAAGACCGGCAAAGGGAGGAAGGGTGACCCGCTCCGCTATTCCGCCAGCTAGAAATCATTCTGTTCGAATCTCGACCGTATACGGGGCAGAAAGAAAACTCAACCATTGGTATCGCTCGCTGTGAAATCCTAAGGATAACCACACGGAGGAAAAAGTGAAAAATCAAGGAAAGCCTGAGGCACGGTTGGAGGCACTGGAGCGTAGGATCGTGGAATTCGTCCGCAGTTGCGAGGACTATTGCTTGGCCAACGAAGCATCGTTGCAGGCACTCAAGAAACGTGTCGATGCGGATCTTGGAAAGAAGGACTACGAAATCAATCTTTTACTTCGCTCCGCCGTCGGACGGCGGCTGTCGCGGTCCAAACAGAGCACCAAAAACCTCGTCCTGGCGCTGCTGAAACAGATGTCCGACGGCTTGCGGCGTTGAGGTTTGCTGGGCGTCTTCTATTCTTCTTGCGCATCGTTCGCGAGGGAACTGTACCAGCGAGCCCGCAACGCGGAGGTCAACCAGGAGCGGGTCAGCTCGATCAAGACCGGCTTCCGAACAATACGAGGAGACTTAAACTAAGTGAATGTATCAATTGAAACCAAGAAGCGTCCGAAGATGGCCGAGCGTTGCAAGGCGAAGGGTTCGTCCCGCAAGATCCGGAAACCGAGAAGGCCTACTAAATTCCCACGTCGTACAAATATCGCCCCACAGCCTCCCGCCGTAACCCAACCTGAAGCTCAAAAGGTTGCGCGGCAGATGATCAACGACGATCCCTCCGTAGGCCCAGAGAGCTCATCGTTTCCAGGGCGGCTTGAAAAGGGCGACAATGCATCCTGGGAACGGTTCCGGTCGAGGTACATCAGACCCGAATGGTTCTGCAAGCGCAGACACAAAACCCTCAAAGCCCTCCAGCGTGTTTGGAAGGCAATCCCACAGCAACACCTCGACCGGCTTCCTGAACGGTTGATCATCTTCGCCCCAGACCCGAAGGAAATCGGCGGGATTCATCCCTGCCCCGACTTCAAGGAGGACGGAAATTTCATGTATCTGACAAGCGACCTGGAATCGATGTTCCAGGTACAGGTCAATATCGTAGTGGCCCACGAATTTGCACATGTGGTTCTGGGCCATGTAAGACTCGGCAGGCCTCACGCGACGCTCCCATGTGAGTGGGCGGCCGATCGCCTCGCCTTGCAATGGGGATTCAAATCGTTCCATGATCTCCCCAAGAAGCAAAAGCCTCAGAAAAAGGGAACGACTCCGACGAATCAAGGTGCGTGCCAGGAGGACACCGCGAAGGATGATGTTATCGCCATCAAAATCAATCCCCGCCGCCGCCCGTGGTCCCCGGGGAACTTTCTTCTGATCCCAAAAGCCACGGCTTTCGGCGAACTAGGGCCGGCTCGGACCGGCCTCAAGGAAACGACAACTGGGAAGTAGTCCGCTTAGGTTTCCGGGACTTGTACATCCTGATCAACGCTTTGGTCAGCGGGCTTCCAAACCCGTTCCCCCCGGTGAGCGGGCACCAGCGCCGGCTGGCCAAGCGCTGCAGCGGTCGAAAGTGTCGTCGGCCCTCGCTCGCTTCGGGCGGCCCGGTTCAGCCGGTCGATGATCGAAGAGTACCCACTCGCCGGTCGCGGCCAGAATTCCACTGAAACTGTATAATCTTGTGAAGCATTAAACCCTTCCAACGTCCGACGGCGCGCGGACGCAAATGTCGCGTCGGGGAAAAGTGTTTCGCTAAAAACGCGAACGCCGCAACCGTGACGCGGCAGCAACGCAACGGCAGCGGGTTGCGGTTGCCTGGACCACCACCGCGAGATTGCGAGTAGATGCAGGATGAGCGGTCTGCAAACCTTCAGAATGTAGCGGCGACAGCGGAAGTAGAATCTCCTCTGGAAATAATCTCTTCTCCGAACCAGCCGCAGCTTCACAGGAATGACACTTCAACCTGCGGAGCACCCCCCACGCGGTTGCAATTCTTCTGGGGCGATACTACTGTCGCAACCGCGACACCGACAAGGCGGAAACGAGGACCATCGTTGAGCCGCCGTATCGGTCAGGCAGGTTGTGTGTTCCAACGCACCAAGACGTGGAGCCCGTCCGCACGGAGCTACGGGAAGTTCTGGATCGACGTCCCGGGCGGGAACCGAAAGCAGAAAACGATTTCGCTTGGACCGTGTGCCACGCGGACTATTGCACGCCAGCGGCTTCGTGACTACATCGAGCAGGCCGGGGTAAACAGCAAAGAGCAGTTCCACGAGAACACATCCCCGGCGATTACGTTCAAACAACAATCCGAACGCTGGCTTGAACACTCAGCCACGCGTACGCGCAAACCCGTTAAGCCCGCCACCATTGCCGGTTGGCAGCAAGCACTCAACGCTTGGCTGCTTCCGAATATCGGCGGCAAGCTGCTTTCGGAAGTCTCAAACGGAGTGCTGCGAGACCTGGTTGGGAAAATGACGGCCGCAGGACTCGCACCGAAGACAGTCGTGAACTACGTTCAGGTCGTGAAAATGGTTGTTGCCTCCGCAGTGAACGATGAGGGCGACCAGATTTACCCGCGCACCTGGAATCACGATTTCATCGGGCTACCCATCGTGCAAAAGGAAAAGCAGCACAGGCCCACGATCACCGAGACGGAGTTGGACGAAATAGTGTCTAGCGTGAAAGAGCGGTACGCTGTGCTCTTCACCCTGCTCGCAGGCACCGGACTCAGAATCGGGGAGGCGCTTGGCTTGAAGACTTCCGACCTATCACCAAACTGCCGCATGTTTCACGTGCGGCGCAGCATTTGGCGTGGGAAGGAACAGGCCCCGAAAACACCAAACGCAATTCGGGTTGTTGATGTGCCGGAAACGCTGGCTCGGGTTCTATGGGAATACTCGAGCGGCAAGAGCGGCTACCTCTTCGCCACGGCGACCGGACGACCGCTACTGGCACGCAACGTCTTGCGGGTGTTGCACGGTACGGGTAAGCGAGTTGGATTCCATGTTTTTCGCCGATACCGTGCCGCAGTGCTCCGCAAGGCGCAGGCACCCGAAGACCTCATCACGCTGTGGCTTGGGCACGCTCGAACTTTGACTGATCGCTACGCTACGCAACTCCGCGAAGACGAACAGTACAGGAGTGAGTGGTGCGAGCAGGCAGGGTTGGGCTTTTCAGTTGTTCCATTGTTCCACAATAAAGTTGTTTCAACTGGCACAGCAAAGGTTGCGTGAACTCAATGAAGGCAATGGGTTTTGAAGTGGTCGGGGCGAGTGGATTTGAACCACCGACCTCCTGGTCCCGAACCAGGCGCTCTAGCCAGGCTGAGCCACGCCCCGAACTTCGCTTACTACAATGCAGTTTACGCTGTAGCGCTCTGAACCGCAACCTGCCCAAATTTGAAGCAATGAAGCCCGCAGAACCAGCCCTGCTTATTTGCAGACGGAAGCCATCCCCGCAATCGGCGAGAGGCATCGCGGCACTGGGCAGAAACCTGCGGTGCAACAAAGCCCACCGATGTGTAGCAGGCATCCCGAGAAAATGTGATGATGGGCTCGTGGAAGATCGAATCCGATCGAACGGCTTGGCAGGGCTGCGTGTGCTGTCCCTTGAAAGCCGCCGCGCCGAAGAGATGGGGAAGCTAATCGCCAGCTATGGCGGAGTGGCCCTTGTTGCGCCCTCGATGCGAGAAGTGCCGCTTGAATCCAACACCGAAGCATTGGCCTTCGCCCACAAACTCGCTGCGGACGACTTTGACATGGTTATCTTCCTTACTGGTGTAGGGACCCGCGCGCTCTCTCGCGTGGTAGAAACGGTTTATCCGCGCGAACAGTTCGTCGCCGTGCTCCGGCGAGTGGCGGTGGTGGCCCGCGGCCCCAAGCCTGTGGCGGCGCTGAAAGAGTTGGGAGTGCCGGTTACGCTGGCCGTGCCCGAGCCCAACACCTGGCGCGATCTGCTGCGGGCGCTCGACGATAGAAAGGATTCGCTGCCGCTCAAAGGGCGACGTGTGGCTGTCCAAGAATATGGTTCCTCGAACCCCGACCTGCTCGCGGGCTTGGCCGGGCGCGGTGCGCGCGTTGCTCGCGTCCCGGTCTATCAATGGGCGATGCCCGAGGATCTCAGACCGCTTCGAGCCGCCGTCGAGGCCATTGCCCGCGGCCAGATCGACATCGCATTGTTCACCACGTCGGTCCAGGTAACTCATCTTCTGCGCATTGCGGCGGACATGAATTCGGAAGACGCTGTCCGCAGCGCTTTTGAGCGAATTGTGGTCGGCTCCATTGGACCGATAACATCCGAGGAGCTCCGCGAGCAAGGACTTCCTGTTGATTTTGAGCCCGCGCACCCGAAGATGGGATTCCTCGTGAATGAAGCGGCCCAGCGCGGCGCCGAGCTGCTCCGGCAGAAGCTCAACCACTCTCCCATCGGCGGCGGCAGAACGGAATAAAGCTAACCCTCGGTCCGGTGACTGCGGCCCGGCGCATCTGCCATTCCAGAAATGTGATTCCACCGATTCAGAAATGCAATTGGACAAGGCCCGCGCGGGCCGGATAGCCTCTCGTCATGAGCGCGAAGGCGGAAGCAATCGCAGGCCATAACGGGGACGTTGACTTCCTGCATCAGGTCGCCAGCCGGATAGCTGCGTCCGACCCTTTGCATGAGGTGCTGGCGCAGGTCGTCGAATTCGTTACTGCGGTGGTGAAGTGCGACTCCTGCCTGGTCTACGCACTCGAGGATGACGAACTGGTCCTCCGCGCGTCCCTGAATCCGCATCCGGAAGTGGTGGACCGGCTGAAGCTCCGGGTGGGACAGGGCATTACTGGCTGGGTGGCTGAACACGTGCGGCCCGTCGCGGTGGCGCGGGACGCTTTTCGGGATCCCCGTTTTCGCTTCTTCAACGAATTGCCGGAGGATCGCTACGAAGCATTCCTTTCGGTTCCCGTGCTCTCTCGCGGACGGCTGGTGGGCGTCATCAACCTGCAGCATCGTGCGCCGCATGTGCATAGCGAACGCGAAATCCGGTTGATTTCGACCATTGGCTTCTTGGTAGGCGCTGAGATCGAGATGGCGCGGCTCGAAAGCCAAAACTCTCATCTCTCAGAAAAGCTCGAATCCCGGAAAGTCATCGAGCGAGCCAAAGGAATCCTGCAGCGCGAGCTCGGAGTCAGCGAGGAGCAGGCTTACCTCGCGTTACAGAAGCAAAGTCGTCAAAGGCGCAAGTCCATGAAAGAAGTCGCCGAAGCCATCGTCCTCAGCGAAGACGTGAAACGTACCTCGAACGCATGACCATCTTAGAATCTCTCCCTGGCTGACATTTTGCCGTCCGCAGAGCTTCCCGATGTAGTGTGCCCCGCAAGCCGGCGGGACTACCTGCGAGGATTTCCTGCGTGACAAAGTCTTCACGATGCGCGCGCAACTTACTAGGAGTGGCGGAGAAAGGACGATTCGGGAAGCGCCACTGCCTGCTGGAGCAAACCCCGCAAATTCTTGCGGGCATCGGCTGATTTCCGCCCAAGTTTCGTTTCCGCGTCTCGCCGGATTCGCCGTACGGTCTCCAGTTCGTCGCCCGGGGTCGATGTCAGCAAATCTTCCGCGCGCACGAAACAGGCATAGGCAAGTTCCTCGGGCTGGCCTTGCCGGCGCAGGAACTGTCCGTAGTCGAACCAGTCAGCGCCTTCGCTGCCCGAGTCCTCGGTCTTGGGATCGAGAGCTAAGCCCCTCTGATAGGAGTGGGCAGCCCCGGCTACATCGCCGGATTTTTCCTGCGCATCCGCGAGATGAGCGAGTGCGAGGCTCTCGAGATGCGCATCGCCGGACTTCTGCGCGAGCGTGACGCCAGCTTGATACGCCCGCAAGGCTTCGGGAGCCAGATTGATGCGCGAGTCGTCGTCTCCCAGTTGGATTGTGGCTGAGACGATTTCGACGTTAGGCGGTCGTGTAGATTCGGGCTGAGCGGCTGCGGCGCGAAGGAACGCCACGTAATGGCGCGCGGCGGCCGCAGGCTGGCCTTTTTTATCAAGCGTCTCGGCCAGATAGAGGTGGGCGTTCGCCTGCTGCGGATCCACTTCAGTCGCTTTCTCCCACGCTTCGGTCGCTTCGGCGGCATTGCCTTGTTGATTTGCCAGAACGCCGAAGTTGACCAGCGCGTCGGGATCGCGCGGGAAGCGCCCGACCATTTTCTTGTAATGCTCGTAGGCTTCAGTATAGCGACGACCTTCGAGCAGCGCCTGTCCTCGAGCATTCTGCGGCCCGGGATTCCCCGGATTCGCTTCGACGGCGCGCGTCAGCGCTTCCACCGCTTGGTCGAGCTGGCCTGTCTTCATCTCCGCTCGCGCAATTCGCATTTGGAGAGAGCTGTCGTACGGAGTCAGATTCGCCGCTCGCAGCAACTCAGGAAGATTGCCCTCCCAGGTGCCAAATGAGAAACGAGCCAGGTCAACTGCTCCCCACAGGAGGAACAACATCGCAAGCGTTATGCGTACGGGGCGGGAGAAAACTGCCCGGCCGATCACTCGTCGCGTGGCGGAGCCTGCAACCGAGGCCTTTTCGGCTGCTGCTGTTGCGGCGCGGCCTCCGCGATCAATCAACAGCGAAGCGATCCGCGAATCCCGCAGCTTCCAGATCGCCCCATCCAGAATGAAGTGGTGAATATTCACGAGCGCGGTAAAGATCAAGAAGCTGGTCGTGAAGTCATAGTGAAATACCGCGCTGACGATCCACGGCGCCGGCACAAAAAGCGCAACTCCTCCCGCGAACAACGTGCCGAAGTAGCTCCACATCCGCCACCCGCTGTTTCCCGCAGCCTTCGCCTCCCGCTGAGCGTAGTAGCTCGTGATCCACAGATATTGCGTCGAATGGAGAATGGCAAGGACGCCGCTGCTGTAGCGCGTCTGCGGGATCTGGCCTTTCGAATAAAGCTCCACGAGTGTTGGCAGAACGAACCAGAGAAACTGCGAGAGGAAAAGAAGTCCCGGCGCCAGCGCGGTTCGCGGGCCGCTCCGGCGAACCAGCCGCGCAAACACCAGCATGCCCAAGATCAGAAATGCGGCCCCGAGCAGCAGTCGCGCTGCCAGCGATGCTTTCGACGGCAGGCCCAGAGAGAGAATCAGTGGATCGCTCGAGGCATCGGTCTCGAAACCGACCAGCAGCATTACGTAAGACGCCACAAAAGCAAGCTGCAATAGTCTGCGCTCGACGGCGTCCACTGCAGCGCCGCTGCGCCGGACGAACATCATCAGCAAGCCGAAATTCTGGCCGGTGTAATGCCACGGGCTCCAGCAGATATACAGAGTGAAGATCCAGGGTACCAGCCGAAACCAGCCGTGCAAGACAACCGCCGTAAGCACCAACAGCAAGGTGATATGAACCGTGAAGATTCGGTATCTTTGGAACTCTTCGCGTGTGTGATACGCGCGATAGACGGTCGCCATGAAATGCGGGTAGTTGAAGACGAAGGCAAGCGCGTAGAAAGTGACCGCCCAGGCGTGCGTGCGCGAATCTTGTAGCACCGCTGAAATTAAAAGCAGCGGTGCCGACCACGCGCCGCAGCCCACAATCAAATCCAGCCACGGCCCGTAGATCCACGGGCTGGCGGTCGTTCTTGGAATCGTCTCTGCTTGCGTGCTCAAGCCGCAAACCTCTGCACCGCGCGGCCTGGTACACCTTTGCGTTCGGACCGGCGCGCTCCTCAGTTTAGCGTGACGTTTTTTCGTTGCCTCGAGAGTTCGAGGACTCGATGTGGAATGGGTAACGCCGGGCGTCTTGGAGCGACTGAGATTACTCCCTGCCTCCGCACCGGAGGGGACGAGACAGGCTGCGCTTCAACCTTTGCCGAAAGATTCCTAGCGGGGAGACTTCTTGCTCGACTTTTGAGGCAAAGCAGGCGCCGGCGCGGAGCAGGCATGGCGCGGCGTATCGCCGGAAAGTCCCGCGCGGAAGCCGGTCGTCTCCCTGATGCGCGTTCGCAGCCCGTCGATTGTTGGTGGAATCGGGTTGTGCGCCTTGCCCTTCAAAACATAGAGAATCAGGGCAGCCTCTCCCGGACTATCCAGGCTCGCGGCGACGCCCACGCCTTGAACAGCGGCGTCGCTCATCAATTCCTGAACGCGATTCTCCTTGATGGCACTGGCGCGCTCTACTTCGGAATCGGGCAACGAAACAGCTTCCTCCCGCGCGGCCTCAGAGGCAAGCTGTGTGCTTTGTTCTCGGCTCAGCGTGCCCCGCGCCGGGAAATTCTCTCGCTCGATAATCCGCGTGCGGACGCCCTCTAACTCGGCCGGAATGGGGTTACGCGTGACCCCCTTCTGAACGAAAACAAATACCGCGGCTTCAGTCGGCGAATCCAGGCTGGCCCCCACACCGACTGCGGCAACCGCGGGATTGGCCATCAGCTCCACCGCGTGCCGGTCTCTTACCGCAACCGCGCCCTGGATCACTTCGGCGGAGAGGGTCGGGGATGCCTCGGTGACCTTCGCCGAGCTGGGCGGCGGAAGGCTGCATGCTTTCACGGCATGGGCCGCGCCGCCGACAAAAGTCGGCTTGTTCCCCTTAGAATCCTTGAGCGTGCTAAGGACACCGGTGAAGGCTGTACCGGAAACAGTCTCATCAATGACAGGGTTTCCTACCGTACTCGACGAATCGCCCGCGAAAAGAAGCGCCACCGGCGTTGCAGTAGCCCCATCAACGATCAGGGAGCCGGAATCGCCCTCGGCGCTGAAGGCAGCGCCGTCGACTATCACTTCGTCTGCGTAGTTCACGGTGAACGTAGCCCCGGTCCCACAGCCCTTCTGATACGTGACCTGAACGCTCATGTGCAGCGTCCCGACGTTCGCGCAGGTGACGCCTGTCGAGCGTCCGCTTTTAGCAACTTGCTCGTTGAGTGTAGCCGCCATGCCTGAACCCGCAACCGGTTTGCCGGGATCGGGAACTCCATTGGTCACAGTGGCGCCAAGCTCTTCAATCGACCCAGTGGTGTCTACCACCGCACTGGAAGTGATCTGTGCGATCGCGGCGTCCACCTTGGTTCCTGTGCCCGTTTCGAGATTAAAGAATTGCGACAAGGTTCCGACGGCGGTTGTCCCTGACGTCGTGCAAGGGTTGGATGCATCAATCAGGCCGGGCTGGATAATGCTTTCCTTGTTCGCGATTACTCCTTGGTCGCTTCGCGCCAGGACGTGGTTATTGCTCAATATGTAGAATGTGCCCGCGCGCTGGACGAGGGAACCGAGCGTGCCGCCGCAGCATTCGACACCACCTTGCACGGGCGATGAATCCAGCGCGTTGCCCCCGGACGAACCCATAGGGACAGGCGGCGTTGACTGCGATTGATTGAGCGAAGTGACCGCGACTATGGAGGAGCCGGGGAAATTCGCGTTGGCCTGCGGCACCGCAGTTACTGTGACAATGTCCGCAACGGAACCGCCCCCTTGACTCGACGTCGTCGGAACCGAATTAGGCGCTTTGTAGGATCCATCGCTATGAATCGCGCCGCAAGCGGAGCCGCCCAGTGTGCAGCTGATTTTCCACGTTACTGCCATGTTAGCCGTGCCGGTAACCGTCGCGGAAAACGGCTGCGACGCGAAAGTCTGTACCGCCACAGGAGAGTTGGCCGTACCGTTCGGGCTGACCACAACACTTGGTCCAATCGTCGCCATCGCCGTGGCTTTCTTGGCTGTGTTTGCCTGGGATACCGCGGTGATCGTCACATTGGCTGGACTGGGTATAGTCTGCGGCGCGGTGTAGACGCCAAGAGAATTGATGGTTCCAATTGTCGGATTCCCGGCAGACCCATTCACTTGCCACGTCACCGCCATATTCGTAGTTCCCGTGACATTCGCAAAAAACGATGTGGACGCTCCCACCGCTACACTAGCTGAGGCAGGAGTTACAGTGATCGTAACTGCTGGCGGTGGCGTAGTCTTGGTGCTGCTGGAGCCCCCGCAGGAGGTGAGTGCCGCCATGGCCGCCACGAGGAGCAGCCCCAGACCCAAACGTTCGCCCATTGAAAATCCTTAAGTGGGTTTTCCGCGCTGCCAAAAGTCTACCACGCTGAACCTCCGGTTAGATGCAGACGGCTGCCGGGGGTTGCGCGAAGGTAACGCTCGCCTCCCGGCCCAAACGATTCCTCCAAGGCGCTTGTAGCACTCACGATGAAACTTCTTGCTTGGGAAAGAGACGCGCCCGGCCAAGGAAATAGACGAGGACGCCGATCGCGACCAGCAGCGCCATCAGCCCGATTACTTTGACGATTGCCAGGATTTTGTGGGGTTCGTCGGCAGCGGGGATGGTGGAAGCGATGATGGTCAGCAGCGTGGTCGTTAACCCGATTACGCCGAGCGCGGTCGCTACGCGCTTGCCCCCCGGAACGCAAAGCACTTCGGCACCCGCGGGCTCGCGCTGCAGCCGGATCATCGCCGCGAAGGTGAACAAATAGGGAATGAAATACGAAATGATCCCCATGCTGACAAGGACTTCGTACGCTCCACTTACGCTCGTGCCCGCCTGGCCCAAAAAGATGAACGCAGCGCCGCAGACCGCCTGCGTCAGGATCGCAATGTGAGGAGTGCCCCAGCGGGGATGAACGCGCCCGAAGACGGAAGGAATGTAGCGGTCCATCCCGGCAACGAAGGGAATTCGCGCTGAGGCCGCAAGCCATGCGCCCAGCGCCCCCAGGTTGCTGACGGTGATCAGGAGCGCCGCCAGCGGGCTGATTCCAATCCAGCCGATGCGTTCCGCACTTTTTGAGATTGCTTGCATGATTCCTCCCAGGCCGCTGACTTCGCCGTGAGGCAAGACAATCAGGACGCATACGGTTCCGAGAATATAGGTCGTCGTGACCACTGTCCCGCCGATGAGCAATGCCCGAGGAATGCTTCGGCGCGGGTTCTGGACTTCGTCGCCGAGAAACGAAGCCGACTCCGAGCCGCCGAGCGCAAAGACCAGCGTGGCCCAGAAGACGACGTCGCGAAGGTGCATGCTGGGTATCATGGTGTGCGCCGTGAACGCCGTCGCCGAACCGAACTTGAACCACGCGACGCCCGCGATCACGTACAGGATGCCGATGGGCAGCCAAGTGCCGATGGCACCGAGGTTGTGCAGCCACTTCCCCACCGCAAGCCCGATGACGTTCAAGAACGTGGCCAGAGCGAGCCCGAGGATCGAGAACAAAAGGAAGTAGAGCTTGTTGTCCGAGAGATGTTGCCAGCGATCGGGACCGACGAACAGCGCATTCCCTGCCGCGAAGTAGAGCACCGCGGGAAAATAAGGCAGGTTGCTCGACCAATACGTCCAGCCGGTGATGAATCCTGCGAATTCCCCGAAGGCGCGCTTGCTCCAAACGTACATGCCGCCTTCCTGGGGATAGCGCGAAGAAAGCTCCATCACCGAGAGCGCAAGCGGCAGGTAAAACGCGCACCAGGCGAATAGCCAGACCACGACAGCGCTTGCGCCCAGCGTGGCTGCGGTCGCGATCCAGCGCAGGCTGATGCCGGTGACGACGTAGAAAAGCACCAGGTCTCGAAAGCCCATCGCGCGCCGCGGCGCATTCGGGACCTCGGTCGGCATTGTCTGAAAATCTCCCGATGGAGTCCTGGTGCGCGGACATGATGCCTTGAATGCGAGAGGAAAGCGAGAATATCAGTGAGATTCTCGTGCGATCCCCTTTTGTAGTAACTATATTAGTATATATATTATAAATTAACACCTCCTACCTAAGGCTACCTCGATTCACGGTCATCGAATCTACTAGATCGGCCCCGTCAAAAAGGCTCCGCCTCGCGCTTTTCTTGGGCGTCGGCTTGTCACGCCGAATTAACCACATCAAGAACACTGAAGAATGGACGCCACGCCACTGATCCCAAATCTTGAGAGTAAGAGGGATCTCGGCCCCTTGGGGATACCTCTCGGGAACAGGCGTGCAGCCCACGCCTAGGAGCAAACCCTCCAGAGGGTCCCCGCGCATCAATACACCTTTCTTATAGGTCCGATGATTTAGGACCATTTCACGCGGGTACTGTATTGGGCTCTTACTCGGGAAGGAATACGGCGCGCCCTTAGGTCCGTTCTCCGCGGGGTCAGGGAGCCATTGAAACAAAAAATCTTCCCAGGGGATCTCGAGCTCCCAACTCATGATTACAGTCTTGCCGGGAACATCACTTAGGATAAGCGGATTTAAGAGGTATGCGATGAGACCGTGCTCGAGTTCCAATATCACGTTCGAGGCGGGTTCACCTACCTGCTCGATCACCAGTCCCCTGCTTGGGTTTTGAATATTAATTCCCATACGATATTCCATCGGTTCGAGCGGTATTCCGCCAGCTTCCAATTCACGCCAGTCATCCAAAAGTCCCTGAGACATAAGGCTCTTCATGGGATCTCCTTTTCAATTATTTGGTCGCTATAATATTTGTTGCCTTCGAGATGAAGGTTCCAGCGGCGCCTTGGATCAGTCCGGCAGAATCACGTCGACTAGACGTTTCCGTGGCAGACTTCAAAAAAACCTCCAGAACCTCCACAACCTCCACAACCTCCAGAACCAGGACATCTCACTTAGGCTTCGTGCCTCCTCAAGGTCAGCAGAAACCTCCGTCGGCCAATGAACCTCAATCGAACGCTCAGTCCTGTTTTAATCCGATGGTTCTCTGAATCTCCTCGCAATAGGGGCACCCGGACCGGAGACCTGCCGGTAATGCGCGAACACCGTACCGCAGAGCAAGTTGGTGCACGATGCGGCGGTTCGAATCCGTAAATTTGATACCGTTCCCCGCGCTGCCGATCGAGACCGAGGGAATCCCAAGAGTTTTTAGCTTCCAGCCGATAGACTCCGGTGAAATCCTCTGCGTGTCTCCGCGGCCAGCATGAATCTCGTCAACCTTCTTAGCCAGCTCTTGAACACGAACCTTGTGCTGCCGATCTTGGTGACAGAAAAAGAAAAGAGCTTCGATCACGACTGATTCTGTGGCACTCGAACGTTGAATCCGGGTTTCTTCGTCCTGCTCTCGCAACGACGATAGAATTTTCTCTTGGAGTTCTTCATCACCAACGACAGCGGCGCCGAGGGCTCGGACGAGATCTTGAGCCGGCAGAGTCAAACCGCTGACATCGAACTCGGGCACTTGCCCCTCGCCGAAAACTCTCAGCCGATAAGCGAGATAGCGGGCTTGAAACTCTTCTGCAATTTCTTCAAGCGCTTCTTCGTCCGGAGGGGGCAAGCCACCCGGCGACGGGAACCAGGACAACTCGGAGAGCCTCGCTCTCAAGCGGCGCGTAGCTGGGAGGTGCATCGGAACAGACGACCTTCGGCCCGAATAAATTCAGGAGACGCTGACCACTTGGTGTATTCATACCCCGATGGCTCGAGCTATAGAGGGTCCTCTGCATAGCGGGTCGCAAGACGGGTTCGTCAAGCACGAGCGTGGGTTGGAGCCACATCGGGAGAGAACGGAGGTCACCCCGGCCGACGTCGGCGAGGAGAAGAGGCCGCCGACAAATGAGACTCAAGAGTTGCAGTGCGACATGCTTGGGACTGCCCACTGGAGCGATGATCCAGAGTACGGGCGACAACCGCAGGAACTCCGGAAGCCACGAGGCGAACACACCGGATACAAGCTTCGTAATGGCAGGTTTGGGTTGGTCCAGATAGCGCGTCAGCAAGTTCTCGGTCGCCTCGAATAATTCGCGGGTAGTTTCTGTCGGCGCAACGCGTGTCGGGAGGCACAGAGCTCTTGAGACGCTGGGCTCAATGCGAACCGGTGCGTATTCGCGGCCAACGTGATCTACCCGCGGTCCCGCCTTCACGATATGACCATCCCAAAGCAGCAGCTCAAGTGTTTCGGGATCTGACGCATTGCGAATTAACTCGATCACGGACCCGTCCCGAAATGTCTCGCCAGCGGTCCGAACGGGAGTTTTTCCTCCGGGCTGGGTTACGCGCGCCATGGGTGACTCCGTCTGCTCCAGCGCTGACTCTCCGATAGTCTCGGAAAGACGGCCTACCATGTCGGTGCCGTAATTGAGTCATCCACACCGAATAGATAAAAAAAGGACGCGGAAACAACCCCGCGTCCGGCGTCCTAGTCTAGGTCAGTCTTTCAGCAGCTTGAACAGACTGCTAAGCACCCACAATCTACCCTTATGCTGGCGCCAAAATCCCCCAAAGTCAACTGCTTACTCGCAAGCGGTAGACTTCCGCGCGGATCTGACGCTCATGCTCCGCGAGGCGGACCTAGTTGAACCGTGTGGTTCGCCAGAGAGCAACTCCCCTCGGCCACAAATACCAGCAGCGTGGCTGATGTGAGCACGGTAAGCCAGCCTCGGTAGAGCTCCAGTTCAAGAATGCTGGCCATTTCGCTCAAGAAAAGGCCTGGCCACTGTCCTGTCGAAACTATTCCAGTCATTGCCTTCCCTTTCCATTTGCTCCCAGCGGAGCACAATGAAGGCTCCTGATAAACGCTATGACTCAGGGGGGTAGCTGACTCAGGAAGCTGCTAAGTCGTAGTCGGTCTTCCTGGCCCATCGAGACGATCCCCACGCCCATTTCCTCGCCCGGTTTGATGTCCCGCACAATCGCGCGAGCCCGCACTCCCCCTCCCGGGATGTCGATCAGCAACTGGATGATTGTCCCGACCGCCGGAGGTTCTTTTGTGCGAATGAACAGGCCACCCAAGCCCAGCATGTCGACATACGAGACCAACCTTCGAGTGGCGGTCTGCCACGCTACGCTCAGGCCTTTTGGCGATTTCATGCGAGGGTAGCGTCGACTCCCGGCTGATGCGCCCATTGCTAAATCTCCAAAGCAGCATACTCCCTTGGTACGAGCCCCCGAAAGCGCGTATGCCAACAGTCGCTACACGAAGGAATCGAGTCAGATATTTGTGCGGACGGCGCTCAATGAGCCCGCGATTCGTGCGCAGGCGTACGTGTCTTCTGGACCGGACAGGCACAGGAATTGCCCGAACACGTCAATTTTGCAGTTCGCGAAATGCCAAGCCCTTTCTGTTCATTATGTTCCGTTTTGTAATTTTTCGTTTTTGCCGTGTCGGCGAAGCAAGAAGCAACTCATCTATTGGACCTTCAATTTTGCTCGCGGTTGAGCAAGGAAGCGCTGGAGAAACTTATTGCCTGTTTCTTGTAACTTTCAGACCCCGCTTTCAAGAACACCTCACAAATCTGTGCCACGCTGCGAACTTCACACGCAGCAATGGCTCCGACGGTTTTCTTCAGATCTGACCGAACTCGGAATGAGAGTCTGGTGTCTTTCGCATGAGCATCCCGTCGGAAGTCTCCCCGGATACCTCTTGTGCTTCGAGAAGCAGCAATTCGAAACAGCCGATGGCGTCCGATCTCGCTTCCCCTCTCGGTTCCCTCGCTTTTTCAACAAAATGAGAAGATTTTGAACCGAAAGATCAGTGGGGCTTAGAACCACTTTCCTAGGAGCTGCCCAGGCCCGAAGGACTGCCAAAATCCGCTCTGCAGGCGGGACACATTAAGCTCGGGCTCAAGAGTGGCCAAGTAGTTGGGGGGCGGCCCATTCACGGGGTCGCAATGAGGCTGTGCGTCTCGGATACATCGAATACCGCGGAAGTGGGGCTCGATCCCATAATTCGCATAGCCCATCTCCCGAAGGAATTCATGTGTGGCGGCCGGAAAATCTTCCAATTCCTCAAATACGACATGTCGGACTCGGCGATCTCGGAGAATGCGCTCCATTCCCTTTAAGACGGCCAGTTCATACCCCTGTACATCCAACTTTACAACTCCTATGGTTTCGTGTTCCGGGATTACCTCGTCCAAAGCCAATACTCTAACTTGCAGGTTTTGACCTTCACCGTGAGTATTGCCGGTCTCAATCCACGAGACCCCTCGATTGGTGGAAAAAAACTCGGGGACCCGAAGCGCTTCGACCCCTTCGCGAGCACCCAGCGCAATCTGGTAGAGCAAGAATGAGCCGCACTGCTTGTTAGTTTCCCAGGTTCTCACGTTTTGTTGAAGGTCTCGAAAAACCTCGGGATGTGGCTCGAAACAGTATACTTTGCCCCGCTCGCCAACCCGAACTGCCAGTATGCTCGTCATGTAGCCAATATTGGCACCGCCATCTACCACCGAATCGCCAGGTTTTACAAGCCTCCACAGTGCCTCGGTAACGGCAGTCTCATAGATAGCGCGCGTATACACCGACCATCCGATCGACTCACCTATGTCCACAGTGATCTCAAGCCCCCATGGCAGGCGTACAATCTTCACCTCCTTCTTTCTACCGGCAACCTCTCGCCACAGTCTGCGCCCGATCTGATGGGGTCGAAAGAAGTACTCTGGTTTCGCGAGACCCGCAAGGCTCTCTAAGGTCAGCATCCCTTCCTGGCTCTTCGTGTAATGGCTCGCGATTTTCCCGCTCTTAGCCAGTGGTTTTTCTCGAATTAAGTCCTGCGTGGACGGCAGTCTTCTTGGAACCCAGACGTGGCGTAATTTGATGCTGGCGCGGGATCGCGCCGGGTT
>JBARRP010000293.1:0-11989 GCA_049644285.1 Candidatus Acidiferrales bacterium | reverse complement strand
CAGTAGGCTGGGGTTCCGGCTCCCCGACCCTGGATCGTCTCCGACTGACCTTGAAAACACAGGCTCACAAGGCCTCTGATTCTCCGCAGTCTCGGAGAAGAGGGCGGGGGGCCGATCTACGGTACAGGCTCAGAAGGCTCGAGCTTCCGGCCTCAGGGGCATTCGGCCTCCTCGCCGGAACAACACCCACCGCGCACTCACTCTCACACAAAACGAAGATACAAGGGCACAGCACGCCCCCGCGCTGTACCGCATGGCACAGGGTTCACGGCTCCGATTGACACCAAGCCACGCGCGGTCAAATAATCCCTCCATGGCTACCCCGGGCGCAGTCCGGCGCATCAAAAGTTATTCCGCCGCGAGCGGTTTCGTTTACCAATACCAGTTCCAGGGCGTGCATCCATCGCGCCGCGGACTTTCCGTCGGAAACGAATACGTCTATCTCGTTTCGGCGGATCGCAAGACGATGTTCCCGCTCCGGATTTTCGTCCGCCGCGACGCCGTCGAACGCTGGGGCAAGCAAACGGGCCGGTCGCTCACGGGGACGGAGGAATACGCGGTCGCGAAGATGCGCCTCTTCCAAGCTTTCGACGAAGTGGAAAATCTCGGTGCCGCACATCCAGATCTCGTCGTGGACGATTCCAACCTGAGCGCACTCCTATCGCAGCTCGATTTGTAGAAGGTGCGCAAATTTCGCTCAGGCAATCGTAGCGACGGCCTTCAGGCCGGCAGGTTGGTCGGCAGTTTGCCGGCACAGGCACTCCTGCCTGTGTTTCTTGCCCATCGCGGGCGGATGGGGTCGGGAACGAATCGGCAGCCCGGCTCGTATCTCGTTTCGTGCAGTTGAGGGAGCAGATCATGCTGAATTTTCTTCTCTGGTGTATTTTGCTTGTCTTGTGCTGGCCGCTGGCTCTTCTGGCGCTGGTGCTGTATCCGCTCGTATGGTTATTGTTGTTGCCTTTCCGCATTTTGGGAATCGCGGTGACCGGCGCTCTCGATCTTTTCCGTGCAATCATTTTCCTGCCGGCTCGAGTTCTTCGCGGCCCACGCAGCGCATAGGGTGATTCTGGCTCAGAGCAAGTTCGGGCGCTGACGCGTTCCCGCGCCCGCAATGTATCTCACTCGTTGGTTTCCTTCGGTTCATGCGTAGCCGCACCGCAAATTGACTTACAGTGGGGTGCGGCCTAATATGCCTGCCCAGAGAAGGTTTCTCCCCATGATTGGCCAGACGCTCGGCCACTATCGCATCGTCGAGAAGATCGGCGCTGGCGGCATGGGCGAAGTCTATCGCGCCCACGACGAGCAACTCGATCGCGATGTCGCGCTGAAGGTCCTCCCGGCAGGCACCCTGGCCGACGACGCTGCGCGAAAGCAGTTTCGCAAGGAAGCTTTGGCACTCGCCAAACTGAATCATCCCAACATCGAGACAGTCTTCGAATTCAGTTCCCAGAATGGAGTGAACTTTCTGGCGATGGAGCTGATCGCCGGAAGTTCGCTGAGCGAAAGACTGAAAGAAGGCCCGCTGGCGGGCAATGAGATTCAACGTCTCGGGATTCAACTCGCGGAAGGCCTAACGGCGGCGCACGACCAGGGCATCATTCATCGCGATCTCAAGCCGGGCAATTTGTTCCTCACTCCGGATGGGCGCTTGAAAATCCTCGATTTCGGCTTGGCCAAGATCATCCATCCCGAATTGGGCACCGATGTAACCCAAAGCACCGCAGCAGACAGCACCACAATCTCCGGGACGGTGCCGTATATGTCGCCGGAACAGCTGCGCGGCCTGCCGGTGGACGCGCGGAGCGACATCTATGCAGCCGGCGCGGTGCTGTATGAGATGGCCACCGGGCAGCGGCCTTTTCCGCAGACACAAAGTGCCGAGCTGATCGGCGCAATTCTGCACTGGACGCCGCCTCCGCCCAGCACTGTGAACCCGCACGTGTCGCCGGGCCTGGAAAGTGTCATTTGCAGGGCGCTCGAAAGGGAGTTGGCCCGACGTTATCAGTCGGCCCGCGGACTGCGCGCCGCGCTGGAAGCGTTAAGCGGCGGAGTACCACGCGAAGGCGTAGGGTCACAGTATGCCGCGCCCGCGAATGCCGGTGCGTCCGCAACGGTGGTGCTGCGGCCGCGCACCCATCTCTACGTCGCCAGTGTGGCGCTTGTAATTGTCCTCGCTGGCGGCCTTGTCCTCGGATTGAACGTTCGCGGCCTGCGCGACCGTTTGCTCCGGGGCAATCGCTCTGACTCGACCAGTGCCACGAAATCCTCGGCCCCTATCAACGCGCGCCGCTCTGTGGCGGTCCTCGGATTCAAGAACGTCTCGGGACGCCCCGACGAAGCATGGCTGTCCACCGCTCTTTCCGAAATGCTCACGACGGAACTGTCGGCCGGGGAGAAACTGCGCACCGTCCCTGGCGAGAATGTTGCGCAAATGAAGGTCGATCTTTCTTTGCCGGAAGAGGATAGCTACGGCAAGGAAACGCTCGCCAAAATCCACAAGAACCTCAACGCTGACGAAGTCGTCCTCGGCTCCTATTTTCCCCTCGGCAAGGGCAATATTCGGCTCGATCTGCGACTCCAGGATGCCGTGCAGGGTGAAACACTCGCCGCTGTCTCGGAAAAAGGAAGCGCTGATCAGATTGACGATCTGGTGAGCCGCGCCGGTGCCTCGCTGCGAGAAAAATTGGGCGCCGGTGCTGTTTCAGATGCCGACGCGGCCGCAGTGAGAGCCACGCTGCCATCGAATCCCGAGGAGGCGCGTTTTTACTCTGAAGGCTTGGCGAAGCTCCGCGTCTTTGACGCTCTCGCCGCGCGCGACCGGTTCGAAAGAGCCGTGGCTGCCGAACCGGAATATCCGCTGGCGCACGCCGGCCTCGCCTCGGCTTGGTCGACGTTGGGTTACGACGCGAACTCGCAAGCGGAAGCCAAGAAAGCCTTCGAGCTTTCGACGAATCTGCCTCGCGAGCAGCGCCTATGGATCGAAGGCCGCTACCGGGAATCGACACATGACTGGCCCAAAGCCGTCGAAGTGTACAAAGCTCTCAGAGATTTCTTCCCCGACAACCTGGACTACGGCCTCCGCTTGATCGCAGCGCAAACATCGGCCAGCCAGGGAAAGGATGCCCTGGCGACCATTGAAGATCTTCGCAAACTTCCTCCACCTGCCCGGGATGACCCGCGGATTGACCTTGCGGAAGCAAACGCAGTTATGACGCTCGGGAACTTCAAGCGGGCGCTGGAGACGGCAGACTCCGCAAGGACCAAGGGAGATGGGCAGGGAGCACGCTTGCTGGTTGCTCGCGCCCAACTCACCGAGGGTTCCGCATTGCAAAACCTCGGCCAGACAAAAGAAGCCATCCAGGCCAACGAGCAAGCGAAGCGACTCTTCAGCGCTGCTGGTGACCGAGGTGGTGTGGCTTCCGCTCTGATCAACCTGGGCGGTTTGTTCTATGGCACCGGAGACGTCGCGGGGGCCAAGCGTGCCTGGGAGGAATCACTCCTGATTTCCCGGGAGATTGGGGACGAAGCTCACATCCAGACCAGTTTGGGCAATCTCGCAACCTTGCTAAAGCATACCGGAGATTTGGGAGGCGCAAGGCTCTTGTTCGACCAAGCCCTCGAAATCGCCAAGAAGATTGGCAACACCCGAGGCGAAGCCCAGATAACGAGTAATCTCGCGGGCTTGCTATATCAGCAAGGAGATCTGCAAGGTGCGGTACACACGGAGGAAAACGCTCTCGAAGCGTTCCGTCAGATCGGCGATAGGAACGGCGTTGCCAAAAGTCTCTCCAACATCCGTACGATCCTCGCCGACCGGGGAGACTTGACCGGCGCCAAAAACAGATATGTCGAAGCCATCGCAACTTTTCGGCAAATCGGCCAAAAATCCGGCGTGGCCTCGGTCACCAACCAACTGGCCAATCTTCTCTATATGCAATCCGACCTTGCTGAAGCCAAATCACTTTATGAACAGGCGCTGGCCGCCTGCACCGAAATCGGTGACAAGAGTGGCATGCTCCTGGCTCAAGGCAATCTGGGCAACGTGCTTTACGATCTCGGCGACCTGCTGGGAGCACGGCAGATGTATGACCAGTCGCTCACCCTCGCCCGCCAGTCGGATGACAAAACCGCGCTTGCCCGCAATCTGGCAAACATCGGATATGTGCTCGAGGCACAGGGAGATCTTGCCGGCGCCAGAAAGGCATACGAGGAATCTCTTTCGACCCGGAAGCAAATCGGCGAGAAGGGAGGCGTCGCGGCCACTCGCCTCAGCCTTGCGAGTCACTCGATCGAAGAAGGCAATCCCGCCGAAGCTGAGCAACCCGCGCGCGAAGCCGCCGAGGAGTTCGGAAAGGAACATGACCCCATTGATCAAGCCGTCGCCCTTTCCGCCCTGGCGGACTCGCTCTTCAAACAGGGAAGGACCGCCCCGGCCCGAAAGACGATCGATACGGCCCTGCAGATTGCCGGAAAGAATCAAGCGAACGAATTTCGAGCGGAGATTTTCATTGTTGCCGCTCACATCCGCGCCGCTTCGGGGGAAACGGAAACTGCAAGAAAAAGTCTTGAATCCCTTCTTGAGGAAGGGACCAAATTGCGCAATGTCGCCACTCAATTCGAGGTGCGCCTCGCCCTCGGCGAAGTCGAGATGAAATCAGGCAAGACCGCTGCCGGTCGCGCCCGCCTCGCCGCCCTCGAAAAGGACGCCACCGCAAAAGGCTTCCTTCTTATCGCCCGCGACGCGGCTGCTGCCGCGCGTTGACTTGCCGGCTGCAGCGGTGCAACATAGTTATGAGGTAATGAGGGATTGACTGGCATCGCCGGCACGCTCGAAGCGATCACCCACCAGGCGCGCTTGCTCGATGAAATCCGCAAGAACGATCTGCGCTGTGGCGATCGTGTGATGGTCACAACACGCAATTCCACCTATACGCTTTGGGCTCTCGGCGATGGCCACTACTGGGTTTGGGGCGGCTGGTTCGATCGGCAAGGCGTATCGCCTCAGAAAGTGAGCATCAACGGGTGCACTTGGGGCGGCAGTGCCATCAAGCAGGACATTATCGCCGCCCACGGCCTTCACCTCGAGTTCGGGAACCGAGTCCTCACCACTCAGATCAGAGACGTCCGCCTGATTCGAGCCGCCCACGCCCGTTCAATGCCCAATTAATTGTGCCTTGCTCGAATCCTCAGCCTGATCCCCAGCCCCTCGCGTTGACTTGCCTGCCGTTGCGCCCTAAGATTCGTGCCGCGTGGCCAGCTCTGAACCTATCATCGGGCAGACCATCTCTCGCTATCGCGTCCTGGAAAAGCTGGGTGGCGGCGGGATGGGCGTCGTCTACAAAGCCGAGGACACCGAACTCGGCCGTTTCGTTGCCCTGAAGTTCCTACCTCCGGGTGTTGCCCAAGATGCCCAGGCCCTCGAGCGCTTTCGCCGCGAAGCACGCGCCGCTTCCGCCCTGAATCATCCGAACATTTGCACCATCTACGAAATCGGCAAGCACGAAGGCCGCCCCTTCATTGTTATGGAGTATCTGGACGGCGACACACAAGCATTCGATCACGGGCCGGCCACTCGATCGCGAACGATCGCTGGAGATCGCCATTGAGGTTGCGGATGCTCTCGATGCTGCCCACTCCGAAGGCATCATCCACCGGGACATCAAGCCCGCCAACATTTTTGTCACCAAGCGTGGCCACGCCAAGATTTTGGATTTTGGTCTGGCCAAGGTGCTAACCGGCAACGACGCCGCCGACAAGATGGGTGGTACGACCACCGTGGGAGTGCACGAGGCGAATCTGACAAGCCCGGGAACCGCAGTCGGGACCGTCGCCTACATGTCGCCGGAGCAGGTGCGCGGCAAGGAACTCGACGCGCGCACCGACCTGTTCAGCTTCGGGGTCGTGCTCTACGAAATGGCGACCGGCACGCTGCCTTTCCGGGGCGACACCTCGGGAGTCATCACCGAAGCCATCCTCAACCGCGCTCCACTGTCTCCCGTGCGGCTCAATCCCGATCTCCCGCCCGCGCTGGAAGCGATCATGAACAAGGCTCTGGAGAAGGACCGCAACCTGCGCTACCAGCACGCCTCCGATCTGTGCACCGATCTGCAGCGTTTGAAGCGGGACACTGATACAGGACGCACGGCGCTGGTTGGCCCAGCCACGGACGAAGAATCGGCTCAGAGCTCAGGTTCTGTCAGTTCTCGCGCAGCTTTAAAGCCTTCGAGCGGCAGACGCGCCGCAGAGCAATCTTCCGTTCAACCCGGCATCACGACGCAACCCCGCAAAGTCCCTTGGAAAATTCTGGTCCCCGCAGCCCTTGTAGTGGCTGCCTTGCTGGCAGCGGCTCTTTACTGGTACTCGCGACAATCCCCTAAGCTCACCGAAAAGGATTCGATCGTCGTCGCGGATTTCACGAATACAACCGGCGATGCGGTTTTCGACGGAACGCTTCGGCAAGGACTTACGGTTCAGCTCGAACAATCTCCGTTCCTCAGCCAGGTTTCCGAGGACCAAATCCAGCAAACGCTAAAACTGATGGGTCAGTCGGCCGACGCGCGCCTGACGCCGGAGATCGCCCGGGAAATCTGCCAGCGCACCGGCAGCGCCGCAGTTCTTAACGGCTCGATCGCGCAGATCGGGACGCTGTACAACGTCATTCTAAAAGCCGTGAATTGCGCGAACGGGCAATCGCTGGCCAGCGCCGAAGCCCAGGCCGGTGACAAAAACCATGTCCTGGATGCTTTGGGCAAGGCGGCTTCGGAAATCCGAACCAAATTGGGCGAATCTCTCAGCACCGTGCAAAAGTTCGATACACCGGTCGAGCAGGCCTCCACACCTTCGCTCGAAGCCCTCCAGGCATACAGTCTTGGACTAAAAATGATCGGGGCAGACGAGTTCGCCGCGGCCGTCCCTATACTCCAGCGTGCCATCCACCTGGATCCAAACTTCGCGATGGCCTATGCCGCGCTTGCAACCTGCTACTCGAATCTGGGAGAGACCAGCCTCGCTGCGGAGAACGCCAAAAAGGCGTACGAACTGCGTGATCGAGTGAGCGAGCGAGAGAAGTTCTACATCGATTCCCACTATCATGGATTTGTCACCGGCAACGTCGAACATGCCCGCCAGGTCTATGAACTCTGGGCGCAGAGCTATCCGCGAGATGAAGTCCCCCCAACGAACCTGAGCACGATCGATGTTTTTCTCGGTCGATACGACAAAGCACTGGCGGAGTCCCAGGACGCTTTCCGACTTGACCCGAGTGGTTTGAACTATTCCAACCTTGTCTCGGGCTTCATCGTCTTGGACCGTCTGGAAGAGGCGCGGGCGACTGCCGAGGAAGCACAGGCGAAAAAGCTCGATTCTTCCTACCTGCGTATTGGTCTGTACCAACTCGCCTTCTTACAAAACGACGCGGCGGGGATGGCACAGCAAGTAGCCTGGTCGGCGGGCAAGTCGGGAGTGGAAGACATTCTACTGGCGGAGGAAGCGAACACGGCGGCCTATTTCGGACGCCTTGGCAAAGCGCGCAACTTCTCGGACCGAGCCGTGGGTTCCGCCGAGCAGGCGCAGGAAAAAGAGACGGCGGCAGGCTATGAAGCCGACGCCGGGCTCCGCGAGGCTCTCCTCGGCAATGCGGCGGAGGCTCGACGGCGGGCCACGGCTGCGCTCCGCCTCTCGACCGGCCGGGACGTACAATATGGAGCGGCGCTGGCATTGGCTTTCGCAGGGGATGTAGCTGAGGCCCAGGGTCTTGTGGACGATTTCGCTAAGCGCTTTCCCGAAGATACGATCGTGCAGCTCAACTACCTCCCAACCATTCGCGCGCAGCTTGCGCTGCTCCGCCACGACCCGGCAAAGACTATCGACCTCCTTCAGGCCGCTACCCCGTACGAATTGGGGCAGGTTGGCACCGGCGGTACTTTCCTACCCGCTGTGTATCCGATTCTTGTGCGAGCGGAAGCTTGTTTGGCCTCGAAGCAGGGCGCTCAAGCGGCAGCCGAATTCCAGAAAATCGTTAATCATCGCGGAATTGTCCTGAACGAGCCCATGGCTGCTCCGGCGCACCTTGGCATCGCCCGCGCCTACGCCATGCAAGCCGGTTTTGATTTTGTGGCGGCCGCTCCGGCACCGGTAGGCGCATCCGCGGCCCGGCGGACCGTGCCCGCAGGCGGCGCAAGCAACGTGCCCGCGGACGCCTTGGCCAAAGCCCGCACCGCCTACCAGGATTTCCTCGCGTTGTGGAAAGACGCCGACCCCGACATCCCCATTCTCATCGCCGCCAAATCCGAATACGCCAAGCTGAAATAGCGATCAGCAATCAGGATTCAGCACCGTGTGGAGTGCGGCGGCTTGCCGCGGCTGGTCCTGACGATCCGATGAGGATCTCTCTTCCGTTTGCTCCGCGGGCTGTCGTGCCTCAGCGTTGATTCGCTCGGCCTGAACCAAACGCGCACTGCAAATTGACTTCGCGTGGCGCGCATCCTAAGATGCCCGACCAGAGAAGACTCCTGCCGTGATCGGCCAGACGCTCGGGCATTATCGGGTCGTCGCAAAATCGGCGCTGGCGGCATGGGCGAGGTGTATCGCGCCCACGACGAGCAACTCGATCGCGACGTCGCGCTGAAGGTCCTCCCGGCGGGCGCGCTCGCCGATGACGCAGCGCGAAAGCAGTTTTGCAAGGAAGCCCTGGCACTCGCCAGGCTGAATCACCCCAACATCGAAACGGTTTTCGAATTCATTTCCCAGGACGGAGTGGACTTTCTGGCCATGGAGTTGATTGCGGGAAGTTCGCTGAGTGAGAGACTGAAAGAAGGCCCGTTGCCGGCGCAGGAGATTCAACGTCTCGGGATTCAACTCGCGGAAGGCCTAACGGCGGCGCACGACCAGGGCATCATCCACCGCGATCTGAAGCCGGGCAATTTGTTCCTCACCCCGGATGGGCACTTGAAGATTCTCGATTTCGGCTTGGCGAAGATCATCCATCCCGAATGGGGCACCGATGTAACCCAAAGCACGGCAGCCGACAGCAGCGCCATCTCTGGTACGGTGCCGTATATGTCGCCGGAACAACTGCGCGGCCTGCCGGTGGACGTGCGGAGCGATATCTACGCGGCCGGCGCGGTGCTGTATGAGATGGCCACCGGGCAGCGGCCTTTTCCGCAATCGCAAAGCGTCGAGCTGGTTGGTGCAATTCTGCATCAGACGTCTCCACCGCCCAGATCTTTGAACTCGCATGTCTCGTCGGGCCTCGAAGCTGTGATTTGTAAGTCACTCGAGAAGGAGCCGCGGCGCCGATATCAATCAGCCCGGGAGTTGCTTGCGGCGCTCGAAGCAGGGACGACATCCGCCGCTACCCTGCTTTCCAGGCATTCTCGTTGGCCCCGGGTTGCAGGAGCCGCGCTGGCAGTGGTGGGGCTGGCGTTCGGTGGCTGGCTTTACTTCGCGCACAACGGGCGCGCCCTCAGCGCGACCGACACGGTGGTCCTCGCCGACTTCGCCAACTCCACCGGCGATCCCGTCTTTGACGAAGCGCTCAAACAGGCAGTGTCCGTGCAGCTCGCGCAATCGCCCTTCTTGAACATCCTCCCTGATCAAAGGGCGCGCGAACAGTTGCGCTTTATGGGCCGTGCGCCTGGCGATCGCGTGACCCCGGAAGTGGCGCAGAAAATATGCCAGCGCACCGGGAGCAAAGCAGTGCTGGCCGGCTCGATAGCCAGACTTGGCAGCCAGTATGTGATCGGTCTCAAGGCGGTTAATTGCCAAACCGGTGCATCCTTAGCCGAAGTACAGGACCAGGCCCCGCGGAAGCAGGACGTGCTGAAGGCCCTGGGCGGCGAGAGCACGAAGTTGCGCGAAAGACTGGGTGAATCACTCAGCTCGATCCAGCGGTTCGATGTCCCGATTCTCAACGTCACGACCTCCTCCCTCGAGGCGCTGAAGGATGTTTCGCTCGGCGTCAGAATGTTTTCGGAGAAAGGGGATTCCGAAGCCGTTCCCTTCTTTAAACACGCCATCGAGCTCGATCCAAAGTTCGCGTTGGCCTACGCGCTTCTGGGGGCCTCCTACACCGGTCTAGGAGAGAACAGTCAAGCCAATGAGAGCTACACGCGAGCGTATGAGTTGCGGGACCGAGTTAGCGAGCAAGAAAAGTTTGCAATCTCCGCTTATTATTACGGCGCGGTTACCGGCGAGCTGGAAAAGGCCAATCAGACCCTGGAGATCCCTGTCCAGCAATTACGCCTTCATAGGTTCTGCATGAAAAGGCGCTCGCAGAGAGCCTCGAAGGCATTCGCCTCGATCCGGCATCCGGTGTGGAATATGGAAATCTGATGCTCTACTATGTCGACCTGAATCGTTGGGCCGAAGCGAAGGCAGTCTATCCGCAAGTGCTTGCCCGCCATCTCGATGCTCCATTCTTCCACGTGCAGCTCTATAGCATTGCCTTTCTCGACGGGAATGCGGCTGAAATGAAACGGCAGCTTGCCTGGGCCGCGGGCAAGCCGGCTGAAGACTCGCTTGTCTCGGCTCAATCCGACACGGAGGCGTTCTTTGGGCATCTCGAAAAGGCACGGGAACTTTCACGGCGCGCGGTCGAGATTGCCCAACGTGGCGGCGAGAAAGAAACGGCTGCTGGATGCAGATGAATGCTGCGCTGCGGGAGGCCGAGTTCGGGAATCCCGCGCAAGCGCGCGAGAAAACTACCTCGGCCCTCGCCCTTGCTTCGACTCAGGAGGTGCAGACTGAGGCGGCGCTGGCTTTCGCGCGGGCTGGAGATTCCGCTCGAGCGCGGAGAATAACGGAAGATTTGGCGAGACAATTTCCCATGGACTCCCTGCTCAACCGCTACTGGTTGCCAACTCTCCGCGCCGCCATCGAAATTAACCGTCACAACCCAGCCAAGGCGATCGACCTTCTGCAAGCTGCGGCACCCTATGAGCTGGGTGAAGCTCCACCGCTAGCTGGCACCTTGTACCCCGTCTACATCCGCGGCCAGGCGAATCTGCTCCTACATCAGAGCAGCGAAGCCGCCGCGGAGTTCCAGAAATTCCTGGATCACCGCGGCATCGTCACGAGTTTCCCGTTGGGTGCGCTGGCCCATCTCGGTCTTGCCCGCGCCTACGCCATGGAGGCAGGCCTTGATTTCGGACAGGGCACTTCGGCACCCGTGGGGGTATCGGCCACCCGGCGGACCGTGCCCGCACGCGGTGCAAGCAATGTCGCCGCAGACGCCGTGGCCAAAGCCCGCACCGCCTACCAGGATTTCTTGGCGCTGTGGAAAGACGCTGACCCTGGCATCCCCGTCCTCATCGCCGCCAAATCCGAATACGCCAAGTTAAAATAGCAATCAGCGATCAGGATTCAGCACAATGTGGGGTGCGGCGGCTTGCCGCCGCTGGTTCTGACGATCCGAGGAGGATCGTCATCTTCGGTTTTCGGAGTCCGGTGGTCCCGCCTCGTCCGGACCCGACCCCGGACCTGAGGCCGACGGTTTGGGTCGGCCGAAGGATCTCAACCACTCGTTCTTGCCTCCGCGTTCCTTCGCTCGGCTTGCACCAAACGCGCACGGCAAATTGACTTCGCCTGGCGCGCATCCTAAGATGCCCGCCCAGAGAAGCGCTCTCATGATCGGCCAGACCATCTCGCACTACCGCATCGTCGAGAAGTTGGGTGGCGGCGGCATGGGTATTGTGTATAAGGCTGAGGACACTCGGCTGCATCGTTTTGTTGCTCTCAAGTTTCTGCCCGAGGCGGTGGCGCGAGACCCTCAGGCTTTGGCCCGTTTCGAGCGCGAGGCGCAGGCTGCCTCGGCCCTGAACCATCCCAACATTTGCACGATTTATGACGTCGGCGAGCAAGCTGGGCCGAGTAGCTAGGCGCGGTTGCCCGCGCCCAGCCCTCTAAGAACCGTGCGTGAGACTTTCGCCTCACACGGCTCGAGCACTCAACAACGCCCCCCTTGGCAAACGAAGACGCAGCCTTATTCAAA
>JBARRP010000292.1:0-13742 GCA_049644285.1 Candidatus Acidiferrales bacterium | reverse complement strand
TTCAACACCGAAGGCAGAACGATGACGCATTCCGCCTTGTCCAGAATATCCTGCGGAATATCGTCGGGAACATTCAGAATCTCCACCATCACTTTCCCGGCATTCCGAATGCGATTGTTTTCGTCTTTTTGGGCATACGCGGGCAGTCCAGCCAATGCAGTCACAACCAACAGTGAGAAAACCCTTTTCATGTTCTTAATCCTCCGTGCATCAAGCGCTTCATTTAGCAAATTGTCCGCCTGGTACTCGGTGTCCGTCGACGGGTTTTTCGCTCACATAGCACGACGAATAGCGTGATAGGCAACCAGGAAGATTACTGATCCGATCACCTTTAGCCCCGTTCTCCCAGCCGCACCGAAGGTGTTAAAGCGCCATCCACCGATGGCTACGATCCAGGCCAGGAAAGACATTTCCGAGTCTCCTTGAGATTCAGTCCGCAGGCCGCCCAGACTCTGCTCCGTGGGAGACCCCTGGTCAATCGGGTCTTACCCGCAGGAGCGCTCGAAAGAAAGAGTATGAATCGACGACTGCGCCATGCGCCGACCTATTTGCGACCCGCAGCCTTGCGATGAGCCAGTTTCAACGCCGCCTTCAGCAGTAATTCCCGGTCCCGTTCCTGCATTCGGGGCAGGGACCGCGCCACCTTTTTCATGAACCGCGCGCCCCCAGGGAGACTTGACGAGTTGCTGCCTTCGGAACCGTCACGGCTTTCGCTGGCTTGTTGCCTTCGTACAAGATGGTGTGCAGAGGAATCTCAAGCGCTCTGGCCCATTTTTCTACCGTCTCGATAGCCGGGGTCGTGTAATCGTTCTCGACACGCGAGACGTAGCAGCGCAGAAGATACGTCCGCCCGCGCAGCTGTCGTCCATTTTTCGCGTTAAGAGCCTGCGCCAGGGGCTCAACGCGGCGAGCCTTACAGCAACCCTGGCCCGAATATGAGGTGTCTAGCGTATCGACCGCCTCTGTAGGGGTTCACTACAATCCGGCCATGCTATCGTTCCACTCCTGCCACCGATGGGCGCCGCGAAGGAAGGTGCCTATATCGAAATGCCAGTTGCTTGTGGATGATAGCGCGCACGCCAGAAGATTGATCCGGGATTTCCTTGCCACAAAGTTCGATGGGACAGTCACGTACACTTAGGCCGCCGACGGTGCCGAGGCCTTCGAGAAAACCAAAGTTCTCCGCCCCGATCTAGTCATGGACATTGTGATGCGCCGACTAAATGGGGTTGAGGCCGCCCGCTACCTGGCCACGAGCTGGCCCGGAGGCCATCGTGCTTGCGATCAGAGTCTATGACGCGACGCCGATTCTGCCCCGCATTAAAGACGTGGGAATTCGCCGTTTTGTGCCGAAGTCGTCGATGGACTTGGACTCCTCCGAGCAATAGGAGCCCTTCTGGCGGGAGGGACTTACTTTCGGGTCTGATCTGCCCCGTGGCTCGCATTCTCATCGCCGATGACAACGAGACCGTTCGCAACATGGAACGGTCCTTTTTCCAGTCTCAACGGGACTTCGAGATTTGTGGAGAAGCAATCAACGGCCTGGATGCAGTCGAGAAAGCCTCGCAACTCCATCCCGACTTGGTTGTTTTGGATCTATCAATGCCAGTTATGAATGGGCTAGAAGCGGCATTTCGGCTCAAGAAGATGATGCCGGGGATGCCCATCATCCTGTATACGCTCTACGAGGGTGCAATCAGGGAATCGGACGCTCGCGCCGCCGGTATCAGCGCGGTGATCCCTAAAGGGGACGGCATGGAAAATCTAGTCAGGGAAGCACGAACTCTGCTTAAACTCGTCGGACCTACTGGGGCCGCCAATCAGGGAAATTAAGCTTGTCACGCTTGAGGACGTACAGCGCGTCGAGTGCGTCTTTTATCGCCTGTCGTTCGACCTGGGAGTCAGGGCTGCCTGTCAACTGCTCCATGCGTCGAATAATCGCTGTTTCCGTGCCTGCCTACCTAACTACCGTTAACTGATAGATTTCCGATGCATGCCAATCACGATCTCGAGTAACCAGAGATTCCTCTCATCTGTTATTGACGGATTGGCAAAAGTACCATTGCCGTGTTTTGGGTCTCTCGTCATGCTGGAGGAGAAAGAACCCTGCCCGTAAGACAAATCTGGACGACCACAAAACACTGGCGGCAGCACGCTGCCATAGGAGAAACAAGAATGAAGAAGGCACTATTGTTGGTTGTGTTGATTGCGGCCCCGGCTTTTGCACAAGGTCCGGTCGGTGTTGGTGCCGGTAATGGTGTTGCCGGTAAGGCTTTTGGCGGGAACGAGCATTCGCTGTTGCACCGGATCGAGGTTTTCGGCGGCTATTCCTATCAGCGTTTTGACGTGCCGAATAGCCAGCCCTCTCACATCAATATGAACGGATACGCCTTCTCGGGAACCGTAAACATCTACAAATGGTTTGGGGCTGAGGGCGATTTCTTTGGGAACTATGCTTCCAACTGTGGAGGTGCCACCGGGCTTAATTGTCATGATTTTACCTACGGCGGCGGTCCACGATTCACCTACCGTACAAAGCGAACGGCGCTCTTTAGTCATCTCCTGCTCGGTGGGAACCATTCAGCCGTTAGTTTCAGTGGTTTGTCGGGCTCGGACAACTCACTTGCTTTGCTGGGGGGCGGCGGCGTTGATTACCAGGCTTCTTCGCACTTCGGCATCAGGCTGGGCCAGTTCGATTATTTGATGACCCAGCACGGCAACAATGCGGGCGTGCCCCGGCAAAACAATCTGATGTATTCAGCTGGCGCCGTATTCTGGTTCTAAAGTTGAAGAAGTTCTGTACTGTATTAGCTTCGCAGAAAAATAATACGGTTCTCCCCGGTGCCTATCATCGGGGAGAACCTTCAGCTTTCTGCCTGATTAATCACGTAACGCTGCCCAAATTCGTGCCCGTGCGAACGCCGGTACGTGCGTAGCAAAGGCTCCGAAGCCAGATCCTGCCGATCCACCGGGTCTCCAAGCTTACGTTCGGCGAGCTAGCTGACGCCCTTTCTGACGCGTGCTCGCCAAGCCTCTCGGGCATATTGTGATCGCCTTTTGTAATACCCTTTACCTGCACTCCGAGTTCTTGCTGCGCCCCACAGTCGCGGCGTATGATTCCCGTCAATGTTCTGGCAGACCAAACGTCGCAGGGATGAAGTTGCTGGTGCGTCAGCGTGATTTGGCTTCTAAATCGACAAGCCATTGGGAGGAGAAATTTCATGCGCGAGATCGTATTCAGCTACTTGAATAACCGGATTTCGCGGCGCGGATTTGTGAATCGCTTGCTGGGAATGGGTTTCAGCGTCGCAAGCGCGAAAGCTCTAAGCTCTTCTGGCGCACACCTCCGAACTCGCAGCCGGACGCAATCATTGAGCATGCAAGCATTGATCCTGGATAACGGAGGATAGACGATGCGATGGAAGTGTATCTTGAGTGCAGTCCTCGCGATTTTAGGGGCTGCGGCCGCGCTGTCGGCGCAGGAAGTGGCCGTGCGCGCCGGTCGAATGTTCGACCCCAAGTCGGGCACAAATTTGACCAATCAGGTCGTACTCATAAATGGCGACCGGATTACCGACGTCGGTCCAGCGGACCGCGTCAAGGTTCCGGCTGGCGCCAGGGTGATCGACCTCAGCCAGGCGACAGTGCTCCCGGGATTGATTGACGGTCACGTTCACTTTACGGACGCAGCCGGGGGGCTGCAACACCAGATGATGGTGGCGCTGAACACAGCCACCCAGAGTTTGAACGCCGGCTTCACGACCCAGGTGGCCATGGGATCGCATGGCGGCGGGTACGCCGACGTGGAGTTGAAAAGAGCCATTGAGAGCGGCCTCGTCCAGGGTCCCCGCATTTTGCCAGCCGGGCCGCTTCTCGCGGTCACCGCGCCCGGAAATGAGTTTTTCCCATTGGAGTTCAAGCCGCTCGAACCTGACCTGGTCGCAGATGGACCCGAGGCGCTGCGCGCAGGCGTGCGCCAACTGGCCCATTACGGCGTCGACCACATCAAGATACATACCACCGGCCGGTTCTACTTCAAGCCGAATGGAGAAATGGTGAACCAGCCGCTCCTTACTCTCGAAGAGATGAAGGCAGTCGTGGATGAGGCGCATCGACTGGGCCTGTTCGTCGCAACCCATTCTTATGGTGGTGACGGTCTAAAATCTGCCATCGAAGCGGGGGTAGACGATATACAGCACGCTACCGCTTTGGACGATGCGGACATAAAAGCGCTCCTCCAGAAAAACCTCCCGATCACCACGACTATTCTGGATCACCGCCAAGATGAACCGGGGGACCTGAAACAATGGGCACCCTACAGCCGCTGGCGCCTGGTGGAGCAGACGTGGAAGAAAATGCTAGCAGCCGGTGTAAAGCTCGGTTTTGGGAGCGGCGCCGCCCCACCCCCTGGGAGAGTCTTTAACTCGGAGTGCAATTGTTCTCATGGAGTGCAAGCCGAGATGTTTCCCATCTTCCTCAAATGGGGGGCGACTCCGCTATACACCCTGCGCATGGCAACGACAGTCAACGCCGAAATCATCCATATGCAGGACCGCCTAGGCACCATCGAAAAGGGCAGGTTCGCGGACATCATCGCGGTCTCAGGCGATCCGCTGCAGGACATCACCGAGATGCAACGAGTAAAATTTGTGATGAAGGGCGGGGTGGTCGTGCGGAACGATCTGGCCGCTGGCGCGATGATGTCCTCCCGGTAACATGAGGAACACCTCGGGATCGTAGGGGGACAGCCAACGACGGATTGTCCCGCTTCCCGCACTGAATGCGACACTGTTTTGAGAGGCGCTCGGCGGTGTCGGCCCCGGTGGCCACTAAGGGAGTTGCACAAAGTCCTGGGTGATGTACAGCGTTCCGTCTGGTCCTTCGGCAATCCCCACCCCGACGTGGGTATAGTTCGGGTTGAGAATATTTCCTCGATGGTTCTGTTTGAACTTCGGCTCATTCATAAAGGCGACTTCGGCCCCCGCGATGTCACGGGATTGGGCAATGTTCTCACCGATCGAGCGCCATTGAATCCCTGCCCTAGAAATTCGCACGGCGGGAAGCCTTCCGTCGGTACTCTCGTGACTGAAGTACCTGTTGCTGACCATCTCCCGCGAGTGTGCCCGGGCGACTGTAGCCAGCCTTCCGTCCCATTGAAGCGGCCGGGCGCGACCTTGCGTTTCTTCCATGCAAGACGGAGCAGTACGGTCGTGGTTGATTAACTCCCACATCTGCAGCTCAAGTTGCTTTAGTTTTGGTAGCTCTCCATATCGGGCGCTTGCGGTCCGTGGACCGTTTCCTGAAACGAGAGGATTTGCCAAGATCACATCACAAAATAAAGCTGCTACTAGAAGAGAGACTGCGCACGCCCTGAAGAATCTGTGTTCAAGTGGGATAGCCCGAGGCGACGGATTGGCCATGAAAGCCCTTTTGGCTTATTGCGGGAGGATATAGCGAGGATCAGCCACAAAACTACTGGACGAACGACCAGCTTTGGTACGGGCAATAAACTGAAATCCAACCCTCTGTTAACGTCCGCGAAAGCATCAACCCCGCCCGTCCACTGCTGGGTGGATAAGTCTGTGGTGGCAACGTAAAATCGAATTGCCCTGCAGGGCACGCGAAGGTACAGCCCAAGAGGGGAGGGCAGCTTGCGGGCGTCATGTTAGGACTGCGCTGGTAGGCTAGTCAACGAAAGGAATATCGTCCTTGTTTCCGAAATCCTGGGCGCCGCGGGCGCGGCGGTGTATGGTCGGGAGTAAGTCGTAACTGGAGCGGACAATCTCGCATCAAACCCATGACTAAGATGCTTCCAACGAGCAAGCTCGAAGCCCTTCACCCTGAAGTACCAGGAGGCACCATGCGGCATCTCCACTGCAAGTTCGGAATTATTTTCTTGGTGTTGGCCTTTTGCCTAGGCTGCGGTGGATCAGCACCGCCGAGCGGTGGATCACCGCCGCAGAGCGTAGCTGAGGTGTCTTCTGTCTCATTGAATCCGACAAATGTGATTGGAGGGAATCCGAGCACGGGGACAGTCACACTTAGCCAGGCGGCTCCTGCAGGCGGCGCCGTGGTCACTCTCTCCAGTAGTTCCATGTTTGCCGCCGTTCCGGCCACTGTGACCGTGCAGGCGGGCAGCACAACCGCAACTTTTTCGGTGATGACGACTGCGCCGACTGCCGGCCTTTCTGTGACGATCACCGCGTCTGATACGAACAGCAAATCGGCCGCGCTAGCCGTCAATCCAGTGCCCCTATCGCTGCTCAACGGAACCTACGCATTTAACTTTAGCGGCTTAGTACAGAAGCAAGCAACTGCGTTATTTCTATCGGGCAGCTTTGCCGCGGATGGAAAAGGCCACATCACCTCTGGAGTTGAGGATCTGAACCAGAACTTTGGGGCCAGCATTTCCGAGAATACCGGTTTAACCGGGAGCTATACCGTTGGCGATGATGGGCGGGGAATGCTCAGCTTCGCCGTAAATGGCAGCACTCAGCAGTTCGCATTCGTTATCGAATCCGGCGGCCATGGTCAATTGATCTGGTTCGACAACACCGCGACCGGCTCCGGAACATTCGATCTCCAGACCCAATCCGATTTTTCTGCGAATATTTTTCAGGGGAGCTGGGCGTTCCACTGGGCAGGAATCGACAGGAACGGACACACCACACAAGCGGTAGGCGGTTTCGCATTCTCCGGTGGGGGGATTCAAGGGTTGGCGGATCGTCAAAATGCATCCAGCGGCTTCAGTGAATCGAATGTGCTGGGCAATTTCGCGCCTCCGGATTCAAACGGCCACGGAATCGCAACGATTACCTATGGAACCCAGACAATCGTCTATGCTTACGAGATTATTTCCTCCGGCAGGATTCTTCTGATCGAATTTGATGGCGACGCGGGCACCATCGGCGAAGCCGACCTGCAGACCAAGAGCTTCAGCGCCAGCGATCTTTCCGGCGATTTTGTTTTTTCGTTGAGCGGCATCGACGGCAAATTCGGAAGCAGTGCTGCGATAGCGGGGCAGTTCACAGCGGACGGCGCCGGCTCGATTTCAGGCGACGCAACTGAAAACATCGGCGGTCAATTTGTTGTAGGTAAGCCGTTGAGCGGCTCTTTCACATTTGCGAACTCCGGGTCTTCGACGAACTTCAATGGTCGCGGAGAAATGACTCTGAACCTGCCAGATCATGCTGGAGGCGACACGTTCGTGTTCTATATGGTATCTCCCAGTCAGGCGTTCGTGATGGAAAACGACTCTGTCCAACTCACCAGCGGCGTTTTTTTGAATCAGACGGGAGGCCCCTTCACAACCGCCTCGCTTGCAGGAGACTATGGGTTAGAGTTTTCCGGAAACGAGGGTTCCGTGAGAGTTGACTTGTCGGGCCAGTTCACTGCGAGCGGTACTTCCACCTTGCCCGCGGGAGCACTTGACATCAATAATGAGGACCTTCCATCTGTGCCGTTCGTTTTCTCGAATAGTCCAATTTCCAACGGAAGTTACACAATCGCTGATGGAAAGGCGGGCAGGGGGACAATCACATTCAAATGCGCTGGTGGATCATTTGGTTTCACGTTTTACTTTGTATCGCCAACGCAGTTTCTCGTCATTGAGACGGATCAAACTTTCATTTCCACCGGGATCGCCGAAATACAACCAATCGTTCCGTAGTTCATGATTTCGGCGGTAGAATGCCCCCTCTCGCCAACGATCAGGACGCTCGCTTGCCCTTGTTGCGGGATTTCTATCGCTCTCATCGGCCTTCTTGCTGGGACCGACATGCACCACTTCGCGCGTTTGTCCATTCGTCTCGAGTGCTTGCTCCACGCTGGCTCCGTCCTCGGGATTCCGGGCGCTTATCGGAAGTAACCAGCACCGGAATCGTGCTCTGAACCCTTTTGGCAAAGAGAAACTCGCCGGCGGTCTGACGCATGAAACCGTACGGGCACGGCGCGTGATGTCACGACTGTGGCGTTGGCGCTGGGTGTTGGCGTCGCTCGGCGCTCTGCTGATTGTGGGGGTGATCTTTGGTCTTAACGTTGGCGGCTTGCGCGACTGCGCCGCGGAAGCGCAACAGGCCTGAGCTTTCTTCCTAGCCCGATCAAGACATGATGTTCGGTCGCCGTCCTCGGCTTCAAGAACCTCTCTGGACGCCCGGATGAATTGTGGCTTTCCACGGCGCTGGGGGAAATGCTGACGACGGAGTTGGCGGCTGGCGAGCAGCTGCGGTTGATCCCCGGCGAAAACGTCGCGCAGATGAAAATGAGTCTCTCGCTGCCCGAGGAGGACACCTACAGCAAGGCAACGTTGAACCGGATTCGAAAGAATGTCGGCACGGATAATGTGATGGTGGGGTCCTATCTGGCGTTGGGGAACGGGCAGGTGCGCGTGGATTTGCGATTGCAGGATGCATCCTCTGGGGAGGAACTCGGCGTGCGGCTGGCTTCGGCGCAAATAAACGTCGGCAAGGGAAAGGAGGCGCAACGGTGGATGCGATGTGCAAGCTCCCGATTCCAGCGAACGAAGACCCTCGCATCGACCAAACAGAGGCCAATGCGGCGGAATCCTTGGGGGATTTTAACCGACAACAATCCGCTGCCACGATCGGTGGCGAGAAGGCCAGGAAGCAAGGCGCCAAATTATTTGAGGCGCGTGCACTCTATTCGGAAGCGTGGGGGTTTCAGAACCTCGGCCAGTTCAAAGAGGCCATGCAAGTGGCCGAGGAGTCAAAACGAATTTACTCCACAACGGGGGATCGGCCGGGGGTCGGACGGGTGCTGGGGCCAGGTTCCGGCTGTCGTCTCTCGATGGCTTGCTCCAGCGCCCGATCGTCAGTCGAATTGCCAAAATTCGATCCAGTGCCCAGCCCACCACTTTGCGAGAGAACCCATCGAGGATCACCGCTAAATAGACAAACTCGGCTTTCAGCCGGATGTACGTGATGTCGGCCACCCAGAGCTGATTGATGCCCGTCAGTTTCATACGACTGGCTGAAAGCCACGCAATGATGCGAAGCTTCCATTGCTATCTTGCACGAGTGGAGGGAGCCATTCCTCCGATAGAACGATTGCGCCGATTCTGGTGGCACGGTGTATTTCTGTTGCGACGAGTACGGCGCATGTTTGAGTCACGACAGCATCCTTGACCCAATCAACTGCGGTTGCTTGAATGTTCAGGTATTCATGAGCCTCGCTGCCGATAGTGAAGCCTTCCCGCTTCGAGCCTGGGTCGATTCCCACTGCAATATGTTGATATTTTCTGCTGCTTGGCTCTCGGTTGAGTCGAACACAGAAAATACCTTTCTTCCAAAACGGGGTTGCTTCGCCGCGCTTAATTCATCGCCGAGCGCGGGATGGCGTTCTCTTCTCTCAAGCCCCCGACTTTAGGCGGGGGGTAGTTGACAGATAAAAGTTGACACCTTCTGGTGGGTATGGTAGTTAGGCCACAAAGATTTACCAAGTTAGGTGGGTTTCCACGGGACCCAGGGACCTGGCAGGCTTTTGCCGTTCGAGGGAGCCGCTAACGGGAGGGGGCTCGGCGTGGAGCGTTGCTGCAATTTTTTGTTTGAATGTGGTGCGGACGCTGCCCGGGCCGAACGCCCGGCCCCGCGTTGCAGGTCTCGTGTAGTCGAAGGCCGTCTTCTAATTCCACCTCCTAATCGAGTTCCGTTAGCTCATAGCGGCGTTCGTTAGCTCCGCGATTTCGCGGGCATTCGACAAGGGTATTTAGCTGTCCAGGTTCTTGGCGCGGGGATGTGGGTGTCTTGAGTTTCAGATGTATCAAAAAAGGGAGGGGTACGTCCATGAATCGGAACGCGACCAAGTCGTTGCTTCTGGGCTCGATTCTCGTGCTTTTGTTATCGACCCCGGTGCACGCCCAAGTGGCTGGCGCCTCGCTGAGCGGGACCATCACAGATGCGTCGGGAGGAGCAATCGCCGGCGCGAAAATTTCGGTCAGGAACGTCGCCACCAACGTAACGGTGGGCACGACCACCAACACTTCGGGGTTCTATACCATGCCGAACCTGATCCCCGCGGATTACGAAGTAGCGATATCCGCGGAGGGGTTCAGCACCGCGGTCTCGAAGCTGACGCTTACAGTCGGAAAGCAGCAGGAGCTTAGCGTTTCGCTGAACGTCGGGCGGGTCACGGAGGAAGTCACGGTCACCGGTGCGGCTCCGGCGGTTGAGACGACGAACTCAACCATCAGCGCTGAAGTCGATTCCACGACAGTTCGCGAGTTGCCCTTGAACGGCCGCGACTGGGCATCCCTCGCCACCCTTCAACCCGGCGTGGCCGGGGTGCGCACTCAGGAAGTGATCACGCAAGTTGGCTCTCATGCGCGTGGACTGGGCTCGCAGTTGAGTATTGACGGAAATCGGCCCACGCAGAACACTTATCGGCTCAACGGCGTCATCATCAACGACTACTCGAACGCGGGTCCGGGAAACGTGCTCGGCGGAAACCTTGGCGTGGACGCCATTCAGGAGTTTTCCGTCTTAACCAGCAACTATTCGGCGGAGTACGGCTTCACCTCGGGCGGAGTCGTTAATGCGATCACCAAGTCGGGCACGAACCAGGTTCATGGAACCGCTTTTGAGTTCATCCGCAACAGCGCGCTGGATGCGTCAAATTTCTTTGAGAATGCCAGTGGTCTCCCCAGAGCGCCTTTCCGGCGCAACCAGTTTGGAGGGTCGCTGGGAGGCCCAATCAAGAAGGACAAGATTTTCATTTTTGGTGCCTACGAAGGACTCCGGCAAGCCAAGGGTATCCCCCACAGCACCAAAACCCCAACCGCTGCTGCGCGCGTTGGGAATGCCCAGCCGTATTTGACGTTCTTTCCCCTGCCAACTCAGCCGCTGATTGGCGCAGGCGGGGTAGTAGACCCCAATATTGGTATCTACGCCTTTTCGGGCAACCAAGTGGTGCCCGACAACTTCTACAACACCCGAGGCGACGTGAAGCTCTCGGACAAGGACAGCTTGAACGCGAGCTACTATTATGACCGCTCGACTTTCACCCAGCCCGATGCTTTCAACCAAGTATTGGACCAGTTCATAGTAGGCCGGCAAGGCGCCTCCCTGGAAGAGAGCCACGTCTTCAGCTCCAGCATGGCCAATACCGCTCGGCTGGGATATAACCGCACCTATGGGTTCGGCCAATTGACGCCGAAAGCCATTAACCCAAATGCTGCGGTTTCTAGTCCCACCTTTTCGATAGAACCCGGCTTGTTTGCCGCGAGAATCGCGGGGATAGGCGGGGGGCCGGGCGCGCCGGAGTTTAACCAAGCCTTTACAGGGGGCCTGAACGGCAACGCGGTCGAGGACTTCACTCACCAAACCGTTCAGACGTACGACGATGCCGCACGCAACCTAGGGACTCACAACCTGAAGTTCGGATTCATGTTCATCCGAATGGAGGAAAAGCTTTTCGCGCCCTTTACCTCCAACGGCACCGCGCAATTCAACTCACTGGCGGACTTTCTACAGGATAAACCCTTTAAAGTGCAGAGCCCTCCCGTAGGAGGCATTAAGACAGTTTCGCCCTTCTATACCTTCACTTCGATTGTCGCCGGATATCTCCAGGACGATTGGAAGATGCGTTCCAACCTGACTGTGAACTTGGGCTTGCGCTACGAAATGGAAACCATTCCTAGCGAAAAACACGGCAGGATCGCGAACCTGCCGACTCTGACCACCAATCCCAGCCCCACCGCCACCCAGGGCTGTAGTACTTGCAGCACTAAGACCTTTGCCAGGAATCCCACTCTCAGGAACTTCGAGCCGCGGGTCGGCTTTGCCTGGGACCCCTTCCATAACGGAAAGACCTCCGTCCGCGGGGGCTTCGGTATATTTGACGCCCTGCCCCTGCCTTACGAGCTGGCGCTCAATAACGCGCAAACCTCTCCATTCCATGTCAACATTACAGTTCAGGGTTGCGCCTTCACCAGCCCCCCTAATACGCAGCCTTGTATAGGTCAGGGCCAATTCCCAAACGTTCCTCCAAACGTTTTTAGCCTGTTCACTTCCACAAATCACGCAACTATTCCGACTAACTCCCAGTCATGGAACTTTGTCCAACCCAACATCAAGCGCAATTACGTCTATCAATGGAACCTTGACGTCCAAAGGCAACTGGCAGGGAATCTCTCCCTGACGGTGGCCTATGCAGGGTCGCGCGGAAAGCACAATCCGTTCCAGACTGACGAGCTCAATACCGTGTTTCCGACGCTGCTTCCAGGCTCAGGCGTGAACTGGATATTTCCTGTCGTCCCGAGCACAAAGGGGCCCTCCCCCGTGGTTTGCTCATCGCCAAACGCACCGCCGGGCTCTTGCGGTAACGTCACGACGCCGCCCGGGCCGCAACGCAACTCCATCGTTCCGGGGCTACTGATAAACCCGAACGTCGCTGAACTCCAGTCCACGATTTGGCAAAGCATGTCTTGGTACGACTCTCTCCAGGTAGAGGTCGAGAAGCGAATGAGCCATGGCTTTCAAGTACAGGCCTCGTTTACCTGGAGTAAGACCGAGGACACGTCGTCCGGCAGCTTTGCGGGCGACAACTTCGCGGGGGACGTGCTCCCCACCATCCCGTGGTGGGATTTGAGGTTAATCAAAGGGTTGTCGGACTTCAATGTTGGACGCAACCTGGTGGTTAATGCCCTATGGCAGGTCCCGACGCCGGCGTCCTTTGCCGGGCCCGTGGGGTGGATAGCCAGAGGGTGGGAGCTAGGAGGAATCCTGTCGCTGAGCGACGGTGTTCCTGTTTGGCCTTTCAGTGTAACGGGAGACCCGATGGGCCAACTCGACTCCGAGCCCTTGGCTATCCCGGATCCCGTGTCAGGCTGCAAGCTGGTCAATCCATCGTCAGGGCGCCACGGAAGCCTGCAGTATATCAACCCTAATTGCCTCATCAACGCCGTTGCACCTACGAACGTCCCCGGCTTCAATTCTACGACTCAGTGCGATCAGGCCTTCCTTAGCAATCCTGCCGTCCCTCGCAACACGTGTATCAATGTCCTGGGCCACCTGGGGCGCAACACAATCACTGGGCCCGGCTTGATCAACCTTGACTACTCCATGGTTAAGAACAACCACATCCCGAGAATCTCGGAAGCCTTCAATATCCAGTTCCGGGCCGAGTTCTTCAACATCTTGAATCGCGCCAACTTCGCGCCTCCCGTCGACAATCTCACGCCGTTCGACGGTGCCGGAAATCAAGTAGGGGGCTTCGGCCAGCTCACCAAAACGCAGAGCCCAGAGCGGCAGATTCAGTTTGCGTTGAAAATCAATTTCTAGTTGCGAGGTAACGAGCAATTCAGAGAAGTTGGGGGAACCGGGCAGAGCTCGGTTCCCACTTCTTCTTTCTACGTAGTTTCGACGGAGTTGCTCCATGCCAGTCCCCTCTCGGAAGCTCACCGACCTGGGCTAAACTGTACTGCAGCAGTTGACTCGGCGAGGGAATAGAACTCACGAGCGGGGTGGAACGTGTCAACATCACGGGAGGACCTGAAGGACCGTTTGGCACGATATCATCAGATCGAAATCAGCGTAATCGGAAGAAAGTCCGGACGCACAATCTCGGTGCCAGTCTGGTTCGTCATGGAAGGAGACTTTATTTCTTCCGGTGCGTGGTTCGGACACCCAGTGGTATCAAAACGTGATTCACAACCCGTCTATCCGAATCTCGGCTCGGGGCCAAGAGAAGGAGTTCCGATGTTCTCTTGTTGCCGAGCCCAAAGCGGT
>JBARRP010000291.1:0-3193 GCA_049644285.1 Candidatus Acidiferrales bacterium | reverse complement strand
GGCGCATTGTTGCAGAACCGCATTTTTAATGAAGTTACACAACAAAGGCTAATATAGCCATCATCGAGGCTTTCGGCAAAGATTTCTGGCCTTCTTTTGGTCATCATGACGCAGGATTCAGGTTAAGGAACGCGCCTGAGCCTGCTTCCATTGTTCATTGTGCTGTCTGCGATACTGACGCACGCCCAAACGGGGCCGTGTACTGAAAGCGCCATAAGGCAGGGCAACGTGCCTGTTGCCGATGACGCCTTCTCGTACATGCCTCCATACGGAAAGCCTGTTGTCGGCAAACCCGCAATACAAGATGCGAATGCAAAGAGCTTCTCCGACCGCGTGAACATCAAAAGTTCTTGGGTCGGCGAGCATCGGATTGTGTCCTCCCCATCCGGCGACATGGCCTATGAACACGGCACCGTTCACATGACCTATGACACCAAGGGAGATGGACAGCACCATGAGTTCGACGCTGTGATTCTTAGCGTCTACAAGGCTAGAAACGGTATTTGCCAGAAGGTGGCTCTAACGATGCAGCCGTTAGACGAGCCAAGCGAGCACTGAACGCATCACTCGGGCCGGTGATTGGTGTACGATAATCATCTCAACTGAGGCATTTGGAGGGTGGCACAGTGGCGAGAGAGGATGCGGAGCAGTTCCTCGTGGCTTGTTTCAAAGGGGAAATCAAAGAACGAGAAGCTGAGTTCGTCCGGATGAAGAACATCGGATTCATGAATCAAACGCAGTTGCAGTTTCTTGAAAAGAGGATTGAAGAGACAAAGCGGTTAGCTGACTTGCAAAAGGTGTACCGCTATTCAGGCTCCAGTTTTCTCACCTAGCGCTGCTTGACGCTTGACCTTTTGGGGGCCAGGGGCGCCCGCTACACCCTGCGCGTGGTTTTGGCCAGTCGGTCGTTCCCGAAATTACGAGGCTTAGGTCCAGCCTACATCCAGTGGGTTGTGGTTCGGAACCGCAAAATAAGTTTTCCCCCTCTAGAAGCGCTTCGATTGCAGGAACAAGCTCCGAGGCTAGCCGATATTTGGAAACAAACCCGCGGATTCCCGCTTGCATGAGTCGATCAGGAACCACGTTCGGGTCAGACATGCTAATTGCCAGGGCGGCTGTTTCCGGGGAGCTCTGGACGATCTTGCGAGCCGCTTCGACACCGTTCAGTCCCGGCATCGCAATGTCCAAGATGGCAACGTCAGGATGCGAAAACTTGGCTTTCTCAACGGCCTCATTGCCATCGGCCGCCTCCGCGCAAATTTCCCAGTCACCGCTAAGTGTCAAGAAATATCTCACCAGCCGCCGAGTGAAGGCGTTATGGTCCGCCAACAGTAAACGCTTCATAGTTCGAACCTCCACGTTGATTTTGATAGACGCCCGTCGGAAGCGAGAGTTTGGGCCGACGGGACTGGGCGGGATAAAGTCGAGGGCCTCTTGTGACCAGTGGGCGTCGGTCACTTTCCCTCCTGGACGTATAGGTTACTCGGGGAGCCAGAGTCTATCCGGAAGAAATGGTAGGTCGCCCAGGGAAATGCCGTAGGGATTTCTTAGACCAGTACGGATCGGCGACGGAATTGCTCGGGCGAGTTTCTTTCTACAAAGAGCGGTCGGGGAAGGAAGGTTTCGACCCGGTATGACCTTGGCGACCTAACAAACGCTTTTCATCTTTCACGACGCGAACGCCAGAAACCCTCGAAATTGATGGTTTATTCGGGTTTGTTTCGCCCTCGCGTTTTTTCGATGAATTGCGGACACTGGTTAAGGAGATTGCACCGCTGAGTGTATGCTTGGCGATCGTGCGGGTGTATCTGCGACACTATCTGCAGGTGGCGTGGAGGCGGTACGTATGATGCCGAATGGATCAAAGGATATAGTGCGGGCACAATTTTCTAGGTTCAGTACCAGAAGATGATGCGCCCAGAGTTTCCTAGACGTTGGGCCAAGTTGCGGTGCGCAAAGCCTTTCGGTGAAAAGTTCATTCTTGGCACGATGATTGCCCTTCCTCATCGTGAGATCAAGAGCTGGCCCAGATACGGTCGGGATGCACAAGGCTGTCTCGACTTCTCAATCCCCTGACTGACGAGGGAGTTCATCCGTGGACAGGAAAGACCGTGTTCCGAACCCTGTTGTCAGGCTTCGAGTTTTAGAGTGGCGACAGGTCCATCGAAGACACCTGCGTGGGAGAAACATCGAGGCCCGCCTCAAAGACGTAGAAAACCGTGTCGAGAGTTTGACTACCGGCGTATGGCCCGTCTGGCTGACAGACACAACCCGCCTGTGCGAAGTAGCGGAAGAGCTAAGCGTAAAGGCGGAAGTTGTGAATTGGATGTTTCGAGTCGCGCAACGTTTCAACGGTCCGAAGCGGGAAGCAATTTTGTCAGCCGCAGAGGAATCTCTCGACGTTCTTGAGAACGCCATCGAATCAGAAATGCACTCCCGCTCAATTCCTTCATACGGCGACGAATTCACCCGCACCCATCCGCAAATTATGCACTCCCTAAGAGGCAAACGCGTAGCCGTATAGGAGACCATTGATGACAGTTGCTCCCATACTCACCTACTCTGTGTTTCAAATGATCGTCGCTCTTATCCTCTTCGCTGCGGCATTCATTGCGCTTCTTCTGTCGGTAACGATCTGCCTCTTGATCGGTCGACTCGTGTACGTCGGAGCCGATTGGGTTCGAGTGAAAGCCTTTCAGTGGGATCATCCTATGCTGGATCGGTATGTCATGAGTCTGGGAGTTCATGCGTTTCACCCAGCGGTGAGGTTAGAAAGGCGGCGAACACACTAAGGACCAAGTATACGGCTGCACATGTACCTGCCACGGCGGCGCTCGCCTTTTCTTATGCTTGGCTCACCCTTGCCAGCCTTTGGTATTGCCGGTTAGTCATCACAAAGCGCCGTCCGCTCTCACGGTCGGTCAGCTCCACAAGTTGATCCGCCGGAAGGTCAGGCTTGTTGCTCACAGCAATTCTCCTCTGAAATTTGACTTTCTCTGCAATCAGCGTTTTCCTTCGGCGTCTTCTTTCAGAACTTGATTAGGAAGTCCGCTGCACAAACAGGCTGAAGTACTGACGGTGACGAAAGGCCAGGATTCCCCAAAGAATTGCAACGACAATCGCCACCCCTGCACCGGTATGGTCCAAAAGCAGATGATATAAGAGGATGTTCACGATCACCGGGCCAAGCAGG
>JBARRP010000290.1:0-1924 GCA_049644285.1 Candidatus Acidiferrales bacterium | reverse complement strand
CCTGCTTGGCCCGGTGATCGTGAACATCCTCTTATATCATCTGCTTTTGGACCATACCGGTGCAGGGGTGGCGATTGTCGTTGCAATTCTTTGGGGAATCCTGGCCTTTCGTCACCGTCAGTACTTCTCCAGCCTGTTTGTGCAGCGGACTTCCTAAATCAAGTGCGAATCGGTGCCGCGATTCAGTTCATGGTGCACTGTGAACAGACTGATCTGAAACCTTCCTTCCCCGACCGCTCTTTGTAGAGAGGAACTCGCCCGAGCAAATCCGTCGCCCGTCCACCGGTTGCGATTTCGCAGCCCGTACTGGTCTAAGAAATCCCTACAGCATTCCCCTGGGCCGACCTACCATTTCTTCCGGATAGACTCTGGCTCCCCGAGTAACCTATACGTCCAGGAGGGAAAGTGACCGACGCCCACTGGTCACAAGAGGCCCTCGCTTTGTCCCGCCCAGTCCCGTCGGCCCAAACTCTCGCTTCCGACGGGCGTCCATCAAAATCAACGTGGAGGCTCGAACTATGAAGCGTTTACTGTTGGCGGACCATAACGCCTTCACTCGGCGGCTGGTGAGAAATTTCTTGACACTCAGCGGTGACTGGGAGATTTGCGCGGAGGCGGCCGATGGCAATGAGGCCGTTGAGAAAGCCAAGGTTTCGCATCCTGACGTTGCCATCCTGGACATTGCGATGCCGGGACTGAACGGTATCGAAGCGGCTCGCAAGATCGTCGAGAGCTCCCCGGAAACAGCCGCCCTGACAATTAGCATGTCTGACCCGAACGTGGTTCCTGATCGACTCATGCAAGCGGGAGTCCGCGGGTTTGTTTCCAAATATCGGCTAGCCTCGGAACTTGTTCCTGCAATCGAAGCGCTTCTAGAGGGGAAAACTTATTTCGCGGTTCCGAACCGCAACCCACTAGATGTAGGCTGGACCTAAGCCTCATAATTTCGGGGACGACCGGCTGGCCAAAACCACGCGCAGGGTGTAGCGCCTGCCATATTTGTGGAGATACGTCAATTCCCGAGAACGCGTCCTTGGAATAAATGGCACGCGGATGCGAGGAGCGCAGCAGAACCGCTCGCTTATACGCTTATAAGGATTTCATTGCGCTTTGGAAAGACGCCGACCCCGATATCCCTGTCCTGAAGCAAGCCAAGGCCGAGTATGCCAAGCTGAAATGATTTCCGCACTAGGGATGACGTGCTTGTTTCCGCAGAGACCACCTCTTGCTCGTTTGATGATGAATCAGAGCCTTGAAGACTGCAAAGCTGTCAAAAAAGGTTTGTGGACGAGAGTCAAGGGACACTGCTCGCGGCATGAAAGCGGTAAAATAGCATAGGAGACATGCCGCCCGCTTGAGGGCCCTGCTAATTTTTCGGCGTGCGCGGCTATCCATAGAACGAACAGTGTTGCCCGACAGAGCCGCAATCGCCGCACCAACATTTCGCAGTTCTTTACTGAGGGCTTCCTCCCGCTTCTGAAGAGCGCGAATAATTCCAGTTAGTTTAGCCAGGCGCGGGATTCTATCGGTACGAGCTTGACCTTGCTAGTAAGAATGGATTCGGCCCGATCCCTCGAACGTGTCTCCCTTGGTTCGCGGGGCCGAAATGCGTGTCGCGGAGACAAGGGCCGTCAATCGCGCTCTGCGCAAGGCCTACGGCATTGGGCTCTGTTCTGTCGAAGAGCTGGGCTCGTTCTCCCGTCCGCCGAAGCCATTCACCGCCCCGGCTCCATCGAATGGGTCTGGTGTCGCAGATTGCTCAAATTGCAGGGTGTCGTCCGTACCGCGCGCCACAGATTTGATATGGTCGATGTGCAGAAGTACGTTCGGTGCAGTTGCTCCACAATACTGACACTATTGCTGCGGTACCTGGTTACCATGACCAATTTGCGTGCCGATTATTTCACCGGAGATGATGATCTCA
>JBARRP010000289.1:0-4046 GCA_049644285.1 Candidatus Acidiferrales bacterium | reverse complement strand
TCCAAATACTCCATGGCAATGAATGCCTGACCACCTTGCTCGCCGATGTCATAAATCGTGCAAATGTTGGGATGGTTCAGGGCCGAGGCAGCCTGCGCCTCTCGTTGGAAACGGGCCAAAGCCTGAGGGTCTCGCGCCACCGCCTCGGGCAGAAACTTCAGGGCGACAAAACGATGCAGCCGAGTGTCCTCAGCCTTATAAACCACACCCATACCGCCGCCACCGAGTTTTTCCACGATGCGATAGTGGGAGATGGTTTGGCCAATCACGTGGAGGGTACCGTCTCTGGGTGGGAATCTTAGGCCGCACAATGAAGCAAGTCAACGCGCCGAGACACCTCGGTGCGCCCCGCCTCCGGCCTAGCGGTCGTCCTCGAAGTGGGATCGCTAGGGGGGAAGTATACATTCCCTCTAGCCGGAGGCAGTGTTTGTGAGTGATTCTAGTCGTTTTGAGGAAATTTTACCAACTTCGTCGGCGGCGAAGACTGGCGACTGAGGTGTGGGGCCGACCTCGAAAAATCTGTGAACGTGTTCTTCCAGGAGCAGCGGGTTAGGGGTGTTGCCCAGCCAAGGGTCATCGGCATCCAACGTTGGTTTGGTCATAATTAAATCAAGTTGCCCTGTTTTTAGGCTCCGGTTTTCTCGTCGAGCGCGGTCCGCTGCTCGGCCTTTTTTGGACCTGGCCTAAATGAGTCAAAAAGGTCGCGCCGTCCTTCGGTCTGGTAATTCGGATTCTTGATTTTGAACCGACGTTCGCCAGACGCATAAACTCAATTTTGTAATGCGGATTCTTGACCTTCGGCCAGCTTTGCAACCAGGCTTCAAGCCTCTGATTCATCATTAAACGAGCAAGAGATGGTCGCTGCGGAGACAAGCACGTCGTCCCTGGTGCCTGGTGCCGAGATTATTTCAGCTTGGCGTACTCGGCCTTAGCCTGCTGCAGGATGGGGACGTCGGGGTCGGCGTCTTTCCACAGCGAAAGGAAATCCTGGTAGGCAGCGCGGGCTTTGGCGGTGTCGCCCTGTAAGGCGTAGGCGCGGGCGAGGCCGACGCGGGCCAGCGAGGCGAGCGGGAAGTTCAGCACAATACCACGGTGGTCGAGGAACTTCTGGAACTCGGCTGCTGCTTCCTTGCTCTGACGGGCAAGCAAGTATGCCTGCCCGCGGACGTAGATGGGGTACATCGTCGCAAAATTAAGCTGTGGAGCAGCCCCCATTTCATACGGGCTCGCAGCCTGCAGAAGCTCAATTGCTTTAACTGGATTGCCGCGGCTGAGTTCGATCTCCGCCCTGATGGTGGGCAGCCAGTAATACTGCAGGATTGTGCCGACTGGAAAATCTTCATTTAGCTTGTCCACGACCTTCGCCGCCGGGGTGGCATCGCCAACCCGGGATGAAACCATTGCCGATAACAACTGCACATCGCGCCCGGGAGCCAAGGCTAGGGCGGCAGCAGCCAAGTTGCGAGCTTCAGTCGAATTCCCGAACTCGGCCTCCCTCAGCGCCGCGTTTACCTGCCAGATTGCGGCAGTCTCTTTGGCATCATTGCGCTTCGCCGACTCCACTGCTTTCTCGGAAAACTCGCGGGCCTTTCGCAACCGCCCATGGTAAGCCTCGCTGTCCGACTCAGCGGAGAGCATCACATCTTCTGCCCCCGGCTTGCCCATGAGCGAAACTACCTGCTCCTGCATGCCTGCCGCGTCCTCCTGAAGAAAAGCGAGGTAATACATAAACAGCCGCAAGAACGGATCATCGAGTTTGCGCGTTCGCGCCTGCCTGAAGGTCTCTTTGGCCTCGTCCAGGCGGTTCAAAGCGAGATAACACTCCCCTAGGTTGCTGAGCGCGATTACATCATTGGGTTCTAGACGCAGAGTTTCTCGTGCTTCGGCTGCGCCTTTCTCCCACTGCCCTAAATCTTGAAAGTTGTTTCCGAGGTTGCTATAAGGGAGATCATCGCGAGGATAGTTTTGGATCCAAAGCTCGTACTCCTGATTCGATTTCTCTATCTCTCCAGTAACCGACGAATAGTACGTAGCTGAGATGTAATACTTTTCCCTCTCGCTCACGCGCTCACGCAAGTCGTACGCTTTCTTGTAGTTTTCAATCGCGAGGCTCGCCTGACCAAGGTTGACGTAACGAGTTGCCAGCGCAGCGTAGGCGCCCGCAAAATTAGGATCCAGCTCGACCGCTCTTTTATAGAATGGCAGGGCTGCGGCATCTCCGTTTGTGTATTGGAGTCTCCTGCCTTCACTGTATGCCTGAAGTGCCTCAAGCGATGACGTAGTTGCCTGTTGCAGCGGTTTGTCGAATTTCTGGACGGACGCAAGCGATTCGCCCAGCTTGCCGCGTAAGCTAGTAGCAGCCTCACCGAGCGCCTGCAGGACCTTTTCCCGGCTGTCCGCCTCCGCCTCGGCCGTGCCCAACGCATCCCCGGTCTGGCAGTTCATCGCCTTCAGTCCGATCGCGAAATGGCTTCCCATGCTGGCAATCGACCCTCCCAACAAAGCCTTGCTGCCTGTCCGCAAGCAGATCTCTCTTGCTACTTCTTCTGTAATCCGGTCCGTCGGCGAGCGCCCCATCAACCGTAGCGTACTCGTCGCCTTGATGTCCGAGAGAACGTTAAGAAAAGGTGATTGCCCCAGGTTCGCCGCCAGGGCTTGCTTCAGAGTGCCATCGAACACGGGATCGCCTGTAAGGTTCGCGAAGTCAGCCAGAACGATAGTGTCCTTCTCGGTCAGCTTCGCGGACTGACGCGAGCGCCAATAAAAACCGGCCCCTAGCATGGCAGCCACTACAAGAGCCGCGGGCACCAGAATTCTCCAGGGGAGGCTACGCGGTTGCGTTGTGATGGCGGGTTCGACGGAAGACTGCGCTGCGGTGTGTCTGCCGCTCGAAGGCTTTGAGGCCGGCGGAGAACTGATAGGCCGTGAGCTCTGAGCCGATTCTTCGCCTGTAGCTGCGCCGACTAACGCCGCACGTCCTGTATCGGTGTCGCGCTTCAGCCGCTGCAGTTCCGCACGCATGTCGGCGGCGTGCTGATAACGCAGATTTCGGTCTTTCTCCAGTGCCCGGTTGATGACTTCTTCGAGTTTCGGAGAGATATCAGGATTTAGCCTTACGGGCGCCACCGGCACGCGGTTCAGGATGGCATCCGTGATGACGGCGGAGCTCTCTCCACGGAAGGGCAACGCCCCTGTGGCCATTTCATAGAGGACGACCCCGAAGGAGAACAAGTCTGTGCGTGCGTCGAGCTCCCTAGCGCGCAACTGTTCAGGCGACATATACGCGACCGTCCCCACCGCCGTGCCTGGGCTCGTCAGGTGCTCTTCGCTTACGCCTGCGGTTGCATTCGTGGCGAGGGTAGCATGTACTTCCGGTTTCGATGCCAGCTTGGCTAACCCAAAATCCAGAATTTTGGCGTGGCCGCGCTTCGTGATGAAAACATTCGCCGGTTTAATGTCGCGATGGACGATGCCCTTCACATGTGCCGCATCGAGCGCGTCCGCAATCTGAATTCCCAGTTCCAACATTTCGTCAATCGGCACGGGCTTTCCGGCAATGCGGTGCTTCAGCGTCTGCCCGTCCAGAAACTGCATCACGATGAACGCCTGGCCGTCTTCTTCGCCGATGTCGTGAATCGTGCAGATGTTTGGGTGATCAAGAGCGGAGGCAGCCTGCGCTTCGCGCCGGAAGCGTTCAAGCGCTTGCCGGTCGCGCGCCACTTCTTCGGGAAGGAATTTGAGGGCGACAAAACGATGGAGACGAGTGTCCTCAGCCTTGTAGACCACACCCATGCCGCCGCCACCCAGTTTTTCCAGGATGCGGTAGTGCGAGATGGTTTGACCGATCATCGCAAGGTACCGTCTCTGGGCGGCCATCTTAGGTCGCACCGGAAGACAAGTCAACGAAGGGAGTTTCGTCTCAGCAGTCTCGGAAGATTGGTAGCGGTGAGCTTTGAGCAGCCGGTTTCGATCCGGGTAATGCGCTGGGGCAAGCACGCGCAACGGTCGCGACCTATTTTCGCGGGGTGAATTTCGCTGTGTCGAGA
>JBARRP010000288.1:0-19750 GCA_049644285.1 Candidatus Acidiferrales bacterium | reverse complement strand
TCTCGACACAGCGAAATTCACCCCGCGAAAATAGGTCGCGACCGTTGCGCGTGCTTGCCCCAGCGCATTACCCGGATCGAAACCGGCTGCTCAAAGCTCACCGCTACCAATCTTCCGAGACTGCTGTAGCTTCTTATCTTTCCTTGACTCGAGGGCAGATGGAGAGTAGGATTTCGAGCATGGGTCATTGCAACTGCGCCTGTTGTTGTCAAATCCGGGGCTGGCGCAGGGGTGTGATCCGAAAAACTTAGGTTCCTCCTAAATCGGATTTCAACAGCCCGCTGACCAGCACCGAAGCTGGTGAGCGGGTTTTTTGTTTTTCAGGGGACTTTCGATGGGCAGTTTGACAGCGACCGAGCAGGTCAGAGAAACAAAGGCGCAGAAAGTCGAGCGACTGAAGCGCGAAAAGAATCCGTGGGAGGCCTTTGAGGAGATCAAAGGCTTCGCCCGGCAAGGGCGCGACACTGTCCTGCCTGAATGGGCCAGCACCTATTTCAAATGGTGGGGGATTTACACGCAAGGTGACGGTGTTGGCGCTTTAGGCGGCCAAGGCGGCGAGGGCAAGGCCACGAAGTTTTTCATGCTTCGCATTCGCATACCCAATGGCCTGCTGCGGTCGCACCAGCTGCGCGCCATCGCCGGCCTCGCGGCACGCCATGCGCGCTCCAGTGCCGATCTAACTGTCCGGCAGAACATCCAGCTTCACTGGCTCACGATCGAGGACCTGCCGCAGGTGATCGAAGAGCTCGGCGCCGTGGGCCTGACTCCGAAAAGCGCCTGCGGGGATGTGGTGCGAAACATTACCGGCTGCCCGCTCGCCGGCGTCGCAGCGGACGAAATCTGCGATGCATCTCCGCTGGCGCTTGAAGCGGCGAAGCTACTCTCGGGAAATGATGAGTTCTACAACCTGCCGAGGAAATTCAAGATTTCCATCACCGGGTGTCCCGTCTGGTGCTCCTATCCCGAGATCAACGATATCGGTCTCACCGCCATCGAGCGCTCCCAGCATGGCAAACGAGAGCTGGGGTTTTCGCTGCGGGTAGGGGGAGGGCTCTCCGCCGATCCGCATCTGTCGCTGCGCCTGAACGCCTTTGTCCGCTGGGAACAAGTCCTGCCCGTCGTTCGGCGCATCGTGGAGATCTTCCGCGACCAGGACTGCCTGCGAGAGAGCCGCGACCACGCCCGCCTCAAACATCTTTTCACTCAACACGGCTGGACCGCAGAGCAGTTTCTCCAGGAGCTGAACGATCGCCTGGGATTCGAGCTCGAGCCCGCCGTCGAACAGACTCCGCCAATCGACGTCTACCGGGACCACGTCGGGATTTATCCTCAAAAACAGCCGGGCCTTTTCTACGTCGGGGCATCGGTTCTCCGCGGGCGGATCACGGCGGAACAGATGCGCGCCGCCGCGGACCTGGCGGATCGGTTCGCAAGCGGAGAGCTGCGCACAACGAACATGCAGAATCTCCTCATCATTAACGTCCCCCGCTCAAACACGCAGATTCTCGCTCGGGAAATGGATCAAGTTGGCCTGCGAGTCGCAGCCTCGCCTTTCTGGCGCGGCGCGATTGCCTGCACCGGGACGGAATTCTGCAAGCTCGCCGTCACCGAGACCAAGGGATTTGCGCGTTGGCTGGTCGAGGAACTGGAAGAGCGTGTCCCGGGGTTCGACCAGCAGCTCAAGCTGCACGTGGCGGGATGCCCCAACAGTTGCGGTCAGCATTGGATTGCCGACATCGGGCTCGAGGGAAAAAAGATCAAACAGGGCAACGAACTCGTCGACGCTTATTACTTCTGCCTCGGCGGGGCCGTCGGTGAGCACCAGAGGCTGGCGCGCCTCATCGGTTTTCGGTGCTCCGCGCACGAAGTTCCGGCGGCGATCGAGCGCCTGCTGCGCGCTTATCTGGCCAACCGAAACGGCGAAGAAAACCTCCGCGCGTACTTTTCTCGTTTTCCCGATGAGGCGCTGCGGGCTCAATTGGCCGGACACGCGGTCGTCGCCGTCAGCCGTGATCCTTCTCCGGGGCCTGTTCCTCACGCGTTGATGGATTAGAGGGGTTTTTTTGATCGTGGATCGAATCTGGAGTCTGGAAGAAAGGGCGAGCGTATGACGAACTACGAAAATGCCGAACGCGGCTCGTTGCAAGTTCCTCGGGCGGGGTTCAGACCGGCGCGTTGGCTGCCTCGGTTCCATCGGACCACGCGGCGACCAGAAAAGGCGTCAACCGCTTCCGTGCGGCGAAGTTCCTGGGAACGCTTCAAGAACCTGCTTGAAAGGATCGCTAAGGCCGACCCTTGGAGTGCCGAACAGTTGTAGCGGGCGGACAGCGCTAACGCGTGGCACGCGCGGTCGCACACAGGGCCGAGTGAAGAACCAGGAGAGGAACAACGGATGACCGCCGAACAAAATACCCGGATTGCCCCACATGGAGGGCGCCTCGTAGACCGAGTGGTGCCGCCCCAGGGCCGGGCCGAGGCGCGCGCGGGAGCCGAGCGGCTTCCAAGCGTGGAGATCAGCGCTCGCGCCGCCAGTGATCTGCTTCTGCTTGCCACGGGAGCGTTCAGCCCTCTGCAGGGCTTTATGAGCTTTGATGCGGCTCACTCCACCGCCGAGGGATTCCGCTTGCCGGACGGAACGCTGTGGCCATTCCCGATTCTGCTCCAAGTGGACGAAGCGTCGGCCTCAGCCGTCTGCGCCGGCGAGACGGTAGCGTTGCGATACGAAGGAGCGTTGCTCGGAACGTTGCAGGTCGAAGAGAAATTTTCTGTTCCGCGTGCGGAATGGGCCGCCAATGTTTTCAAAACCGCCGAACCCGCGCATCCGGGCGCCGCTGCTTTCCTCAGCGCAGGCGGAATCGCCTTGGCAGGTCCGATCGAATGGTTTGGCGATCCGCTCGCCCTCGGTCTCGACGAGCGCTGGCTGACGCCGGCGCAGACGCGCGCGGAGATCGCCGCCCGGGGATGGAAGACCGTTGCTGGCTTTCAGACTCGCAATCCAGTGCATCGCGCGCATGAGTACGTCCTGCGCACGGCTCTCGAGGTAAATGACGGTTTGCTGCTGCATCCGCTGGTCGGCGAAACGCGCGCCGAAGACTTGCCGGCAGCGTTGCGGATGCGCTGCTACCAGACGCTTCTCGATCACTACCTTCCTAGGGAGCGCGTGCTTCTCTCCGTCCTTCCGGCATGGATGCGTTACGCCGGGCCGCGCGAAGCCATCTTTCACGCCCTGGTGCGCAAGAACTTCGGATGCACACATTTTCTGGTGGGACGCGATCACGCCGGCGTCGGCCGCTACTACGGGCCCTACGACGCCCACGATCTGTTGCGCGAAGTTGCCCGCGATGGCCTCGGGATCCAACCTCTCTTCTTCGACGAGGTGTTTTACTGCCGCCGCTGCGAGTCGCTGGCCAGCCGCCGCACCTGTGCGCATCCTCCCGAATCGCGCCTCGTCTTGAGCGGCACCGAGGTGCGCCGGATGCTCCGCGAAGGTGTTCCTTTGCCGCTCGAGTTTACGCGGCCGGAAGTTGCCGCTGTTCTCGCAGAGGCTTTTCAGTCCGAGAGTGCAGGTCGCAATGATTGAAGTCTTCATTGGTTTCCTGGGTGGAATTTTGGTCGGTGCGACCGGCGCGGGTGTGGGCTTGCTGATTACACCGCTGCTGGTGCTGGTCGGATATCGGCCTGCGCTCGCAATTGCTATTGGGCTGGGCTTGCTCGTGACATCAAAGGTCGTCGGCGCAGTCGCCCATCATCAGATGGGAAACCTGCCTGGCCGCGCGGTCTGGATCTTGGCAGCAGGTGGAACCGGCGGCGCGGTGCTGACTTGGTGGGCGTTTCACGCTTGGATGGCCGCAGGCACCGTGCAGGCGGATGTCTTGCTGAGGCGCTTGGTGGGAGTTGCTCTGCTGGCCGCGGCCTGCGGGTTGCTCTTCAACACGCGAAACGGAGAAAGCCGGAATGTGCTCGATGGCCACAAGAGGCCGGCTGTGCTCCTCGCGGTAGGCGCTGGGGCGGCCGCTCCGGTAACGCTGACCTCGATGGGCTCCGGCAGCCTGTTGGTCCCTGTTCTCGTGTTGGTCACTGACTGGAGCGTTCCGCAACTCGCCGCTGCCAGCAACTTGTTCGGTGGAGTAGTTGGCGGGCTCGGCATGGCGTTCCACGCGCGTCTCGGGCTTTTCGATTGGGTGTTGTTTGCGAAAGTGGCTGCAGGGCTGCTCCCCGGAGCGGGCGTGGGCGCGTTTCTGTCGAAGCGTATTTCGCGGAGTTGGTTTGCCTTTGGATTTGGCGTGCTCGGCCTGTTCTTGGGAGTGCGTCTGCTTTTCGGCTGAACCTATCAGACGGGAGGATCGATGGAGGCTACACAAACAGGAATTGCGCATTTGCAGGCAGAGGCTGAGCGATGGACTGCGGAAGAGATCGTGCGCTGGGGGCTGACCGAGTTCCGCCCCAACGTCGCCGTGGCCTCGAGCTTTGGCGCGGAAGATGTCGTGCTGGTTGAGCTGGCCGCTCGTGCCGGTGTCGAGTTTCGCGTCTTTACGCTCGACACGGATTTTCTTTTTCCGGAGACCTACACTCTGATCGAGCAGACTGAGGCACGCTACGGAATCCGCGTTGAACGCACTCGTCCGGCGCTGACCCCGGAGCAGCAAGCGCTGAAGCATGGCGCCGCGCTGTGGAGCCGCGAGCCGAACCTCTGTTGTCAGATACGGAAGGTTGCGCCGCTCAAAGACCAGCTTGCCAGGTTGCGGGCCTGGATCACTGGAATCCGCCGCGATCAGACGCCCGCTCGCGCCAATGCCCGCAAGCTCGATTGGGACGCCGGCTTCGGCTTGGTCAAGTTGAACCCCTTGGCGGACTGGACGTCAGCTCAGGTCTGGGACTTTATCCGCACGAATCAGCTTCCCTACAATCCGCTGCACGATCGCTACTACCCGAGCATCGGATGCACTTACTGCACGCGTCCCGTGCAGCCGGGCGAGGATCCGCGCGCCGGCCGCTGGGCTGCCTTCGCCAAGACGGAGTGCGGCTTGCACGCCAAGGAGTGATGCCGGATGTCGCTTTTTCCCATGTTCGTCAAGCTGGAAGGCCGTCAATGCCTCGTCGTCGGCGCCGGGCGCGTTGGCGAGACCAAGATTAAGGGCCTTTTGGCTGCCGGTGCCGTGGTGCGTGCGGTCGGCCGGAGCGCCACCAAGACTGTGAGGCAGTGGGCGCTCGACGGGCAGATTTTCTGGGAACGGCGTAAATTCGATCCAGATGATTTGAACGAAGCAGTGCTCGTGGTCGCGGCAACCTCGTCCGCGGAGGTCAATGATTGGGTTTACCGGGAGGCGCAGACGCGAGGCGTTCTCTGCAATTCCGTCGATGATCCACCTCATTGTGATTTTTATTTCCCGGCTGTCGTTCGTCGGGGCGACCTCCAGATCGCCATTTCCACCTCAGGCGAGAGTCCGGCGTTTGCCCAGAAGCTTCGTCGCGAGCTCGAGGACACCCTTGACGACTCGTGGGGAGATTGGCTGCACGAGATCGGCGCGCTTCGCCGGGAAATTCTCGCCAACCATCCGCCCTCCGCAAGGCGCAGGAAGCTCCTTCATCGGCTTGCGGACCGCCCGGTCTTTCAATCAGAGGAATTCCTGAAGCAAAAAGCCGACACAGCGACCAGCCGCTCGTCATTCCGCGTCGTCCGAGGATCCGGAACGAGCCCAGGAGTCAAGCCATGACGAAGGCGGATCGAGGCAAGGTCTATCTCGTCGGGGCGGGTCCGGGTGACCCGGAGCTGCTGACTGTCAAGGCCAGCGCGTTGCTGCGCAGCGCCGAGTTGGTCCTGCACGACGATCTCGTTCCAGCGGCGATCACCTCCTTGGCTGCGCCTCACGCTATCGTCATCAACGTCGGCAAGCGCTGCGGAGCGAAGAGCATCACTCAAGAGGAGATCAATGGCTTAATGATCGATTCCGCTCGCCGCGGCATGAGCGTCGTTCGCTTGAAGGGCGGGGATCCCCTGGTCTTCGGCCGCCTGGCGGAGGAACTCGACGCGCTGGATGCGGCAGAAGTTCCTTGGGAAGTCGTTCCTGGAATCACGGCGGGCTTTGCTGCCGCAGCCTCGCTAGGTGCCTCCCTCACTGATCGCCGGACCAACTCGCGCATCCTGATTGTGAGCAGTCATCACGCGCACGGGAAGGAGTTTCCGGACAACATCGACTGGAGAGATGTCGCTCGCCGGGACACAACGCTCGTTGTTTACATGCCGGGAAAGGACCTGAACGGCCTGAGCAGAAGCCTCCTCGAGGCAGGTTTGCCGCCGGACACGCCCTGCGTCGTCGTGTCGCAGGCCACCACAACCGCGCAACACCAATTCGGCGCCTCGCTGAGAGAGCTCCACACCCTGCCTCCTGTGGAACCGCCTGCAATCCTCCTCATTGGCCGCTCTCTGGAGCGCGCGCTGCGGAGCATCCGCCTGGGCAACCTCGTCTCTGTTAACACAGCGGCGGACTGGGAAACTTTCTTCGAACCCATTGGGATCGAAGCCTCGAGCGGCGCATCAGGCCACCGAAGTGAGCGCAGAATCATCCGCTGAGAATCGGCTGACCCTCCCTTAGTCGGCTTCCGCAGATTTTAGGGAACTTTTTAGCCGCCTCAACGCAATAACTATGGAGATGCGAAGAGTTGTGCGTCACAACTGCATGGAAAGCGGATGGTTAAGCAGTCGGTGTTGCGTTTCCTGGACAACCCGGTGAAAACCAGCTGAAACACTTGAGGCCCGTTCCACGTCTTTCCTCTTGTATGCCACGGCCCGTTCCTCTGATCGAAAAAACGGCACGAAGCTTCAAAACCAGTCCGCGTGCATCGCACAAAGGCTACCCAAGGGAAGCGATCGGGTTCCGTGCGGTCGGATCTCATCGGTTGAGAGAAACGCTTTGAACTTCGCGTCTCGAAAAACGAGCGCAGGGCTTATCGGCTGGCTCCTGTTCATCTCCCCGGCGGCCTTTGCTCAACAGCCCCAAGCCCCCACGGCGAGCGCCACCGGCATTGTGCGCACCGCCGAGAGTGTGCCGATCCCAGGGGCGACGGTGCGACTTACTAACACAGATACCAACAAAGTTTGGGTGAGTTGGACTGACGAATCGGGCAAGTTCGAAGTTCCCGGGCTCCCGGCCGGCCACTATCGCGCGGAAGCGAGCCAGCTCGGCTTCGTGTCTGCGTCAGCCGAAATACAGCTCCCAACTGCGACGAGCAATAAGATCGATCTTGTGCTGCACGTTGCGACCCTCGCGGAGCTCGAACCAAAATCTCAGCCTCCTTTGCCGAACGGTTCAGCGTCAAATGCGAATCAGCCCCCAGCGGGTGGCGCGAAGACACCGCCTAATTCGCCGGCTGGGGCGGCACCCGGTTCGACCGCGAGAGGCGCCGGACGCGACCGGCAGTTGCCTCCGGGTGTCGTCAACGCGATGCGCCAAGGCATGGCCCGCGGCGGCTTCCAGCAGACCGACCTGGCTCGCGAAAGCAGCGGCCAAGGTGATGAAAACCCCTCGCCCCCTGATTCCGGTTCCTTGGGTGCCGCTTCATCGTCGGATTCCTTCCTACTGCGCGGCACAGTCGGTCAGGGGCTCGCGGCGAACGGGCTCGGCGGCATAGGCGGCGAACCGGGGTTCGGTGGCTCTGGCCAAGGCGGTTTCGGCGGCCCGGGCGGCCCCGGCGGTCCAGGCAGTCCTGGCGGCGCCGGCGGTGGCCCCGGTCAGGGTGGTCCCGCAGCCCCGGGTTTTGGCCCTTCAGGGAGGGGAGGACAAGGTCCAGGTCAATTCCCTGGAGGTGGCGGCCGAGGTGGTGGTCCCTTCGGTGGCGGAGGCCGGCTCTTTCGCCAAGCCGTGAATCGCGTTCGATTTAGTTTTTACGACCGCTACGAGAATTCCGTTTGGGATGCGCGGCCATTTTCTTTGACTGGCATCCCTTCATCGAAGATCAGTCACTACGACGAGCGCGTCGGGGGCAATATGGGAGGACCCCTGAAGATTCCACACGTTTATGATGGGAAGGACCGCACCTTCTTCTTCGTCAACTACAATCACGATTCCCAGAAGAGTCCTGTCGATACCTTCGCGACGGTCCCCACGCTCGCGGAGCGCCAGGGAGATTTCAGCGCGCTAGGCATCCAGCTCTTTGATCCCAGGTCAAACATTGCCGGCCCGCGCACTCCGCTTGACAGCAAGATTCCGCAGAATATGATCGACAACACGGCCAAAGGATTGCTCGCATTCATTCCTCTCCCGAATCTCCCCGGCAACGTCCAGAATTTCTATCTGCAATCAACCGTGCCCCTCACGTCCGATGCGCTCAACCTGCATGTTCTCCATACGATCAACTCGAAATTCAACGTCCAGGGTGGATACAACTTCAACTCCGTCCGGCAAAATACCCTGGTCAGTTTTCCGGTGTTCGGCAGCCACCAATCGACACGGAATCAGAACGTCGACTTGGGCCTGACTCAAAACTGGTCCCCGCGACTTGTCAATGACACGCACCTGAATTGGAGCCGCAGCCGCATTCAAATCCTCAGCGACAACTCCTTTGGCGCCGACATCGCCTCGAATCTGGGGATCAGCGGCATTTCGACCAATCCGATCGATTTCGGTGTGCCTCTAGTTGGCTACACGAATTTTTCAAGCTTGAGCGATCCCGTCCCGTCTCTGACGCGCAACCAGACTCTGCGCTTTACCGACGGCGTCACCTACACGCGCACGAAGCACACGTGGCGGGCCGGCGGTGAGGTCCGGCGAATCGAGTACAACACCCGCACCGATCCCATGCCCCGCGGCTCCTTCACCTTCACTGGTCTGATGACCAGCCAACTGGATTCGCAAGGCCAACCCATTCGCGGCACCGGCTTCGACTTTGCCGATTTCCTGCTGGGCTTGCCTCAGGCCACCAACACCCGTTTCGGCAGCTCCAGTGCCTATTTCCGCAGTTGGGGCTTCGTCGGTTACGCCCAGGATGACTGGCGGGTCCACCCACGATTCACTTTCGACTATGGTGTCCGCTATGAAACCGTGACGCCGCCGGTCGAGTTGTTCAACAAGATCGCGAACCTCGACTTGAATTCTCAGGCCAACACGGTCGCCGTAGTCACACCCGGCGCGATGGGTTTCCCGCGCGCGCTCATCCATGGCGACTACGGGAGTTGGGCGCCCAGAATTGGTTTCGCGTGGCAGCCGAACATCAAGCCGAAGACGGTCGTACGCGCTGGATATTCCATCTTTTACAACGAGTCGGTCTACAGCACCCTCGCGTACTATCTCGCGTACCAGCCCCCCTTTGCCACTGCCCAGACGCGGCTCACCACCGCTACCCAGTTGCTCACGCTCGAAAACGGCTTCCCGGGGCTGGCATCGGCCAGCAACAGAATTTCGAACACCGCCGGAGTCGATCCTTTCTACCGAGACGGATATGCGCAGGTTTGGATGTTGGGAACGGAAACCGATCTCTCCCCGAATTGGATTCTCAATCTGACCTACACGGGTACAAAGGGAACGGATCTCGATCTCTTGCGCGCACCGAATCGCGCGCCGGCCGGCAGCCAGCTCAACACCGACAATCAACGTCGTTTTTCTAAGGCCGGGGGATTCACCTTCGACCAGTCCGGCGCCAATTCGATCTATAACGCCGTGCAGGTCCGTTTGGTGCACCGTTTCTCGCAGGGCTTCACCGTGCAGGGAATCTATACGTTCGCGAAGTCGCTCGACAATGCGAGTTCGATCGGTGGCGGCACTGCCGTCGTCGTTCAAAATGACAATGATTTCGCAGCGGAGCGCGGGCTTTCTTCCTTTGACATACGCCACCAGTTTCGTCTCTTTTCAGTGTACGAGCTCCCCCTCGGTGAAAGAAAGCGCTGGGCGCAGCAAGGCTGGTCCGACCGCGTGTTCGGCAATTGGCGCGCCATGAACACCCTGACCTGGCAGACGGGCACACCCCACACCGCTCTCGTCGGTGGCAATGCGTCCGACAATACCGGCACAGGATCGAACTTCTCCGGACGCCCCGATCAGGTCGGCGACCCGAATCTCGGGATTTGTGGCGGCTCGCCGCTCGCGTTCTTCAATACGGCGGCTTTCGCTGTGCCGCCACCGCTGCGTTTCGGCAATGCCGCCCGCAACACCATCGAAGGACCCTGCACCTTCACTTGGAATTTCTCTCTGGCCAAGTCTTTTCTCTTCGGCCCGTCGGATCGCCAGCGCCGCCTCGAAGCTCGATGGGAAGTCCAGAACGTCACCAATACCCCGAATTTTAATGGCCTCTCGACCCTCTTGGGTTCGTCTGCGTTCGGCCGCGTGACAGGAGCTGCTTCCATGCGTTCGATGGATATTATGCTGCGGGTGAATTTCTAATGACACGCGCCGCTGGCAAATCATTCATCGCGGTCTTGCTCGCGATTCTGCTGATAAGCCCACTCCCCGCGGAAACGCAGCAGCAATCCACGGCGCCGCCCGTCTCGGGGCCGCCTCCTCCGCCGCCATCCTCGCAAGCCGATCAAAGCCCGGCCATTCGTTCCTCCACGGATTTGGTTCGCATCGATGTCGAAGTGACTGACCGTTCCGGCAAGCCCGTGAAGGGCCTCCGGCCCGACCAGTTCAGCGTCACCGACAACGGCAAGGCGCAGCAAATTTCCATCTTTTCCTATTCGGACATCGAGCGAATCGAAACCGCCAGCGAAGACATCTCGAAACCAGTCGTCGTGCCGCTCGATAGCCCTACCCCGGCGCCATCCGACGCGGTCAGCGATCAAGTCCGGGACCGCCGCATGCTTGTACTTTTCTTCGACCTCACTTCGATGCAGACGGATGACTTGCTGCGCGCTCGCGACGCCGCGCTGAAGTTCATTCAGAAACAGATGTCGAAGGCCGACCTCGTCGGCGTCGTCACCTACGGAGTGCGCTTGTCGGTGTGGGCTGATTTCACCAACGACCGCGCGACGCTCGAGAAAGCGGTTAGGCGGTTGACGCCGGGCGCCTCGTCTCAACTTGCCGACAATCTGTACGCCCCTGCGCAAAACGGGGAATCCGATGTTCAGGAATATACTGGCGCGGCTTACACGGCCGACGAGACTGAATTCAACGTCTTCAATACCGACCAGAAGCTCGCTGCGGTCCAGGGCCTTGCGAATGTCCTCGGTGCAATCCCGGGTAGAAAAGCCATCATTCAATTCACCAGTGGAATCACGCAAACCGGCGAAGAGAATCGCACGCAGCTTCGAGCCGCCACCGACGCCGCCAATCGCGCCGACGTTTCCATCTATTCCATCGACTCTCGCGGACTGTTTACAACTCTGCCGGGAGGCGATGCTTCCACGGATGCCGCCACCGGAAATTCCATGTTCACCGGCGCCTCCGTCTATCACCAGACCGAGCAGCGCCAGGATTCCCGCGACACCCTCGCCACCCTTGCCTCCGACACGGGCGGCCGCTCCTTCTTCGATCTCGGCGATTTAAGCGAAGCGTTCCCCAAAATTCAGCAGGACAACACCGGCTACTACCTCCTCGGCTACTATCTCGGCCCGAACGTCAAGCACGACGGCAGTTGGCGAGCCGTTCGCGTGAAGGTCAACGCGCCCGGCGTGCACGTCCGCTACCGCAACGGCTACTACGCCCCAAGAGATTTCCAGCACCTGGAAAAGGAAAGTCGCGATCAGCAGCTCGCCGACGCAATGCATTCCGAGAACCCGGTCGTTGAGCTGCCCATTGCCGTGGAAACCTCGATGTTTCGCCTCAGCGACCAGCAGATTTACGTGCCCATCGCCGCCAAGCTCTCCTCGAGCGCTCTCGATTGGGCGCAAAAGCACGGACGCCGGGAAGCCGCTTTTGATTTCGCTGCCGAAGTTCGCGCCTATCCTTCAGGCCAGAGCGTCGCAAGTCTGCGCGATACGATCCGCGTTCAACTCGATCAGCAGCGCTTCGAGCAGGTCAATCGCAGCAATCTTCTGTATCAAGGTGGTGTCGTTCTCGAGCCCGGCAAATACCGGCTGAAATTCCTGGCGAGGGAAAACGAAACTGGCCGCATCGGCACCTTCGAAGAAGATATTGTTTTGCCTCCGTCGCAACCGAATCGCGTCACCTTGAGCTCCGTCTTTCTTTCAAGCCAACTCGTTCCCATTGAAAAGTCATCTGAGGTTCAGACAAAAGGCCTCGGCGCTCAAGCCAAGATCGCAAATTCGCCCCTGGAGATGTCAGGCCAGAGGATTGTTCCGAGTGTGACGCGCGTGTTCACGAAGGACCAGACTCTCTACGCCTTCTTCCAGGCGTATTACCCTGCGAAGGACGATCCCACTACGCTTCGCGCAGCGCTCGCCTTCTTCCGCAGCGGCTTGCAGGTCAACGCCACTCCCTTGCTGGCGCCCACCGACGTCAACCCGAAGACGCGCACGGCCTCATTCCGCATGAGCCTTCCCCTCGGGAAGTTGCCCGCTGGCCAGTACGTCATCCAGGCCGTGGTCGTCACCGCCGGAACGCAGCACGCCGCCTTCGGCCGCGCCTACCTCGCCTTGCGGCCACCTCAGGTTGCCGCGAACTCCCCCACGGTCTCTCCAACGCCCTAGTCCGCGTGAGTTCTCCTGGACGCCTTGTTCTCAAGACGTCAAATACCACGGTACCGTGATCGGAATAATTCGTTGGCTGCCCCTTACAAGCAGTAGCGCTTTCAAGAGTTCTGCCCGATTCGTTCGCAACAGATAGTGATACCAGTGGCGTTCAACGAGTTCTGGCACCAGCACCGCGATCAGCCGATCGGGATTTGCGCGCTCGACCTCCAGAACGTGGGCCACGATCGGCAAAAGAACGTACCGGTAGGGCGACGGCAAGATCACCAGCTTGGGCGGCTTGATTCCCGCCTGATTTGCCGGCACCTCCACCAGCTTGCTCCAGCGTTCTTCAATCGCGCTCTTATCTTCTTCGGTCGCGACGTGAACAGCCTCAATGTCGGGCGAGAGTGTAAATGCGATCTGCAAAGCTTTCTCCGAGACCCTGTCCCAGGATTCGATCGGCACCACGACGAGAGGGCGCCCCGGGCTGGTAATTTCGAGCGGCGTCGAGATCTCTGTCTCCTTATCGATGCGATCGTAGTGACGCCGCACGGAGACCATCGCGGTGACGAGGACAGGAATCAGGAGCGCAGTCACCCAGGCTCCCGCCGTGAATTTCGCAACCAACACCACCAGCAGCGTCAAGCCCGTAGCCGCAGCCCCCAAGCCATTGACGAATATGCTTCGCCAAGCGCCACGGCCTCCCGCCCTCTTCCAGTGCCCCACCATTCCTGCCTGTGACAGAGTAAAAGCGAGGAAGGCGCCGATCGCGAACAAAGGAATCAGCCGGTCCGTGACTCCGCGAAACAGGATCAGAAGCAGTCCGGAAACGCCTGCGAGGACGTATATGCCCTCCGAGTACACCAGACGCCGTCCTCGATACCGGAACGCATGCGGCAAGTAGCTGTTCAGCGCGATGGCCCGGCACAAACGAGGAAAATCGGCGAACGCGGTATTCGCCGACAATGCCAGAATGATTAGAACCGATCCAATCGTGACGTAGTAGAACGCGCCCCTTCCTGCCACCGCGGCCACCAGCATGGATAGAACGCTTTGGTAGCCGGCTTCCCCCGGGTTCGTCGCCGCGATCCCATAAGCGCGAACCAGGACTGCGATTCCCGCAAGCAACACAATCAAAATCCCGATGATCACCGTCAAAGTCCGCTGAGCGTTGCGCACTGTAGGTTCGCGAAACGCCTTCACGCCATTGCTGACCGCCTCCACGCCCGTCATTGCCGTGCAGCCGTTCGAAAACGCTTGCAGCAACACCCACAGGCTCGCCGCCGCTGCCGTCGTTGCGGCGGCCACCGGAGGAGGAGCTTGCACCGGCGTCGGGTGTCCCCCGGCCAGAACCATCTTTGCGGCTCCAACGAAGATGGTGACGAGCAAGGTGCCCACGAAAAAGTACGTCGGAATCATGAACAACGTACCAGCCTCGCGCACCCCGCGTAGGTTAATGATCGTGATGAGCACGAGGATTCCCAGGCAGAGACTCAACGTGTGTGGCAGGAGTCTTGGTGCCGCGGATACAAGGGCGCCCACGCCGGCCGAAATCCCAACGGCGACAACCAAGATGTAATCAATCATCAGCGCCGCCGCCGCGAGCAACCCTGGAAACGTGCCGAGGTTCTCGGTCGCGACAGTGTACGAGCCGCCTCCACCCGGATATGCAGCGATCGTTTGCCGGTAAGAAAAGTAGACGATCGTCAAAAGCAAAATAATCGACGCGCTGATTGGGACGATGTAGGCCACCCCCGCGACCCCTAGCGGGATCAGCAGAGTCAGCGCTGCCTCCGGTCCGTACGCTGCGGAACTGAGCGCGTCCAATCCGAAAATCGGAATCCCGGCGCTCGCTCCAATCTGTTCCGCTCTTTCATCGGACGTCGGAATCGGTCTCCCAAGTACGAGGTTCGCGAATGACATGTGCGCTCCCAATCCACGGAAGTTTACGTTAGTCTGGGCTCAAGCTAAAGAGACGCACTGTCGGAGTCGCTCCAGGAAGAATGGAGCTCAAAGCGCAGCCAGAAAACTATGGGGTGAGAAATTGAAAGCATTCTTCAGACTCGCTCGTTAGGTCAGCGTGAGGGCTTCTCGGCCAATACCGCCGGCGCACTCTTCACGGGAACTGTGTTTCGCCCCCGGACCCGTTCAATCGCCAGGCCGGCCTGGGATGCAATCACAGCAAAGATATTCAGGTCCTCCGTCGAGAACATGCCGCGGCGGGACAGATTGTCCAAGTAAAGGAGACCGGAGCGACGATCGTGGCTGCCAAGCGGGGCACACATGGCTGACTGAATCCCGGAAAGCACCACACTCGGGCTTGCCGAAAGCCGAGGATCTGCTTGGGCATCGCAGACGAGAAGTGGAAGCCCCGTCTGCATCACCTGCCGGATGATGCTCCGCGATATAACAAGGTGCGGCGTGCCTCGTGCTCCTAGCTCTCTCGCTTCGTGGCGATATCGAATCACTGCCGGCTGAAAGCCGTACTGTCCTTCGCTCAGGGTCGCGCTCCCGGCCGAGGGCTCGTCCAAGAGCATTATGTACCCGCGTTCCGCTCCTTCGATCTCCAGCACCATTTGCAGTACGCGTTCTGTGACCTTTTCGACTTCGGTGAGTTCCGCGAGCGCCCGCGTCGCACGGTAGAGCAGCGTCAAGAGGCGATTTTCGCGTTCAAGAACGCGCACCCGTTCAGTTACGTCCGCACGCCCCCCGACCTCGGGCGACTCAACACTTCCGAGGGGTTCCGCTTGAAGAAGCGAGCCAGAGTAAGCGGACTGCCCCAATTCCCGAACGACCGATCGGGGCAGGCTCGCGGCGTCGTGAGCGGCAACGCCGCGAACATCTGGCTCTTCGAATCTCAGCCGGTACGCGCCAACAACCACCTCGTCATTCGGCCGCAGCGTCGCTTCTTTCACTCGAGCCCCGTTGACCTTGATCCCGGTCGCGCCGCCTCGGTCAACGATCTGCCAATGGCCGTCCATGTTCGAGCGAACGACAGCGTGCAGACGCGAGACGCTCGCGTCCTCCAGGACTAGGTTGCTGGACTTGGCAGAGCCGATCGAGATTGGTCGGTCGCCAAGCAGCTCGAGAACGCGCGAGCGCCGGCCAAGGCCGTCAATCACAAATCGAGGCATCGAATTATTCCCAGGCCTTCACCGTGCGAAACATCGATCCGCCGAATGGGTTTTCGATTGGCGCAAAGTTTCTTCATCGTAATTCTTGTCCGCCGGGCCAGCCTGATCAAACCGACTTTCTGCACTTTCGATCATCCAGTAGCCGAACGGCTTTGGGCAAGGCATAGCTCGTCGCGCCTTGTCGCATGGCTAACGTCCGCCCCGGCGGAAGCCGCGGAGCGGCGGCAGAAAATAGCCCAGGGTGAAAACCTTGGGACTGAGGACGCGCCGCTGGTTGCAGTCCCGGAACGGCGACAGAGCTAGAACATACCGTTGTACGGGACCCATTAACATTTGTTAACTTCGGCGACGCGAATCTGTGCTAATGACGAGGTGGTTGTTGGCCTCAATTCTCAGCGGGGCCGGTCCCGATCTTCAGGAGATAATGTGCCGCACCGCATGCGCTTCGCATGTATTCTTGTCGTTCTTTCCGCAAGTCTCTTTGCATTGGCCACTCTTGCGCTGGCACAAACGCCCGAGAAACCCGTTCGCAGCGTGCCCGATCCGGGCGTTATCACCACTCGACAAGGCATTACACCTGCCGGCGTCCAGAGCGTCTTCAACGGGCGCGTATACGGCGTGGCATTCGGCGTCTCGAGCGAAACGGTGTACGTTCTGGGAATCGGCTCGGGAGGCGCTGCGGTCTTCGAGCTGAATTGGAGGACCAACCAGGTCGTGTGTTTGATTCACGCAAAAGTCTCGCCGGGTATGCAGGGGATTACCATCGATCCCGCGACCGCGCAGCCCATGTTAAGCGGGCTCGGGCCAGTCACGGCGGACGAAAAATCACAATCCGTGCAGGTCGTTTCCATTTCGGGCGATACGGCCAGAGTCTTGGTGGGTCACCTCGGGACAGACCAGGTCGGCGGCCTGGTGGTCGCCGGTGAGAAGAACCCCAGCGGTCAGCGCTACGCCGTCGTGGCGCTGACATTCAACAACGCGATCGCGGTGGTAGATCTCGTAGCCCGAAAACTCAAAGGAACCGTGAAGGTAGGAATTGCCCCTTTCGGCGCGGCCATCAATAAGTCCAGTAGCGTAGCCTACGTCAGCGATTGGGGCGGGCGCGTGCCGGGCCCCAAAGACAGGACCTCGCCGACGGGCAGCGAGAAAGACGCCGACAACGTCGTCGTGGATGCCCGAGGCATCGCCTCATCCGGCACGGTCACCCGAGTTGACCTGCTGAGCATGAAGGCCACCACTTCGATTCCCGTCGGACTGCATCCCAATGCGCTCTTTTGGGACGAATCGCGGGCAAGGCTTTACGTGGCAAACAACAACTCGGATTCGGTCTCGGTCATCAACACCGTGACGAATACGGTCGCTCAGACGATTTCGATCCAGCCGTTCGACCGCAAGAGTCCCGGCGTTGCGCCCAACGGAGTTGCCGTCAGCCCCGATGGCAAAACCTTGTACGCGGCATGCGGAGGCATCAATGCGGTTGCCGTCGTCCGCGCAGCCGATGGCCGGATCGAGGGCTTGATTCCGACGGGTTGGTATCCCAATCACATTCAGATCAGCAGTGACGCAAAATATCTGGCCGTATCGACGTTGCTTGGCGTTGGCTCGGGCTGGAATCTCGAAAACCTGAAAAAAATGGCCAAGGCAGTAGGGCTTGATGTTGAGGTGGGGCCGACCCACCGTTACGTCCACGCGTATCGCGGCACGGTTCATGTAATTCCGATACCCGACGCTGCCCAGCTCGCGGGGTATTCCACCGCAGTCGCAGAGAACAATCATCTGAGGCTGCGCAGCGCACGACTCGCCCGCGCCGAGAGCGCGCCGCTGAGCAACCCAAAGCCATTTCCGGTGCCGGCGCGCGCGGGCGATCCGTCGCCGATCGATCACGTCGTTTACATCATCAAAGAGAATCGCACATTTGATCAATTCTTTGGCGATTTCTCGCAGGCCAATAGCGACCGCTCGTTGGCGGTTTATGGACGCGATGTCACGCCCAACCATCATCGCCTCGCCGAGCAGTTCGTAATTCTCGACAACTTTTACGCCACCGGTGGAAACAGCGGCGATGGTCATCAGTGGGTGACTCAGGGCGCGGAGACGGATTACACCTACTGGCCAGGATATGGCGGGCGTAGCTATCCGAAGGCTGGAGATGATCCCCTGGCATACGCGAGCAGCGGATTCATTTGGGATGACGCGTTGGGTCGAAAGAAAACGGTCGAAGTTTTCGGCGAGTTCGCCGGCAATCTAAAGGATTGGAAAATAACCGACCGCGCCAAGTTCCTGGATCAGTGGAAGAATGGCGACAATTTCGCGGATACCTTTCATACCGTAACGCCGATTGCGCCACTGAATAAGATCGTGGCCAAGGACTTTCCCGCATATGGCCTTCAGGTTCCGGACGTCGTTCGCGCGCGGATCTTCTTGCGTCATGTCGATCAATGGGAGAAAGACGGAAAGATGCCGAATCTGGCCATCATCCATCTCCCATCCGACCATACCATCGGAACTTATCCCGGCACATCGACGACTAAGGCGTGCATGGCCGATAACGACCTCGCTCTTGGCCAGATTGTGGAAGGCCTGTCCAGATCACGATTCTGGAAGAGCATGGCAATCTTCGTCGTGGAGGACGACGCGCAAGACGGCATCGATCACGTGGATGGTCATCGCACGGTGGCCCTCGTGATCAGCCCGTACGTGCGTAAGGGCAGCATCGATTCCACTTTTTACTCGCAGCCGAGCATGCTGAAAACGATCGAGCTGATCCTCGGCCTGCCGACGCTCTCTTTATTCGATCTCATCGCCACCGACATGCGCAATACGTTTCAGGCCACTCCGGATTTCGCGTCCTACACTTCGGAACGCCCGCAGCAATCCATTTTCGACTTGAATCCGCCAGCCAGCGCGTTGAAAGGCGCTGCCCGGGAAGCGGCACTGGCATCCCTGAAGATGAACTTCTCAGTTCCCGATGCCGCGCCGACGGAGATTCTGAATCGAATTCTGTGGCACGACGCCAAGGGCTGGGACCGTCCCTATCCGCAGGTAAGCCACGCCGTCTTTGCTCCCTACTCAGCCGGCGAGCCAGATACAAGGTGAGGCTGACTACTGAATGCTGACTGCGACCGCTATCACTGGCGGAGAGGGTGGGATTCGACCCCATGTTGCTTGAACGCTGCTACCGTTTGCTGGGTTTTGCTTCGCTACACTAGCCTAACTGATTGATAGGATTTAATTTGGATCACCGCAAGCGTTTCGTCAGAAAGGGCTTGGCCCAACGACCAAACCGCTAAATCGCGGGGAAATGGTAGCATCAGGTAGCACGCTTCTCCACCGAAACACATCCTACGAGACTCCTCTCATGATCTTACCTCAGATATTGCGCTTTGGATTGCGCGAACTCTCACAGCCAGCTTGGGCCACTCACGAAGCCACCGTTCTTCCATGAGGCTCAGGCGTTTCACCACTTGGTGCGACGTCAGTTTGGCTCCGAGGTCTTTCTGCGAAAATCCATGCTTTTGCCTTCTGCAGTTATCAATGAATTCTTCAAGCCTCTTGATGTAGGTATCGTCTCGTTTTCGCTCTGGCGTCCAATAGTGGTTCCACTGGCAATCCCTCGAACAGAACTCGGCAGCCTTTGACGGCGACCAAAATAGTTTTCCGCACTGACCGCAGGTCTTGATTGGCATTTCGGATGTTCGCTTGCCGGAGCATTCGTTAAGGAGGAAAGCGCAGAACAGATCCACCAAATGGACACACCTGGGGAAAAGAATCAACCTACCGTCCTGTAGAGATGGACGGACTCTGAAATGTTTCAGCCCATGATCCTCGAAGTATTTGATGACCTTCTCGCTGCTTTCATCGATGTCGGGATAACGTCCCCATTCAAGCTTGCCCGATTCAAGAAGCTTTGTGAGCCGATTCGCTGACACCACTGGCTTCGAGGGTTTTGGCGAGCATAACCATTTTACCGCTGCGCAGAACCCGCCGCGGCTCTTCTGTAATTCCTCTGCGGCTTGTTGGATCGCCCCTCTCTGCTGGCGGGTAGGCTCCTTAGTTT
>JBARRP010000287.1:0-2204 GCA_049644285.1 Candidatus Acidiferrales bacterium | reverse complement strand
TCCTGGAAGACGGCGCCTATCCGTTTATGGTTCCCATCTTACGTCACTTCGTCCTTGCGCACAGCACGGCAATTGCTTTTCTGGTGGCCTATGGCGAGTTGGCGATCGGCCTCGGGCTCATCCTCGGTGTCTTGGTGCGCACAGCCAGCGTGTGCGGGCTGGTCTATATGCTCGTGCTCCTATTCGCTTCGAACTATCCTGGCGCGCATGCGGCGTTTTGGCAATACTTTGGTGCCGCACTGGATCATTTGGTGTTGGCGCTCTGTTTTGCCACGTTTGCGCTAGGGAACGCAGATGAGCTTCTGTCGCTGCGCCCTAAAGTGGCCACGTGACTATTCCTCTTAGGACACGTCTTAAATGTTCTCTTTGCCCAGGCGCCTTAAGATGCGGTGCCGCAATTTACCGAGTTCGCGATTCAAGATATGCTCGCGTCTGAGAAAAGGCAATACGAGAGAGCGGCGCCTCTCCGCTCTTCGACGGGCATGCTTTAATCGCGTATCCTCACCGAACAATTCCAGGGCGGCATCCAGCGTATTCACCGCCTTTGCGCGTCGCCCAGCAGATACGTAAACCTCTGCTAAGTTCAAATAGAACTGCGCCTCCTCCCGATTTAGCTGTACGGCTATTTCGCACAGCTCTGAGGCTTGATCCCAGTTGCCTTCGGCACGCGCGATCGACAATCCAAGAAAGGACAGGTAGAAAGGGTTTTTGCCTCTCGCATTCGAACGCACGCCGCAAGCGCACGAGAGCCAGTTCGGGATACCCATTGTTCAGGAGGGCCACGCCGTGTTTAAACTCGGTGAGAGCATCTATGTCGGCCATGCTTTCACCGGCGAGCTGGAAGCTTTTCGAAGGACATCCCTCGGCTTGCATCTGTCTATTCTGTCCGTTCTGTGCGGCCCTGCAATCTGGTTGCACGAGTTGCTTCTAGGCAATGTCTCCCCTTCTTCGCTAGCTGTCGCAAGGTCGCCGAGAGTCAAGGGTTCTGGGTTCCCGCCGAGTCCGAGCTACTCAGAGGCGTCCTTTTTCTGGCGGGAGAGTAGGGGCTGGAAGATCAATGCGTTCTGCGGCGTGATTGGCTCAAGGGCGATCATAGGCTCTGTGAGTGCCGGCCATGCGCTGTGTCACAAGATTCAGTGCGAAGTGCGAGGCACACGTCTCATTGATTTTGCTGACCTAACGCGACCAAGTAGATCGGGTGACTTCATTCGCTGACAGCGTTCCTCAAAGTTCAGGCGCGGTCCCTTCCAACGAAGATCCTCGACCGTATCAAAAACGGGCACATCCAGTCGCAGGGTTGCAAGGGTGCGAAACAATAGGGCGTCGTTCCATGCGCTGAATAGCGATTCGGACAGCAAGCGGGCCTTCCGGATTGATGGATGCCATTCTCGCCAATCCTTCGGAATGCCTTCCAGGTGGGGGTACTGAGATAAGGTAAGAGCCGCAGCCTTTGAGCCCCATCCAGGCAAACCCGGGAAACCATCTGCACTGTCGCCGACCACAGCCAGGTAGTCCGGAATCGATTGGGGCTTCACCCCGAACTTGGCCACAACGCCGGCTTCATCGCGCAAGATGTCGCGCCTGCGGTCCAGTTGAACGACCCGTGTGCCCACAACACACTGACTGAGATCCTTGTCCGGCGTACAAATGAGCACCTGCCTCACACGGTCATCCTTCGCTGCTTTACCGGCGGCAGAAGCGAGCGCGTCATCCGCTTCATAATAGACCATTGGCCACACCACCACTCCCATTGCCTCAAGTGCTTCCTCGAGAACGGGGAACTGCGAGAGCAACTCCCGAGGTACACCTTCGCTGGTCTTGTATCCGGGATACAGATCGTTCCGAAACGACTCCACGACATGATCGGTTGCAACCCCAATGTGGGTTGCACCCCGCTCAATCATGGACAAAACGGAAGTCAGGACACCACGTACTGCGCCGATTTCCTTACCGTTCACATCTGCGGCAGAGGGCACGGCGAAAAAGTGCCGGAACAATTCATACGTCCCGTCAATCAAGTGTACATCCACGCGAATCCGATCAGCTTTCTGCGGGCGATGTTACACGATCGATCGCTGCTGCAGTCGTTCGAGCTGGTTCAGGGTAGCCAAAACAGTGTATCGACAATGTTGACACGCGAGGAACATCATGGCATCATGTTGATACAATGTAGACACAAGGAGATCCTACGATATGAGGGCCGT